>JAKPYU010000549.1 GCA_029568995.1 Candidatus Omnitrophota bacterium | reverse complement strand
TCCCCAGATACCGCCAACGGGCCGCAGGACCTTTGCCTCGACAGGAAACCTCCCCCTTGGCTTTCAGGTCGGACAGCAGGGTACGAATCCATTCCCGGCCCACGCCGGGACAGGCCTGTTCAATCTCCACAAGACGAAACTCGCCCGCTTGTTCCCGGACGGCTGCCATCACCCGTTCCGCCTTGGCTCCTTTTGGAGATCCCATCTGTCCCGCTCGTTCCTCAAACAGGCGATAGGCCCGCCGGATTACAGCCAGAAAATAATTTAGCCATGGCAACAGGTCGTGCCGTCCCTCATGCCAGCCGTCGGAACTGCGCTGCAAGACCTCATAGTAATCTTCCTTGGATTCCTCAACCAATCGTTCCAGGCTGATATACCGACCCACTTCGTAGCCGTGCTGATACAACGCCAGCAGGGTGAGCAGCCTCGAAACCCGCCCATTACCGTCGCGGAACGGATGAATGCACAGGAAATCCAAGATCAGCCCTCCGATGGCAAGCAATGGCGGAACGTTCTGCTGATCCAGGGCATGTCGGTACAACCGGCAGAGTTCTTCCACAGCCCGACGTGTCTCCTTTGCCGGGGTTGGGCGGAACCGGATTCGTGGCGCTTCCCCCTGCCGGAATTCAATAATCTCATTGTCCAGTCGTTTCCACTTCCCGGCATCTCCAGCGCCTTCCTGAACGGTGTGGTGCAAATCCAGAAACAGGTTGGGCGAGATCACCAGGTCGGAGTGATTCTTGTGGATACGATTCAGAGCGTTCCGGTATCCCTGGATTTCCTCTTCCGAACGGTCGCGCGGTCTGGCGCGGCCAATCACCAGGGGACGTAATCGGTCCCGCTCCACGGTCACCCCTTCAATGCGGTTGGAGGATTCCACGCTTTCCACCAGCGCCATTTCCCGCAATGCTTTCAATACCTGCAGTGACTGCCTTGTGTAGAGATCCTGCCGCCCTTTACCTTCGGCGATATCGTTGATTAACCAGACCGTTCCCGTCGGGATGACAAGACTCTGTAGCCGACCGCTGCGAAACGACATCATCGCTTTACGCTTTTCTCCGCCAGCCGGATTTCTTTAATGGCTCTCTTCTTTTCTTCATCACGGTCATCCTTCAATCCCACGAATAAGCGAGAGATTGGCAAAGGCGGGAGCTGCGCTCCCGCACTCCAAGGCATATCCGTCACGGAAACACCGTGTTGTTCTCCTCAAAAATCTCCGCGATGTCGTTCTTCGGATCGAGGCGAATGCCGAGTTTCTCGGGGGATGACAGCCCTCGAAACGTTACCGTTAATTTCTTTGCGGCGAAATCGGTAGTCGGCGTTCCGATCTCTTCGATAGTCTGCGAGGCAACCGCCTTCCCGTTCGGGCGAATCACCTCTACCCGAATATTCCGCGCCGGCGCCGCGCCGATATTGTGTACCGTTGCTTCCAACGTATCCTCGCCGACAGTCCGCAAATCTCCCTTGTCAATCGCCAGGTCCGGCAGCGCGTTCTCTTCCGGTAGAGATTCGACTTGTGTCACACAGAGCGCCACATTCCGCTGGGGGGGGATCTCCAGGGGCACAGTAGAGAAGCGGCGGAGGGTCTCCGTTCGTTTCCAGGTTTCCTTGCCGTCGATTGTCCCGTCATCTTTCCGGTCCGGCCCCATGGCGATTTCATATCGCCCCTTTTCCAGCCGCCACACGCGCATGGTGATCTCGGCGGCTTTTGTAGAGAAATTGTAAAGGTTTACTTTCAATGTCTTTTCATCGGCGTACGAGACCAGGCGGGCCAGGTCGGGGTTCTCGGTTCCTTCCCAGCTGACGGCTATCGAATGCGGATGGGGTTCGATCCTTCCCTGAAGTCTCCCGCCCAGCGCCGCGCGGATCAGCTCATCGCGCCCGACACCGGTCTGAGTATCTGTGTGAATCAGTGCTTCCGTATAGCCGAATAGAGCATTCTCATCCCAGGTCTGCGCCAGTTCCATCATGCGTCGGGCCGTGGCCTCCCGGTCCTGGATCTCATGTACCGGCGGGATCTCGGTTTGTCGCCAATACCATTGAACATGGGTGCGGGAGTAGTCAAGAATTTCCGCCTCCATACACTCGACTAACGTGACATCCTTTCGGTCGTGATCCTTCTCTTCGCCGGTCAGCGGCGGGAGATTGTTCTCCGCCAGTCGGCGATTCGTTGCATTCACCCGTTCCGTGTATCGTTCCGTCGTGCGCAGTTCTCGTTCAAAAACCTTCGGCCCGCCCAGGTCGAACGCAAGCATCAGGCCTCGGCTCGTAATGAAATCGGTGATATGCAGCGGATCGATGGGCCAGATATCGCAATACCCGTCCGCGAAGATCCCCTTCTCCTCCAGCCCTTCGTAAAAGCGCAGCCAGGCTCGTCGAGTTAATTCACTCCCCAGCAGGGGGATTTCAGCGTATCCCAGCGGAATGAAGCTGTCGTCGTTCGGTCCTCCCCAGAACATCCCGTCCGATTGCTGCCAATTCGCAATCCAGCGGGCGGCCTTCAGGTTCACACGGTAAAGTTCCCGTTCCCAAACCGCCCAAGCGGGGGCCTTTTCGGGTATGTCGATTGGATTGGGCGTTCGAATTTCGCCGGCGGGGAGCGATTGCAGCCGATCCCGTTCCATGGTCAGCGTGTGGTAGATATTCGCAAGACGATCCGAGGGATTATGGCGTAGCACGGCCATCGGCGGATACGCCATATCATACGGGCCACCGAAATTGCTCCATTGCTGGATGGTGACTTCCTCCCCGGTGAATCGCCATGGCTTATAGTTATATTCCCTGATGTATTGCATCCGCGCCGGATGGAGTTCGTGCCGGGTGTAAGATGCAAGGGACTTCTCCGGGTCCTTTGAAGGAATCAGAAACAGCGCCGTGGGCCTTGCAGGATCTCCGAGAAGCAATTCCCCGCCGTGTGCCGACATGATGTCAACCCAGAGGCGGTCTTCACAGGCCAGCATCAGGTCAACAAGGTCCAATTCCACGGAAATCCGCTGCGGTTTTTCGGCTTCACTGAATTCCACTCGAATGCAGGTCTGTGCCCAGATCCGGGCGGGATTCCCGGGATCCCGCAGCTTGATCCACAGAAAATCGGTCTCTTGTGCGGGAGAGATTGCGAGTTGAAGAGCGATCCCATCCACCGGCGTATCCGGCAGCATCCCGGAACTGAACAGGTGAAACGCCGCGAGTGGTGAAATCGGCACCGTATCTTGTTTGGGGAGATCCGGTTCCCCGACAAATGCTGTCCGGGTTGCGCCCCCATGGATTTTTCTTAACGCCGAACCATATCGCCCCAATTCCGACAAATCCGTAGTAGAACGCAGGTAACACGGGACCCCTTTCGGCGGAGCGGGATCATCTGTCGCCGCATTCCACAGGTGCATTTCATGGATACGGATCGCGCCGGATAACGGAAGATGCGCGCTCCCCTGCAGATCCGGCGGTGAGCCATATTCTTTCACAAGCGGAACCCGCAACGCCGTCGCGCCTTTCAAATCCACCCTGGTGGAATAAAAGAATCCGGGATATGCCCCCACATCGATAAGTGGGCGCTCTTCCGAAAAGGACTCCGGCTCCCCGGAAAGCAGTTTCAGGCCCTCCAGGATTCCTTCGAATGAAATGAAATTGGGCGTTTCATTCTTGTTTAGGTCAATGTCGATCTTGGTTCCATGATAATCGGCATCGCCCAGGATGAACGTGAACAACCGGTACGGATGGGGCCAGGCCAGCTCATATCGCCCATCGAAAACCCACCAGGCGGGAATCCGCTGGTCACGGCAATCCTTCACCTCGATTTGTTTGAGTCGAAGGTCCTGCTCTTCAGCATTCAGGACAGGAATATCCATTTCCCCCAAGTCCCCGTAGGCTGCCAGAAGACGGTTTTGCGCATCCTCATCAAGCAGTACGGGCGCGGGGGCATTCTTAATGGAGTTCTGGCTGTAAAGTGTTCCAACCTCTTCATCGGTCAGGGGATAATCGAAGAAGAAGAACTCATCGTAACAGGATTCCGGCAGAAACGGACTGAACAATCCCGGATACGCGGTCTGCCACCAGGCATCCCGCCCCCAGTTCGACCCGACAATCCGACCGTTGTGGAAAAGCTTCAGACCGTAGGCCCGGTCGTAAGTCACCGCAATGTGTTGCCATTCGCCGTTCTTCCACGTGGGTCTCTCCGCCGTCACCCGATGATACTTGTATTGCACATCCCGAATGAACGCGCTTAGACGACCCTCCTGGTCCACCTCGATGTTGAACAGATCCCGCTCCATGCGTCCCCAGGCGATATTACCCTGCATGAAGACAACTCCCGGATTCAGTTTCTCCGTCTTTACCCAAAAGGCCACGGTCCCAGAGTCGCCGTGAAAGGCTCCCGCGCCCCAGTAATGTGGTTTCTTATGCCATTCGCCCCATATCACCGCTACGATCAGATCACAGTCCAGCCCGGACTCGTTCCAGGTTCCTTTGCAGATCGGCCAGCCATCCTGAACGTGAAGGCACTTGCCGAATCGCCCGTCTTCAATGGACAGTTTGCGTTCCACCAGGCCGTCCCGGCCCTTCGGAAGATACGCCTTGGACTGGGAAACAAAGTCCGACAGAAGTTCCTTCTCGCTCTCGAAACCAAGATGCAGCGCCTGCGCATTGGAATAGATCGGCCCCGTCAGAACTGCAAGAACTGTATAAGTCGCGAACAGAGAACCGATGTGAAAGTGGGAGCGTTTTGTGCCGAACATGATGAATCTCTTCGCTTGCTGAAATTGAAACCGCCTGTCTCAGGCATTTTCCATTGAAATCCTTGCAGGTCCCGCACGATTGGTCAATAGGCATCGGACAGATCGCTCGGTCACCGTATTGCCGTTAAGGCCCCCCTGTGCTATCGTACCGCGCGGTAAAGTCGATCTCTTCAGCATAAGGACGATAATATCGTAACCATGCGATCAACCTTCCTTCTCCTGCTCATTGCTGTGATCGTCGTTCCGGCATTCGCCGAGGAATGGCCGATGTACCGTCACGACAATTTCCTGACAGCGCGAAGTGACGGCACGGGCAATCTCACCCTCCCCGAAATATCCTGGAAATATGACCTGCGCGGATACAAGTGGTATCTCGCCCTGCAACCGTCCGAAGGAGAGCACAACCTTGAACTCCATGCCGCTGCCGGTGAGAGCGAATTCAAGCGAGACGATTTGGGGTTAGGCCGCGATAAGGCCGATCTCGCGGGAGATGGGACGCTAAGACCGACTAAACCCTATGCGGCTAAGATCCTCAAAGAGCATCCGGGGCTTCAGACGTTCAATGTGCAGATGATTGACGGCGAACGCGGCTATTGCGAATTGATCGCGTTCGACGAAGGAGAACATCCCGTCTGGCAGAGCGAGGAATTTCGTGTTTTCCAAGGTCCCCATCCGGTCATCGCTGACGCGAACGCCGATGGACAGCTGGATGTGGTTGTCTGCCCTCATTACCAGGTTGCCGTACTCGATGGTCGGACCGGCGAAACCATTCAACGCCTCAAGTGGCACGATGGCCGCAATTACGGCCATTTCATTGTCAAAAATATCGACGACGATCCCGCGCTGGAAATGTGCGTATTAGCCGATTTCTACACCCATATCGACATGATCGACAATGACGGCACCAACCTTACGCTGCTCTGGCGCAAGGAGATTGAACTCAAGATCGAAAGCAAATCGAAAATCCTTCGCCCCCGATGGGATTGCCTGCAAGATCTGGATGCCGATGGAAAATACGAAGTCGTTGTCAATCTCTACAACGACACCGGAGATCGACGCTGGCATCTTATGATCTATGACGCGATTAGCGGTGAGACAACACTCGATCTGCCCGGATGGTTCATGGAAGGTCTCGATGACCTGGACGGTGACGGGATAGTCGAATTGTTCTGTACCGAAACCTCGGCCCTGTTTGTTCCGGAATCTTCCCATCTGCAGATCATCAACTATCGCAATGGCAAATCCGAGACCCGCTGGTCGCATCCATCGGGAGCCTGGATGCTCGCCGAGATGAAATACCCGCTTTATATCAACAGCAATGTCGCCCACGCGGATCAGAACATTGTCATTACCGACCTGGGTAATAATGAGAAGGTGTTTTATATCCGAACTCCCTCGGACAATGAAAAAACAGCTCCGCATTTGCAGTCTTTCAAGAGAGATCGCTCCGGGGCGATATCTCCTCTCTGGAGTCTCGATTGCCCAGAAGATTCCCGTTCGTTCCTCGTTGAAACCCCAGGTGATGCGAATACGAAGACAGACACCCTGGTGTCATTTCATACTTCACATCCCAGCGGAACGGTTCATCTGAACGGAGTGAGTGGAGAGATCGTGGGGCAAGAACGCATTCAACCGGAATACCCGCAGTGGGGTTCGCTGATCGCCGCGTGTCTTGGCGATCAGAATACACCGACGATCATTACCACCGGCGGGAACCGGGATGTCATCTCGCTTTCCGTGCAGGATCGTGAGCCAAAGGAGCAGTGGAGGATTTCCGGCGCGGGACCGTTTGCAGCGGCAGACTACGACGGGAACGGATCGCGCGAGGTTGCCATGTTAGCCTGGCAAATGAATGGAGAAGGGTGCGCACAGGTAGTCGATTCACGAGGAAAACTACTTTGGAAACAGTCGATCCCCGGATTTCCCGGTCCGTTGGAACCCTGGAACTTCGGTACGCTTACCTGCCTGGCAGCGGGACGGTTTACCGGCGAGAATCGCGATGATCTGCTGGTGTTCGCGCGACGAAGCACCATGCACAGCGATGAAGGCTTTCTGCTGAATGGGCGTAGCGGAGAAGCCGTGTGGCAGAGAGATCATTCGTTCGACGGCAGCGTCAATTGGGGATTTGGCGGCACACCGGTTGCCGTTTTCGACCACAACAATGACGGCGCAGAAGACATCCACAGTCTTTATCCGGTCAATTACACCGTTGTAGACGGGCGTAACGGTGAGCAATTGATCGGAATCAGCGCAGCAGGCGATGATATCTTCCCCAAAATCTGGGGCGCGTATTGCACACCGGTTACTTTGGATTTCAATGGAGACAACGAGCGGGACATCCTGTGGTGCAGTCAGTACGTGGTCGGAATGACAAACCTGGCGGGACTCACTCAATGGGCCACTCCATCACCGCAACAGATATTCAACGATACGCACGTGATTACGCAGGCTTACCCCATCGACTGGAACGGCTCCGGCGAATGGCGGATTGCTGCGCTCGGCGGACCGTTCGTGCATTGCTTCGATGCTCGGTCGGGGAATCTGCTCTGGCGGTTCCCTTTAACGGACAAAGCCGATTTTGGCCTTGTTGCCGACTTGAATGGAGAACCCGGAGATGAGCTGATCGTTGTTCAGGGCGACCGTCTTAGCGCCATCGGCATCCGAACGGAGCGACCGGAACTCCTGTGGACTTTCTCCCTTCCGTCCAAAGTGAAAGATGCCATCCTTGCCGATATAGACGGCGATAGACAAATAGAAATT
>JAKPYU010000538.1 GCA_029568995.1 Candidatus Omnitrophota bacterium | reverse complement strand
AAATCATCAAAAAGACCTTTATCTTGCAGACCGGATATGCAACAATTCCGCCCGGTCTGTCAGGATCGACGTCTAAATCAAGGATTTGGAAGGAGATACGTTGATGAAAAGAGTGATTGGTTTTCTCGCGTGTGCCGTGTTGCTTGGGACGGCAGTGCTTCCCTCACAGGCCCAGCTTCAACTGGGTGGATTGATGAGGGATGAATACGCCCTGGGTCTGACGCCCACAATCAAGAGCGCCGGAATGGGCGGCGCGTATGTCGGAGTGGAAGGGACACAGTCCATGAACCCCGCCGCGCTTTCCATCGTGGACTACATGGAAGCCGCGCTGACCTACGGCAATTACGACCATGATGACGGCCCGATGGCACACCGGGGGCGGCTGGATGCGACTCTTCCCGTGCCCTACATCGGCGGAGCCGCGCGGCTCATGCTGGACCGGGTCGACAGCGAAAGTGACGATATGACTCTTCTCGGCGCTCCCATTGAGTTTGACGCATCCACCCTCGGTCTTCAATACGGGCGCAATATCACCGACTGGTGGGCGGTGGGTATCGGCGGATATCCCTACGAGAAAGCCAATGTGGATATGATCACTCCCGGCGGGACAATCGACGCCGACGCACTCAGCCAGATCGGCAGTTTCCAGGCCGGAACACTGTTTCGACCCCATGAACAAGTCAGCATCGGTGCCCAACTCATTTACATCATTGACGAGCTCGAAGCCGATGTCCCCGGCGCGGGAGAGTGGAACGACGATTACTATATCAGCTATGTCAGCCTGGGCGCTTCATACAGACCATTCGAAGGAACCCTTCTGGCCGTGGATTACTGGAACGGTGAGATCAGAGGCGACCAGGCTCCGGGTGTTGAACTCGGCGATGATACGGATGTCGACCGATGGAATATCGGTATCCAGCAACGGATGTGCTCCTATTTCGATCTGCGGGTCGGCGCGAACAACGGCGGGTTTACAACCGGTTTCAGCATCCATGTCCTGGAGAACCTGGACATCGACTATGCTTATGTGAACCAGGCTCTTCGCGACAAGGAGATGGTCTTCGGCGACACGCAATACCACGGGTTATCCGTGACTTATCGTTTTTAATTGAAGAGAATCATGCATCGTAGGGGCGAATCATGATTCGCCCCTACGGTGTATCCGAATTCCGGCGGGCGCGGATCTGTTGCGCTTCCCACAACTTATCGAGAATCATCTCCAAGACGGCATAGCAGAGAACCTGCATTCCCGACAGAACCAGGACCGCGCCCAGCGCGATGTAGGTCCAATGTTCATGGATCTGCCGTTCGGCGATGTATTGAAGCAATGGTTTCACATTCAGCAATACGCCTGCAAGAATACAGAAAAGTGCAACAACCGCAAATTTCCCGGTCAGGAACCGCCGCCCCTCCGGGCGATAGAAACCATGGATAAACGCCACGACGCGATTTGCTAACAATCCCACGCTGACCAGCATCAATCCCCCCACGGCAAACGTAATCACCGCCAATAAACGATAGATCCGGTCCTCCGGGACAGTCTGGAATTGCAGATAATGCCACACCGGTCCCAAGCCATAAGCAACCGCAAGCAGCAGCAAAAACAGCCCGGCAGCCCCGAAGAACTTGAGCGGCTGATACAGTAACGCGATCTCTCCAATGGTATGAAGAAATCGCACGCCGTCTTTGATGACCGAGAGTTTCGATCTCCCCACCCGTTCCTTGTAGCTCATCTCGATTTCTTCGATCTGAAGTTCGGGATCGAAGATAGCCCGGCAACTCATCGCCGGTGTGAAGTGCAATCCGTCAGGCAGCGGATAGAGCCTGTCCAGCGAATCCCGGCGGATCACGCGCATTCCGCTGGCGGTGTCGCTGACCTTCGATCCAGCCAGGACATTGAGAATCGTTCGAAAAATCCAGTTCCCGACTCGCCGGATGGCGGGCATTTCCGAATGCGGTCCCATCCGGGACCCGATACACACGTCCGCTCCCGTCGAGAGCACTCTCTGAATCATTGGAATGAACTGGAGCGGGTCGCAGGTTCCGTCGCCGTCCAGAAAGGAAACCAGGCTGCCGTGGGCCTGTTCGAATCCGAACTTGATGGCCGCGCCGTAGCCGCGATTTTGCGGGAACGCAAACACCCGCAGTTCCGGCTCGAATCCGCGCGCGATTTCCTCTGTCCGGTCGGTAGAGCCATCGGAGATCAGGATCACCTCGACCGACTTGCAGGGTGTCTGCTGACAGATCGGGCCACGGGCCTCCAGGCAGCGCCGGATCGTGCCTTCGATGGCCTCCTCCTCATTAAGAGCGGGGATGACAATCGACAATGTCGGCGGTTCGGCTGTGAAAGATGAGACGGGATGTGTGGTCTCGCTCACCGGTTGCTCCTTTTAGGTTCCTCTCAGGCTCTCAGGCCTCGCGGATTTCCCGTTTTTCGCGGTCGTAAATCATGGTTTGTCCGGTGACATAGGCCATATCGGACAGGATCACCGCGACGCCGTGCTGGTAGCCCGCGTCGATATTGGCATTGGGCTGTTTGCGGTTTCGAAGGCACTGAAGCCAGTTCTCCATGTGATGCGGCATTTCCACGCCGGGAATCATGTACTTGTCTGGAATACGATCCGGTTCCGGGGTTCCCTTGGTGGTCATGAACGGCTCGCTCCAGTTTGTGCAGTCGATGGTTCCCCGTGTACCGTAGAATCGCGTATAGCTGTTGCTTCCATTGCCGATGCAGGTGGAATAGCTCACGAGGAATCCTTCCGGGTATTCCAGGATGGTCTGTACATTATCGGGACAGGTGCGTGCGTCTTTATAGAAGTATTTCCCGCCGATTGTGACGGCTTTGTAAGGGAATACCGCCTCCGTGATATAATGCACCAGGTCGATGAAATGGACCAGCAGTCCACCGATGGGGCCGGAAGAGAAATCCCGATATCCATACCAGGCGGTGCATTGATCCGTATCGAATGGCCGATATTTGCGGTGCATCAGGAACGCTTTCCAGTCGGTATCGGATTCTTTGATATTGCGATAGCGATCATCCCAATACGGGATCAGGCTGTTGCGGACCTGCTCCACCTTGCAGATATTCCCGACATAGCCGCCCTGTACGATTTGTCGTACTGCGGTGAATGAGGGCCAGCTGCGCAGCTGGGTTCCCAGTTGAACAATTCGCCCGCTTTTTTTGACCGTATCGTAGGTGTCGATCAATTCGGCCAGGTCCATGGCGATGGGTTTTTCCTGGTAAACATCCTTGCCAGCCAGCACAGAGGCTTTGAGGATGGTGCAATGCTGGTGATCCGGTGTGGCCGAGATCACAGCATCGATGTCCGGCAAGGCCAGGACATCCTGATAGTGGGTGAACTGCCGGGGTTCTTTCCCGAAAAATTCCTTGACTTTCCCGGCAGCCCGTTCGCGTGCCTCATTCCAGGGATCGCACACCGCGGTAATTTCGACGTTCTCCTGTTCGCTGAACCGATAGGCCTCCGGTATGAGAGCATTGCAGCCCCGTTCGCCGGTTCCGATCACACCGATGGAGATGCGGTCATTCGCGCCGGGGACACGCGCCATGGCGATGCCCGCTTGGATCGCGGCCATTGCTCCCGCAGATCGGCTGAGGAATTGACGACGATTCCATGTATTGTCCGACATGATCTATTCTCCTTTTTTATTCCAAATATTCGTGATTATTCATCGTCATTTCGGCGAAACGGATTTGGCAGGCACGGAGGCCTGCCCTACTGTTTTTTCGGCTGTTTGTGAATCCGTTCCTTGATCCGGTCGTACCATTTCCGAACAAACGGGACATCCACAGAAAGCAGCGCCAGGCCGGGCAATCCGAGCATCCAGCCCTGAAAAATCGGAATCAACCCGCCAATCAATCCCAGGAGTACCAGAATCACACCCACGGTAATTCGAAGGACTTTCAGCGCGACCTTCCCGGCAGATCGAAAACGGTGATTGTCATAGTAAGACATGGTCTACATGCTAATCCTCTCCCTGCGCGGAACCAAGACAGGTGGCGCTCCATCGGAACGGTTTGTCCTTTCGAAGAGCGGATGGGTCGTGTATTCTTGGAGGCACACCGGAGGGCACACGACGATGGAATGGGTGATTTGCGGCGGACTGACCGTGCTGGATGCGGTGCTGTTGTGGTGGATTTTTGTGCTGCGGCGCGAGATTCGGCAGATCCGTGAGATGGCCGAAAGCCGCCGTCCCGGAAATGCCCTCAGCGAGGAAGATCTCCGGGCATTGCAGAAATCCCTGACCACGCTGGTCGAGACCCTTGAATCGTATACCGAGGAACACCTGGCGGAAATGCGGAACCAGGTGGAATCCATGCGGGAGTTGGCAACGGAGATTCTCCGGATGCGTGAAAGCGCTCCGGCGTCGAACGAATCGAGATCCTCACGAAGCGTCCGCATTCGCCCGGATGCCTCGTTGATCGAACATCGCGAAAAGGAGAGGATCATCGCGCTGCATCGCCAGGGAAAAAGTGTCCAGGAGATCTCCCGGACGCTTCAGGTTACCGCGGGCGAGGTCGAGCTGGTGATCCGGCTGTCATCATGATCGAACGATACACCCGTCCCCAGATGGGGGCCATCTGGAGCGAAGAGAACAAATACCGCACCTGGCTGCGGGTCGAAATTGCGGCCTGTCGCGTGATGTGCAGACTGGGAAAGGTCCCGCCGGATGCGCTCCGGGAGATTGAAGAGAAAGCCGATTTCGACATCCCGCGCATTCGCGAGCTGGAGAAGACCCTGGACCATGAGACCATCGCGTTTCTGACGGCGGTGGGAGAGAAGGTCGGCCCGGCGTCGCGGTTCATTCACCTGGGGTTGACCTCTTCCGACAAGTTGGATACAGCGGGCGCTCTCCAGCTGGTGCAGTCGCTCGATCTCATCGCGGAAGGGCTTCAGAAACTCCGGCAGGCGGTCGGCAGCCGGGCGGTGGAGCATAAGCATACCGTGATGATCGGCAGGACGCACGGCGTACACGCAGAACCGATCACGTTCGGCCTGAAACTGGCGATCTGGTATGAGGAACTGAGACGGCATGTTATTCGTCTCGCGAACATGCGGAAGAACATTGCGGTGGGTAAGATCTCCGGCGCAGTCGGCACGTATTCCCACGTGGAGCCGGAAGTCGAGCGCATGGTGTGCGAGGATCTCGGCCTGGAACCGGCCTCCGTGTCCAACCAGATTATCCAGAGAGACCGTCACGCGGAGTATCTCAACACTCTCGCGCTGCTCGGCTGCACATTGGAGAAGATGGCATTCGAGATCCGGGGGCTGCAAAAGACAGAGGTCCACGAAGTGGAAGAGCCGTTCCCGAAAGGGCAGAAGGGATCTTCCTCGATGCCACACAAGAAGAATCCCAATCTCTCCGAACGAATCACCGGCCTGGCTCGTCTGTTGCGCGGCTATGCCCTGGTCGGGATGGAGAACGTGGCGCTGTGGCATGAGCGGGACATTTCGCATTCCTCCAACGAGCGTGTCGCGCTGGCGGATGCCTCCATTCTAGTCGATTACCTGCTTGACCGCATGACCTGGATTATTACCGACATGCGAGTCTTCCCCGAGCGCATGAAGAAGAACATGGACCTGACCGGCGGTCTGATCTTTTCTCAGAAAGTCCTGCTCGCCCTCACAAAGGCCGGAATGTCACGCGAGGATGCATACTCCATCGTCCAGGAGAATTCCATGAAAGTCTGGGAGGAAGGCGGCCATCTGCGCGATCTGCTGAAAGATCATCCGAAGGTTAAAGAACTCCTCAGCAAGGAACAGCTGGAGGAATGCTTCGGCCTGGGGAATCTGCTGGAGATGGCGGATGCGGTGTTTCAGCGGATTGAGTTGGGGTGAAGAGGAGGACAGATGTGGACACAGTGGACTGGGTGGACTAAGTGGACAGGAGGTTTACGGGTTTAGTTTTTCCAGAATCGAATGAGCTAGATCCAGGGTAATGCCGGGGAGTTCTGCAATTTCCTCTACTGAGGCACTGCGGATTTTCTCTACCGAACCGAAGGTTTTCAACAGAAGGCGTGCTTTGGCCGGACCGATCCCCGGAACGTCGGTCAGGATGGATTTCTTGAGTTTCTTATCCCGGCGGGTGCGATGATAGGTGACGGCAAATCGGTGTGCCTCATCGCGGACACGCTGCAAGAGGCGCAGTCCCTCATGCCGACGGTCCAGTTTCAGCGGTTCCTCACGCCGGGGCGTATAGATCTCCTCTTCCCGTTTCGCCAGGCTGACAACCGGAACGTTATCCAGCGCCAGATCGGATAGAATCTCTAACGCGGCATTCAACTGCCCGCGCCCGCCGTCAATCAGCAGCAAATCGGGATCGGAGGCAAAGCGTCGCTTCTCCTCTTCGGATTCCTCCCCGTGAATAAATCGGCGGATGAGTACCTCACGCATGGCGGCATAGTCATCCGATCCGGACACACTGCGAATCTTGAACCGTCGATACCCGGACTTCTGCGGCTTGCCCTGCTGGAAAACTACCATGGAGGCAACCGTCTCATCTCCCTGGATGTTGGAGATATCGTAACCTTCTATCCGTTGCGGCAGAGTCTCCAGGTTCAGGACTTTCTGTAGCGCGATCACAGCGGGATCGACTTCCTGCGCAACACCGCGCAGTTTTCGGAACCGCTCCGAGGCTCGCGCACGGCTGTTCTTTTCCGCTAATTCGACCATTCTAATTTGATCTCCCCGCCACGGACGAATGATCGATACGCGATGTTCCGCTAGCTCCGCGAACCACTGCTCCAATGTTTCGCGATCTTCTTTCGGGAGCGTCACGTTTAAAAATATCTCGCGGGGATATTCCGGCGCTTGCGAATAGTACTGTAATAGAAACGAACTGAGGATTTCTTCTTCGGAGGCATTCTGAGAATCCTCCATAAAATGGTGGGAACTTCCGACAATCCGCCCGTTCCGTCTGCGCGCTACCAGTACACAGGCAATATCGTGTACCCGTGCGTAGCCGATATAGTCCTGATTGTCTACCGCCTGTTTCGCCATTTTCTGGCGATGAGCAAACTCGTCTGTCGCGTCCAGGATGTCGCGGTACAGAGAGGCTTTCTCAAACAGGAGTTTCTCGCTGCATTCCTCCATCTTCTGACGCAGCGCGGCCCGGACAGTTTCATGGCGTCCCCGCACAAAGTCGATTACCCCCTGACACAGCTCTCCGTATTCCTCTGCTGTTACAAAACCTCCGCAAGGCGCGCAGCAACGACCGATTTCATATTCAATACAGGGACGAATCTCGCGCAGCTTGTCCGAATCGTGTTTGCAGAGACGAAGCGGGAAGATTTCCTGCAAACCGAATAAGGTTCGTCGCGCCATGGCGACATGAGGATACGGGCCGAAATACCGGCTCCCATCCGCCTCCACCGTTCGTGTCAGAAATATCCGGGGGAAGGTCTCCTGGACCGTGATTCTCAGGTAGGGATATCGTTTGTCATCTTTCAGTTTGACATTATATTTCGGATTGTGTTTTTTGATTAAATTGTATTCCAGCAGGAAGGCTTCGGCGTCGGTATCGGTAATGACATAGTCAATCTTCTCGACGTGCACGACGAATGGCGATGCGTACTGCCCGCCTTTGCTGCTGAAATGGGATCGGATTCGTTTCTGTATGTCGATGGCCTTGCCGACATAGATCACCGTTTCCGAAGCGTCTCTCATCAAGTAGACGCCCGGCTCAGAGGGCAGCAATCCGATATCGTCTCGGCTAATCATTTCCTGCCTCGTCCGTGTTCTCTCCTTCAACCATTAACCCGCTCGCTTTCTTCAGCACAACATCCACTACTGTGTTGTGAACAACATGCGGTCCGGCCGGGAATTGCACACGGAGATAATTGGGTGTTAATCCTTCCGCAAGACCATTCTCGCAACTCTCAACCAGGATCGGCATGGTACGCCCCAGGAATCTCCTGCGAGTCTCTTCGGCTTTTGTCAGGGCGAATCGGTCAAGAATCTCGCGGCGCTGCCTGGCAACCGGGAAGGGAACCTGTTCCGGCATGTCCGCCGCCGGAGTCCCGGGCCGGATGGAGAACGGGAACGAATGGACTTTTGAAAATCCGCATCGTTCCACCACTAGAAGCGACTCCTGGAAATCGTCCTCGCTTTCTCCTGGAAATCCCACCATGATATCCGTAGAAACACACAGATCCGCAATTTTCTCGTATGCTTCCTCGATCATCCATACATAATCGTCCCGGCGATACTCGCGGCCCATGCACTCCAAAATGCGATTTGATCCGCTCTGCAACGGCAAGTGCAGGTGCGGACACAAAACCGGCTCCTGTGCAAGGATCTCGATGATTCGCTCATCGAGATCTTCCGGCTCCAGCGAACTGAGACGCAAGCGCAGCAGACCGGGCGTTTTCACAAGCGCCTGCAACAGGTCCGGCAAGGCAATCCCCAGGTCCGTTCCATACCAGCCCAGGCGGGTTCCGCACAGCACCACTTCCTGGAAGCCCTGGTTCACAAGATCGTTGATTTCTTCTTTTGCCTCTGTTATCGGGCGACTGCGCGGCGCGCCCCGACTGAACGGAACGCTGCAGTACGAGCAGAACAGGTCACATCCTTCCTGTACCTTGAGAAATGCGCGGGTCCGTTCGTGCGGAAGAATCGGCGAAGGTCCCTCCATCTCATGCAGCCCGAATTCCAGGGCAATCCGCTGGGCGAGATTGTCCTGTTCACCAATGGAGCAGATCTCGTGCAACTCCTTGATCCCGGATAGATCCACGGTTTCCAGTTCCGCCGCACAGCCGGTCGCAATGATCCTTGCGTTGGGATACTCCCTTCCGGATTTCCGGATCATCTGACGGCATTTCCGTTCACTGGTGTGGGTCACACAGCAGGTGTTGATTACGACAACGTCGGGAGTTCCCTCCAACGTCCGCTGATCTGTTCCCACGTGAAATCCGAATCGTGCGAAGCCCGCCGCGAGCCGGTCGCTGTCGTATCGGTTCACCTTGCAGCCGAGCGTTTTAATCAGAACCGATGGAAGGGAGGTCCGATCAACGTTCTGCATCAGTTTCCCCATGTTCCGTGGAGATCATGGCTTGCACCAGCGCGAGTGCCACAACCGCCGCCAATTCCATCCGTAGAATCCGTGGACCCAGATGTACGAACCGGGTCGAAATCGAACGAAGCAGAGACTCCTCATCAGGCGAAAATCCCCCTTCCGGCCCGACGATCAGGCCGACTCCCGCATGAAATCGGGAACGAGGCGCATCAAGAAGATGCTCCCCCGCTTCCGGGCTGAGCGTAAGGAACATCATCTCCGGATGCTCTCGGCGCACCAGATCCAGGACGGTCGAGAAATCCGACTTGGCAACGGAGACTTTCGGGACTTGCGAACGTCCGCATTGTCGGCAAGACTCAATGGCGATCTTCCGCATCTTCTCGGTCTTGTCTTCCGATCCGCGCCCGATGGAACGTTCCGCCCGAAAGAACAAGATTTCCGTGACGCCCAGCGCCGTGGCTTGTTTCACAATCTCGCCGTTCTTGCCCGCTTTGCCGTGCGCTTGCAGAAGAATGCAGGGCACGGCGGGATTCGCGCGGTTGATCGCCTTTGCCTCAAATTGCAGTTCCAGGCCATTGCGGTTGGATTTTTCCACAACGTATCGATACTCGAACGGATCATCGGCAAACACGCCAACCTCATCGCCACTTCGAAGACGCAGAACACGGGCCACCTCAAGGATCTCCGGATCATCCGTGGAAAGGTGTTCCGCTCCCGCCTGGGGCAGGAACAAACGAGTTCGAATCGATTCTACCATCTGACACCTGGTGCTTTTTCTCTTATCAGCTCTGCGGCTGCTTGTTATGCTATTTTCTCATCATCTTGCAAGGAAGGAAGAACGGACGATGCGGACAATTCACACACGGCAAATTGCGGACATTGTTGAAGAACTCTGCATCACCGCAAATTACGATCTGCCGCAGGAAATCACGGAGTCAATTCGCAAGGGATACGAAACCGAAGAATCTCCGGCAGGAAGAGATATTTTGAAACAGATTCTTGAAAACGAGCGAATTGCGCGTGAAGAGCGATGCCCGCTATGCCAGGACACCGGAACCGCGTGTGTCTACCTGGATATCGGACAGGAGGTGATTTTCGAGGGGCCGCCTTTGCGCGAGGCGGTCAATGAAGGGGTCCGGCGCGGGTACGAAAAAGGGTATCTGCGCAAGTCCATTGTTCGCGATCCGTTGATTCGAGAGAACACGAAAGACAATACGCCCGCAATGCTGCACACAGAGATTGTGCCCGGCGACAGGATCGAGATCCACGTGATGACCAAAGGCGGCGGCTGCGAGAATATGAGCAAGCTGGCGATGCTTCGTCCCAGTGACGGACGCAAGGGGATCATGGATTTTGTCGTGAACAATGTTCGAAACGCCGGGGGAAATCCCTGCCCGCCGCTGGTGCTGGGGGTGGGGATCGGTGGCGCGTTCGATGTGGTGGCGGCCATCGCCAAGAGAGCCTTGATGCGAGGCGTCGGAATCCCCAATCCGCAGCCGCACCTGGCCGAGCTGGAACGGGATCTTCTGATAGCCTGTAACAATACCGGTGTCGGCCCGATGGGGCTGGGCGGCAGAACAACGGTCCTGGCGGTCAATGTGGAAGCGTATCCGACGCATATCGCATCCCTGCCCGTCGCCATGGCGGTCAATTGCCATTCCAGCCGTTACAAAAGCGCCGTGATCTGAACACAAGGAGATGTCAGCATGAGAATCTTCCCGCTATTTTTCTTGTTTTTCTCCGCCGCGTTTCTCTGCCAAGGCGTACCTGCGGCAGAGATTTCAGTTCGGGACCTCGGCGCGGTGGGAGATGGTGTGGCCCTGGATACGCAGGCGATCCAGAAGGCAATCGACTCGATGGCCGACGCGGGGGGAGGAAGAGTTCTCTTCCCGGCCGGGTCCTATCTATCGGGAACGATTTATCTGCGCAGCCATGTCACACTGGAGCTGCGAGAGGGAGCGGTTCTTCTCGGCAGCCCCCGGCTTGAGGATTACCCCGTGAACTTCTGCAAGTATCGTTCGTACTCGGATCGGTACTGTGTCCGCGCGTTGATATGGGGCGAGGATCTTGAAGAGATCGCCATTGTGGGGCGGGGGATGATTGACGGCCAGGGCGGGAAGTTCTTCAAAGTGCAAGCCTCCGACGAGGAACTAGAGACTTTGAAGAAGGCGATGCCCGATACGGCCCGATATGTTCCTCATAGCGCCTATGTCAATCGCCCGTACGGCATCCGGCTGATTGGCTGCCAAAACGTGCTGGTGGAGGGGATCACCCTGCAGAACTCGCCCATGTGGATGCAGCAGTACCTGCACTGCAATCACGTGACTCTGCGGGATCTTCGGATCGTCAATCACTGCAACAGCAACAATGACATGATTGATATCGACTCTAGCCGGAATGTCGTGGTGACCGGGTGCTATGGCGACACGGATGACGATGCGCTGACACTCAAGAGCACCGGTCCCGATCCCACGGAGAACGTGACGATCTCGAACTGCATTCTGCGTTCACATGTGAACGCCATCAAAATGGGAACGGAATCGCTCGGTGGATTCAGGAACATCACGATCTCCAATTGCACAATCCTGTCATCGGCTGTCGATCGGAACCACATGGCGGGGAATGTGCCGGGATATGCCGGGATAGCCCTGGAAACAGTGGATGGAGGACCATTGGAGCGAATCGCGATCTCCAATATCACGATGAACGGCATTACCACGCCGATTTTCATGCGGCTCGGCGACCGTGGCCGAACCGTAACTCCGGATGCACCCAAACCCCAGGCGGCCGTATTTCGCGATGTCAGTATCGACAACATTGTTGCCACGGGAGTAGGCAATATCGCGTGCTCGATCACGGGTGTTCCCGGGCATCCGATCCGGGGAGTCAGCCTGTCCAACATTCGGATTCGGTGTGCCGGGGGAGTGGAATCCGTTTCGGACGATCTCGAAGTGCCGGAGGTCGCGGAAAAATACCCGGAGTCGACCATGTTCGGCGCACTCCCCGCGTACGGTTTCTATTGCAGGCATGTGGAGGACCTGACGTTCCGCAATGTGACAGTCGGCTACGAAGAACCGGATGCCCGCTACGCATTGGTTTGCGATGATGTAGAGAATCTGGGCCTGGAGACATTTCAGGCAATGCCTTCTTCGAAGAACTCCACCGCCTTGATTCTCAAAGACGTCCGCAACGCACTGATTCGCGGCTGCAGTCCGCCGGAGATGAATGTGTTTGCGCGGTTACGTGGCGGTTGCAGGAACGTTACAACCTTCGGGAACGATTTCGGACGGATCAATACGCCGATTTCCGAAGAATGATCCGGGGTCTGTGGTTCATCGAACTTCCATGGACTTCGTGGCCTATTCGGTTCAAACTAATTGTTTCCGTCGTTTTGCCTATCTAACGGAGGAACACTGCCATGGGCATGACCATGACCGAAAAGATTCTCGCCGCCCATGCGGGCCGCGAGCAAGTTGTTCCGGGAGAGAACATCTGGGTCGATGTCGATGTGCTGATGACTCATGATGTCTGCGGCCCCGGGACATTCGGAATTTTCAAGAAGCAATTCGGCGCGGATGCGAAGGTCTGGGATTCGGAGAAGATCGTCCTGGTCCCGGACCACTACATTTTTACAGCCGATCCGCACGCGAATCGGAACCTGGATATTCTCCGTGCCATCGCGAAAGAACAAAGCCTTAAATACTTTTACGATGCGAACAGCCCGACGTACAAAGGTGTGTGCCACGTCGCATTGCCCCAGGAAGGCCACACTCGACCGGGTGAGATTCTCATCGGCACGGACTCACATACCTGCACCGCCGGAGCGTTCGGCGAATTCGCCACCGGCGTGGGCAACACCGATGCCGCTCTTGTTGTCGGAACGGGCAAGATCTGGCTGAAAGTGCCGCCGACCATGCGGTTCGTGTTCGATGGGCCTCCGCCACCGTATCTCATGGCGAAAGATTTTATTCTGCACATTATCGGCGATATTGGCGTGGATGGTGCAACATACCGCGCCATGGAGTTTGCCGGGGATGGAGTCTTCTCGCTCAATGTCGAGGAACGCATGACCCTGTGCAACATGGCCATTGAGGCAGGCGGCAAGAACGGGATCATCGAACCGGATGATGCCATCCTCGCTTATGTCAAGAAGCGTACCGACAAGCCGTTCACCGTTGTGAAGAACGACAGGGATGCCTCGTATCATTCCGAGCACGTCTACCGGAGCGCGGATATCGAGCCGACTGTGGCTCGACCGCATTCTCCGGAGAATCGCGCCACCGCGCGGGAACTCGCCGGAACGAAAATTACCCGCGCTTATATCGGCTCCTGCACCGGCGGAAAAATCACCGACATGCAGGCTGCGGCGCGTGTCCTGCTCGGCAGAAAAACGGCTGTCCCCACATTTGTTGTTCCCGCGACGATGGAAGTCGCACAGGCGATGGAACACGAAAAAGTGGATGGATCTACCCTGAAACAGGTTTTCGAGGCGGCGGGGGCGCAGATCGCTCCGCCTTCCTGCGCGGCCTGCCTGGGCGGTCCGGCGGATACGTTCGGGCGGCTCAACGGTCCCGAAATCTGCATCTCCACAACCAACCGGAACTTCCCGGGACGTATGGGTTCCAAGCAGTCCCAGGTTTTTCTGGCGTCCCCCTACACGGTTGCTGCAAGCGCCATCCGGGGCGAGATCACCGACCCGCGCGAGTTTCTCTGAGAGGTTGCACAATGGAAGAAATCATCGAAGGTAAAGCATTCGTTCTGGGCGATAACATCGACACGGACCAGATTATTCCTGCGGAACACCTGGTCTACAACCTGGATGATCCCGAAGAGCGTAAGAATTTCGGACGATTCTGCCTGTCCAGCGTACCGCCGGAGTTCTCCGGCCTTCCGAACGGTCACATCCCGTTCATCGAAGACGGTGAGTGCACGTCCGAATATCAAATCATCATTGCAGGCGGAAATTTCGGATGCGGCTCCAGCCGGGAACATGCGCCGGTCGCGCTCAATATGGCCGGTGTCACAGCGGTCGTGGCGGAATCCTATGCCCGCATCTTTTTCCGAAATGCTGTCAACGGCGGCTATCTTATCCCCTTTGAGACACCGCAGAGACTGATCGATCACATCGCAACCGGCGAAATGTTGAGTATCGACTTACAGGCCGGAACGCTCACCAATCTCGACAGCGGGCAGACTTTCTCCTTGTCTCCGCTGGGTGACGTGGCGGAGATTCTGAAAGCAGGCGATGTGTTCGCTTATGCAAAGACAGCAGGGCTGATTTAACAACGGTTCTTCGGAGGAGAGCATGAGTAAGCTGGATGTGCTGACGTTGATTTGCAGCCTCCTGCAGATCCTGGGATTCATTCTGATTATCGCCCAGCCCGGCGGTCCGACAGCGGTTCTTGTCGGGATTGCGGGATTCGCGGCGGTGGTGATGTATTTCATGCCGAATCCCGAAGGGACTCTTGCCCCCACGATTCGCTTTCTGCGCCCTCTCGCCGCATTGTGCGGAGTTGGTTTGATTCTATTCGCTTTCTCAATGGCCTGATTTCAGAGGTTTCCAATGGGTATCAACGAAAATCTGGATCGGATTTTTTCGATTCTTCTCTCCCTGGCGGCACTGGCGATCCTTGTGTCTGCCGGTGCGGCTATGGGATTTCTGGCAGGTGTGGCGGGGATGCTCGGCCTGTGGGGGATCGGTGTTTCTGCCGGGAAGAGTGTGATTTTCGGCACGACTCTGTTTGTGGCATTGATTGCCGTTCTGGCTGGGGTCAAGTACTGCAATACGGTGTATTGGAGCGATATCAAGCTGCGGTAGTTCGGAACTTTCTTCTCCCTCTCCCGCCGGGAGGGTTGGGGTGAGGATTTCCTGCGCAGTGACTTCCTGGCTTCCGGATCGTTCATGGGGAGAGAGGACAGCGTTCCCGCTTGACCGATTGGCGGAAGATCTCTAGCCTGAATGCATGTTTTTTGCGCCGCTCCGGGGTTGAGCATAAGGAGATGGGTATGCGTAAAGGCTGGTCATTGAAGCTTATTGCGGTCGGGCTGATGGGAGTTCTCCTGTCAGGCTGCGCGACATCAAACTCGCTGATGGTGCGAGATTCGCTGCTCCGCGAGGCGGAATCGCATTTCAGTCGGGGCGAGTACCGTCTGGCGCAGCTCAAGTATTCCGCTTACCTCTATTCCCCGGAAGAGCCGAAACCCCAGAAAGCGCTGGCGTTGTATCGCCTGGGATACTGTCAATACATTGCCGGTCATCACCGCGATGCCGAAAAAACCCTGAGTCAATTTGTTACTGAATTCCCCAATGACAAACGCCGCCCGGAAGCGGAAGAGTGGCTGAACAGTATTCGCGGTTTCCTGGAGAAACAGGCCAAACGGAGCCAGCAGCAAGTTGAAAAAACGGCGCAGCAAATCACCTCGTTACGGGAACAGACCCAACAGAGTCCCAATGATGCGGAGAAACATTTCCAACTGGGCGAGTCTTACTGGAAAATGGGGCAATTCGACGAGGCGCTCAAGGAATACGATCTTGCGGTGCGGCTGAATCCGCAATATCGCCAGAATCCATCGGTGCAGAAACGCACGTATATCGGAGACGACGGCGCGTTGAAATTGCGGGAATCCCTTCTGACCCCCAAGACCACCGGGCCTATTGATATCAGGAAAGTCCGCACACGGCGCGTGGAGACCTCGGATTTCTGGGGAACCCATCCCACCAAGTACTCCTACGTGGTCAGCGGCGAGGCCTTTCATGTCGGAGATCGAGTCTGCGCCAATATCCAAATCGAGGTCACAATCTACGACTTTTTTGAGAAAGTCATGGATTCGCGGATTGTCAATATCGGTACGATGCAACCGGGGCAGAGCCGCCATTTCGTGGCGGAACTGAACCGCTTCGCCGGCGATCCGCTCGAGATCAATCGCTACGAAACCCAGGTGTTCTACGAGGAACGATGAAGCACAGGCTCTTTTTTACAGTATGTATTCTATCGTTTTTCCTCCAGGCGCGGGCCTGGTGTGCGCCGCCCGAACCTGTAGCCGGATCGGCCTACGTGCTGGCTCCTGCTGTGGTGGCTCTTCGGGATCAATTGGCCCAGACGTTTCCCATGATGGCTCTGATAGAGGTTCGTATCATCGAGGTGCTGAGCGATTCCACGAATGATCTGGGATTTTATTATGAAATGACCGGGAGAAACGGACGCCTTCGGAGTTCCGTGATCGACTTGAAGATCCTGGGTTCAAGCGATCCCGGTTTGAGAGTACAGGGAATCCTGAGTCAGGATTCCGAGTCGCAAATCAACGCAGCGATTGAAATGCTCGCAACGAAACGAGAAGTGACTGTCTGGGCGGAACCGTCCATTTTGACCCTGATGGGGCAGACTGCTGCCATCCAGTCCGGAGATGAAATCCCTTATATCAAGCGGGTGGTTGTGGGCTATGCCGAGACCATTTCTTCCGATTTCAAACCCACCGGGATTTCGCTGAAGGTTACACCCAATATCCTGGAGGTGGCGGGGCAGCGATTGGTTCAAATGATGCTGTTCGCAAATTCCAGCAGTGTGACTCGCTATCGAGAGGAAGAGGGATACCAGCAACCCATCACGGATACCCGGGAATTCGAGAGCACAATGGCCGTCGCTCCGGGGCAATATGCTGTCCTGGGAGGAATTATTCGAAGCACGGTTTCCGAAACACGCCGGGGTGTCCCGACATTGATGGATATCCCGGTGGTGGGAATGGCCACTCGGGGAAAATCCCAGCGGACCAATCTGGCCGAACTGTGGATCGTCGTTCGTCCTCATATTGTGAACCTGGAAACCTCCCAGGAAACCGAGTTGAAAGGATTTCAACAGGAATCCGCAAGACAGCGGCAGATGGCTCTGACCGGCTCCGTGAATCTCCTGCAACCTCCCGCGCAACCGGAGGCGGAAGAACAGAAATGACCCGACACATACCCATACAAACAGGTGCTCGATCCGCTGTTCTTCTATTGGCCCTGTTGCTCGGAGCCGCCTCTCCCATCCCCTGCCAGCGGGTGATCGAGATCGAGGCGGAAGTTTATGAATACCGTTTCAATGACAACCGGCAGATCGGACTGTTCCATGACTGGAAGAATTACACGGGAGATCTGACCTCGCTTTCGATGAAAATGCCTGGCACGGAACGCGTTTCGGACGACCCGCTGAGTGGGGTGGATCTCAACCTGGATTCCCTCAGCCTGATCTGGGGAATGGTCCAGACCCGCCTGGTTGCCGCCGTGCGGGATGGTCAGGCGACGTTGCTCAGTAGTCCGACCGTCATTGCGCTGGAGGGAAACACCGCCCAAATCGTCAGCGGCGAGAGTTTTCCGGTCACCCAGTTTTCGGGTGTCGGCACCATTCAGGCATTGACCGAGAGACCATTGAACACAGGTGTCAAACTCTTTGTAACTCCTGCGGTTTTCCGCGAAGAATATGTCGTACTGAGCATCCAGGCGGAATCCAGTGAGATCCGTGACCAGCTGGTCGAATTTGTCACACCGGACAACCGTCGATACCAGCTGCCGCAGCCATCGAAACGGTCCGCCCAAACCGTCGTGATCCTTCGCTCCGGGCAGTCCTTTTATATCGGCGGATTGATCCAGGATTCGAGGCAAAACCAGGTTCGATCCATCCCCATTCTGGTGAACCTGCCTCTCCTCGGACGCGCTTTCCGGGGAACCAATAGAACGTCTTCAACCACGGAGACCATTTTCCATATCCGTCCCACCATTTTAAGTCCCGGTGATGGAAGCGGTCAGTACGCTCGTCTGTTCGGCGAATCACTCGAAGGAACTCCGGCGATGCCCAGCGTGTCCGAGGTGTTTCCGGCCACGCCGGATGTTTCCTACCTGACCTCCTATCCGCGTGTCCAGTAGCCCTTTCCTTCTGTTCGATCTTCGCGGATTCTATGATCCTGAGAACCGGCTGTATTGAGAGGATTCTTTTATAGAGTGTCGCAGCGGGAGCAGCTTCGATATCGGGAGATGCCACCATGCAAAAAAAGAAAGAACATTCGCTCGATCCGTTGCCGTTCGATGCGATTGAAGCGCTGAAGGCCGCTCGAGGTGCACCTTCTCCCGGGGATGCCGCCGGTCCGGGCAAACCGGCGGAGATCCCCTCCGTTCCCGTTGCGCAGGAGTTACAGGTGCCCGATCTCCCGGAGATCGCACATCCGCCGGAAACCCCATCCATAGAGGTTCCTGCGCAGGTCAGCGTTCAGGGGACCCGGCCGGGAGTCACGCCTCGGATCATCCGGGAAGGATTGGTCGATGCGATGATTACCTGGATAGAGGATTATTTCAAGAAGCTGGAAAGGGCGAAGGCTCCGAAGGTCATGCTGATTCAAGTGGCCCAGGCCTATGCGGCAATTGGCGCTCTCAGGAAGGACCTCCAATCCCTGGAACGTTCCATCGAATTGGTCGGACGAGATAACGCGGCAACCCTGATCGATCACGCCGGCGAGATCCGGTCTCAGATCATTGCCATGTATGAGAAGGTCGCGTCCGATTCCTGAATGCCCTCAGCGTCTCCGGTCCGCTGTCGCCATCCCGATTCGTTTGGTCGGCTCGGCGGTCGGTGTGGAAGGTGAGGCTTTTGGTTCGGCTCCTTCCGGCTGTCCCACGGTGGCTTGGCACTTGATGCAAATCTCGGAACGGGATTCCTCCGGCAGGCTTGCGGCACAGATCAGGCACTGGCGCGTGGCCGCCTCGGCATAATCTCCAACCATCTGCAAGATCCCCCGTGCTGCATACAGGCGGATCAGGAAATCGAAGAAATCCGAATACTCTCCCCCGAATTGCTCCTGGTAGGCATGGATCTTCTCCAGGAGAGGCTGGTACTTCCGGATCTGGCGCTCGTCCTTGGTAACCAGGTCCACAAAAGTCAGAATGTACTCCTTCCACTCTTCCTCTGTCTGGATCTTGTTGCCCTGAAACTGCCGCAAGGCCAGGCTGGCTTTGCCCTGGAAGGCTCGGAACAGCTCATGGCAACAGACCTCCATCATGTGATAACAGAGATAATCCCGCAGGGCCACTCGTTCGCGGCCGCACCAGGGGCAATCGCTGATCGGAATGCGGACCTCTTGTTTCGATGCTTTGATGGTTGAGCGATCCATAGTTTCCCCCCGCCTCAAAAGGAGTTGTTCGGAAAGGTTCTTTCCTGTGAAGACCGGACCCTATCATAGCGCATTCTGCGGAAAGTGAATACCCGTTCGGCAGGGTTTTTGTCTGAGGACGGTGGAGGGGGGATGGGACTTGGCCGGATTGTCGGCTTGGCGCGAATGCCCTGGGAGCGTCGGGTGGGACTCTCCTTGAGTCTATGGATTATCGTTCCGAGACGCAGGCCACTTCGTTGTCGATGGATTCTCCGATTTCATATAAAAAATCGGGAGAGAAGTCCGCGTTGTTCGGCCATACCACAGTGTCGATGTCATGGTTGACACGGAACTGTTGGAAGAAAGACAGGTCATGCAAGGGTTCAAAAATGGGACCGTCCAGATGGTCCGCCAGATCGACGATACGGATCTCGTCATGATCAAATCGAATCCGCACTTTGTATTCACCCAGATAGGAGGCATCTATGACGTAGTGCATGTGCGACCACCTCTCAGACAAGGGGTTCTATTCTCTGCAGTTCTTCTCTCCGTTCCACTCGCTTCCAGTTCTCCATCAGTTCTTCCCTGTGTTGAAAGGCCCATTCAAGGACAAGGGCGACGATCCGGGGAGGAAGACTGCCTTCGACCAACCGGAGGTCGTGAATGGAAAAAGCCGCCCTGTGGCCCCCATACTTGGCATGAAAGTGGGGCGGAGCATGCTCCTTGAAGTACATCGCGATGACAATACCCAGGAACCGGCTGATCTCCGGCATATTTGTCTCCGTATCCTACCTGGCAGCAATATATCACAAGTCGCCTTGGTCTCCCACCAATGTTACGGTTCAGCAGAGATGGACAATGGATCTTCGAGGGCGCACGGCCGGCCGTGCACCCCTACGCCCCAATCCGCCTGAGAAAGCTCGCTCGTCGTAAGCCTGAGATCGCCACGTCGCGGCCCTTCGCAGACTCCGGGCTGCTCCTCCTAAGAAAGCTCGCCCATCGACAGGCAGAGACGCCTGTCCCACCAGTAGGTCAGGCGTCTCTGCCTGACAGAGAAGGGCGGGAAGGCGCGCTTTCTTGATCCCAATCACCGGCTCCGCCGGAGTCCCGCTCGCGATGACGGGACGGGGCACGGACGGACACGGACGGGCGTTGACGGTGATGGAGTGAACCACGAAGGCACGAAGGAGACACGAAAGCACGAAGAGGAAGACCCTCAGCCTCTCGCCGTAAACGGGGAGGGAGTCTTCTTCCCCCCGTTTACGGGGGGATTGAGGGGGGCGCACCACCCGGAAATTATCTTCTATTTTTTCTGTAACATTTCGTTGACAGATCCGTTGAATTGAGTAACACTCTACACGGATGAGAGTTGTACTCATCCATCTCTCCATCACGCGAAGGGGCTGAAAGGGGAGAAACATGAACTCCCGATCTCTTCCCATCCTCACAAGTATCGTTCTCGTTCTTTGTATTACAGCGCAGGCGGCGGATTTGCCGGTTTCCTTTTCCGCACAGGCAAATCTCACATATGGGAATGTATGGACCGATCCCTACGGCGCGTATTACAAACAATGGTTCCCATCCGGGATGCACACCTTTCAGGATGTGCGTTTTGGCGTTAGCGAGAAGGTTTTGCGTCTCGATCCCGATCAGTCGATAGAGATACCGTCGAGCGGCGCGGTACAGGCGGACGGCATTGCAATTCTTGCATCCGGGATCAACCTGGGCAATCAAATCCTGTACATCCGGGCGGAAATCCACACACAGCAGGGTGAGACGATCAGCGTGACACTCCCGGTCTATGAATGGGAAATCGCGAATACCACCAATACGCGAAGCCAGATCGCTACATTCCCCATTCAGGCGAGCACCGCAACTGGCCAGGTGTGTTTCAGCAAGGCGCTGTTAGTTCTGCCGATTGCCGACATTGTTTCCATCACCTTCAGCAATCCGAACGCTACCGCGGAGAATCAATCCGTGATGATTGCGGCGGTGACATTGATTGAGGCACAGGAAGCCACCCCCACTCCCACCGCGACTCCGACCTTTACCGCAACGCCGACCTCGACGGCGACGGCGTCACCGGCTGCCACACCGACCCCCACACCCAGGGATTTTCTGCTGCAGAATCTGGGCGTGTACCCGGTGCTGGATTTCGACCTGCCGTACGGAGTCGATTACGGCGCGGTCCCCACGGATGAACTCTGGACCGGCACAACGGACGGGGAAGGGAAAATCCTGACCCTGTATCCGGGCCAGGGGGCCATCCTGATGCTGAACCGCCCGATTGCCGTCGGAACCGGGCTGGTAAGACTCTCCGTTTCGGTGCGCACCAACTACTCGGTGGTGCAATGTGCACTGATCGCGTTCGCCAATACACAGGAATATATCTGCCAGGGGTATGTCAATCCGGTGAATACCGAGGTCCCCGTGGATCGCTGGGGGCAGATGCGGTACGTATTCGATTCGCCCGTGGAGGAGGTCATTCCGGCGCTGCAATTCGTGGTCGGGCGGGATGAGGCCGATGCGCCGTACATGGTGTACCTGGATAACCTGGAAGTGCAGGCATACGGCTCGCCGGACTTGCAGCCGGTGACACTTCAGGCGGACGGCAGTTTCGACACGATCAAAAGCAGCCTTCTCGGTCTTAACCCGAATTCCTACCTGCCGATGGGTGGTGTGCCCGGCACGGTATCGCTGACCGAAGGCCAGAGCGGGCAGGGGGTCCGCCTGGGGCTTGCACCAACCCAGCTGGCCTCGCATATCGTGATGTATTCCCTTGCGCCGGAAATGCCGACGATGCTGTGGGGAAGCGTGGATGTGAAACGTCAGCAGGGCGACCAGGGGATGCTCGGTTTTGTGGCGACCGATGCGGACCAGACCCTGGGCTATTTCCGGGAGATCCGGTCGTTCCCCATGGATGTCTTTTTGAACGTGCGGATGGCAGGGAACTTCATGGTGAGCGGGAAGGACCTGCCGCCGGTTGCAGTGGTACAGCTGGGCGGCCCGAACGTGGAAAGCAGCATTGTGATCGACAACCTGCATCTGCGGAAAAGCAGTTTTACCAGCGACATTCACGGGCCGAACATCACGATTCCGCTGGCACTGCCGGACGGGGCGAAACCCTTGGAAATGGCTTTGATTCCGGCGGGGACGTTTATGATGGGGTCGCCGGAAGAGGAGCGCGGGCGAAGCGAAGAAGAGGGGCCGCAGCATGAGGTCACCATCACCAAACCGTTCTATATGGGCATCTACGAGGTCACCCAGGCGCAGTGGGAGCACGTCATGGGCAGCAATCCCGCGCACGGGTATGGGGAAGGCCCGAACCTGCCGGTTTACCTGGTCAGCTGGAACGACTGCCAGGCGTTTATTGCGAAGATCAACGAGATGGGCTTCGGCACGTTCCGCCTTCCCACGGAGGCGGAGTGGGAATACGCCTGCCGGGCGGGAACGAC
>JAKPYU010000497.1 GCA_029568995.1 Candidatus Omnitrophota bacterium | reverse complement strand
TGTTGATCGATGCGCAAGGGGATGACCAATACCGGGGCGGCATATTCGTTCAGGGGGTAGCGTATTGGTATGCGGCGGGGATGCTGATGGATGGAGGGGGAAACGATCTCTATGAGGGCGTATGGTATACACAGGGGGCAGGGGCGCATTTCGGCGCAGCAGCCCTCATTGATGAGTCCGGGGATGACCGATACACGACTTCGATCAATGTGGCACAAGGCGGGGCGCACGATTTTTCATTGGCCATGCTGGTGGACCGCGCGGGGGATGATACGTATCAGGCTCCCAACCTGAGTCTGGGCGCGGCCAATGCAAACGCCATCGGAATTCTGCTTGACCACAGTGGAAACGACCGTTATGAAACAACCGGCTCCCTGACACTCGGTGCGGCACAGATCGGTGTGGACCAGCTGAGCCTGCGCGATTTCATGTTCTCGTTCGGGCTTTTCATGGATCTGGGCGGCAGGGACACTTACCCGCGCGCTCATCAGGGTGACAATCGGATCTGGAACCAGCGGCAATGGGAATCACGTCCCTTCCCCGAACAGGAAAACGGTATCGGCCTGGATGGGGAATATCCGAGACCGTAGGCAGGCCTTCATGTGGAAGAACCGGGACACCGGCCGCAAGAGTTGGCAGATTTTTCCCTGTCCTGTGCTGCATGATCCCCGCAATACGAGACAAAGGCGATGTCGATAGGAGAGATCTTTTTTACAGATCACCTGAACTGGGAATGGTGGATGGATTTCGTGGAATATTCTATTCGTGGAATATTCGTGGAATATTCTATTTGACACGAATTGCATCGTAATGTAAAATAAGAGTGATGCTTCTTGGCGTGTTTCGCGGATGCGAGAAGCGTAGGGGTATCGGCGGCAGATATTCGGTTGTGCCGGAAATGATCGGGTGCCAAACCGAAGAGGCATAGCAGTTGCTATAAAAGAACCATATTTGCAGTCTGCATGCGTGAGGCAAATCATCCGCATTTTCGTGCAGGTAAGTCCCGTTACTTGCCTTAAGGGAAAGCGTTAGCCTGTTCATGATGTCCTGAAATGGGCTGCACTGCCTTGCAGGCGCTCTGAGCGGAGCAAAATCGGAGTAAGAGGGATGTCTGCTCGCTTGTTGACTTCATTGGCCCTGGTGGCGTTTTTGTGCGGTTGCACAACCTCGCCTACCCAAACCGTTGTGCCCGGGATTCTGGACCCAAGGTCCACCGTCACAGAAAATGACACACGTGCACTGGAGAAGCAACGGGAAGAACGTCGGGAATTGGCCGAGCGTTTACTCAGCCAGGCAGAGCAGAGGTCCAAGACCCAGCAGCCGAATATGTGGAATCCCCTGGGACAAAGCGGGCATCAGGGGACGTCATCCGCCCTGGAACCGATCAAAATACTGAATGAACCATGGTCCGCACTGAAAAAGGCCATTGCGCCTGCCGGTTCTCCGATCAGCGTCACTCCCCAGCACTCCCTCCACGAGCAGATTCTCAAGTGACCCCAAATCCCCCGGAGCGTTCCAGCACATAGCCGCATCAGTCATCGCCGTAACCGGAAATATGGGCATCGCCGCCATACCGGACAATATCGCCCACACTGACCGTGCCGTTGGATGGTTGATAGAAACACGCACCGCTGAGCGCCTGTCCGCGGGCCTGCTGAATGGCGGGCCACACCCCGCCGCTGTCGTACTTGTCCGGCCCGAAACTGGCAAGGCCATACCCATCAACCAGCGGATCGACCACAAAGGAGATTCCCCATCGCCCTTTGTAGTTCACATACGTATAGCTGGAATACGCCGGAACCGTTGAGATCCAGAATCCTTCGCCGGTTTTGAAGAAAGGATCTGCATAATCCACGCTGGCCATATATGCAACCGGAGTGGTGAGTTCCAGGAGCGCCTTCACGATGTGATTCGCGGTGTGAAGCTGGCCTTTGGCGGGATATTTCTCCATCAGCGGATACGGGTATTGCCCATTATCCGTACGGTACAGTTCCAGCGCCGAGGAGAACGAGCGCAGTTCGCCTTTCACCCGTGCCACTTTCGCGCGGACCTGCGCATTCAGGAAATTCGGGACTGCGATGGCCGCCAGAATCCCGATGATCGCCACGACAATCAGCAGCTCGATCAGCGTGAAACCGTGTTTTTTGCGCATTTTTTTCCATTCTCCAAACCCCAACGGCCTCACTCAAAAATATCACCCGCAAGAAAGTCGGTCAATTGCGTTCTGAATCCTGCGGGGCAACCACAGGGGGCTGTCTCTACGAGACGGGGTCGCACGGGTCGATGGTTGTCGCAGGGGCAGAACCCCGTGCCTGCCCGCGATGGCCTGCCCCGTCATTCAGATACGGCAGCATCACGCCGACTCCCATCACGAGCGCCATCCAGGCCGAGGTCCGCATCTGGAAAAACATCGGGGCGAAAAACTGAGCGGTGAGAAAAGCAATGAAACTGAGCAGCAATCCCTGGTTCACCCAGCGCAGGAACGAATCGGGCAGGGTGTTCCGCTGCCGCATCAGGCAGTGCAGATAACTCAGAATCAGCCACAAATAGACAAGCAGTCCCAAAAGTCCGAGTTTTACCGTCACCCACAGGAAGGTGTTATGCACGCCAAGCAAATTGGTCCGGGGCAGATAGACAAGCATCTCCAGAATCCCGCCGAGGCCAATCCCAAGCCACGGGTGCGCCTGGATGCTCAGTAGCGCATTCTTCCACTCGACAAGGCGATAATGGGCGCTGCTTTCCCTGGTAGGATGGAAAATGGACCAGACGCTTTGCCCGACCGCGTACCAGGAATTGGTAACCGTAATCACGCCCAACAGGAGCACAAGTGCCAACGCACCAAACACCACGAACCGCACCCGTCGCCTGCCCCCCTCCAGAAGAAACAGGCATCCCAGCGCGGCGGCAAAACCGACATAATAGGCTCGCTTGTACGTATTCAACAGCGTGAGAAGCACCATGGGCCAGAACAGCAGCCACATCCCCCGGCGGACTCCCTCCGGTTTTCGGATGAGCAGAAGAAGCACAAACAAAAGATAGGTCACGAAATTCAGGCCATCCCCCCAACCCGTAAAAATGGCGGTGATCCGCCACTTGATCTGTAGTCCCGCGCCCTGGAAATACAGACACATCCCCTCGGCGCTCTTCAGAATCACGGCCGCGCCGAAGACCCACAACAGCAGTTTCAACCGTTCCCGCGTGGTGATGATATTTACGGTGAGGAAAAAGACTACATAAAAATGCAGAATCCGCCGGGGTTCGAAAATTCGGCCTGCTTCGCCCGTAAGGCGAACACAGGTGATATATCCCGCAACACAGGCCAGGCCGAAAGCCAACAGGGGAATATCCAGGGCTGTGCGGACAAACCTCGCGCGCGATGAGAAAATCGTCACTACAAGCAACAGAACTAAAAAAACCTCAAAAGGGTTGATGAATAGGCCGGGGAGAGAGAGTTTATACAGTGTCGGGTACAGCTTTTCCGTAAGGAGAAGAATATCCTCGGTAATCAGAACCTCAGAGGCAATGAACAGGCAAAAGGCCAGGTCCAGGCGGGAGAGGAAGACAGCCGCCCCGGCAATAACGGCAAAGACCGCCGCTGCGGACCACGGCGGCCTGGCGATACTGATGAAAGTCAATGCCGCAACGAGCAATAATCCGATGACAAGAACAGCGCGCTCGGAACTCTGCATTCGGCTCGAAATCGCCGTGTTCATAGCGCCCCCTCAGAACTCAGAATCGCCTGAAAGACCTTGCTGGTCTGTTCGGTCCATAGTTTCATCACAACGGCTTTGCGGACGGGATCTTTCCATTCATCACTGGCGAGACGGAGCAGTTCTTTTTCATCGACCGGAGGCCGAACGAAACTCGCCACTTTCTCAGCAGGCAATCCGGCTTCGATCATAGACCGCCACGCCGCGCGAAGAAGATCGTGCTGGTCCAGAATCACCGCGCCGACCAGATCGTCCAGAATCCCCCATCGCTGCCCGCCCAGTTCGTGATTGTAGTTCAATGTCGATTCCAGAGAGTATGGGGATGCGACGGACCGTTCGGCGATCTGCGGCTCCGCATAGACAGAAGGAAGAACCGGCAGTCTGTCCAGGGATTCGTTCAACGGCCCACCCGGATCGCCCGGACGAAGCACCCAGAGCCGCTGACCCTCCGGGCTGAGCAGGAACTGGACGAATCGCTGCGCCAGTTCCGGTTCTGGTGCGCCTTTTAGAATCCCAAGCGCGTCCGGGTTCATCACCGACACGCCTTTGGGAACGACGAAACGGATGGAGCCGGGTTGCCCCTGGCGCATCTGCGCGGCGGCGTAGAAATCAATCAGCAATCCATACGCCGCCTCGCCGGAGACCACATCTTTGCCGATCTGGGAGGAATATCGCGTGAGATACCGGCTGTTGCCCGCCAGTTTCATAATGGTCGCCCAGCCGTCTTCCCATCCCAGCGCCTGAAGGATGATCTCGAAAATCATGTGGGCCACGCCACCGCTGCGCGGGTCCGGTGTCGCCACCCAGCCGCACACCGCCGGATCGGCGAGATCCGTCCAGGTTTTGACATCCGGCAAACTACATCGTTGAACCACGGCATCGTTAATCAGAATCCCGAAAGTCGATAGCGCCACACCGAACCACAATCCGTTCGGATCGCGCAGTGGAATCCCCGAAATGGAATCCGGCAGGTCCTTGGAGATTTCCGGTGTCAGCTCACAGGGCTGCAAGAGTCCAAGAGACCCCAGTCGCAGGTACGGGTCGATCCCGCCACCGAAGAATAAATCCACATCGATTCCCGCAGGCGTACGCTCGAACTGGGAAAGCACAAACCGCATACATCGCGAGGTTCCACCCTGGTCCAGCCAATCGACTGTCACCGCCTCACTGTACCTGGCTTCGTACCACCGACTGAACGCCGCACCGAGCTCCCGTTTGACATGGAGATTGTGCGGCGACACGACGGCCAACTTGCGGGACTGGTCGGTCTGCTGTTCCGCTGCCGGTTCACCGGAACAGCTGGAGAGCGCCGACAGCCAGAGAACCGGGAGAAAAAGCCCAATAGGACAACATTTTCGCGACATCATCATGGGGGCAATTGTAGCTCGAAGGTGGGGGAAGGAATAGACCGGGGAGGGAGGGGAATACACTAAAGAGGTTAAAAGGGCCGCCATTGCGACAGGCACAGAAGGCCTGTCCCACCAGTTCAGGCCGGCAATCAGTATAATAGCCTCACCCTCACAGGAGGACCTTGGCAATCCTGTGCTAGAATGGTTTTTTTACCGGTGCTGACCGTTCGATAGGAGCGTTGTTCAAAATGTCGGAATTGATGGGGCTGTCGGTGGTTCTGCCCGCTTACAACGAAGAGGACAATATTGTCCCCCTGTTGGAAGACGCATTGGCCGAACTGGAGAAACTCAGGCCCCACTTGCACCAGGTTTGTCGCGCGCTGGAACTTGGCAATCTGTCCCAAGACGACACTTCGGAAAAGCCTGCTGTCTCTTATGAGATCATCGTGGTGAACGACGGCAGCCGGGATGAGACGGGAAAGAGGGCCGATGAGATGGCGCAGAGGCATCCCGAACTTATTCGGTGCCTGTCGCATGAAACCAACCTGGGTTACGGAGCCGCCCTGCGCAGGGGGTTCGATGCGGCGCGATATCCGCTGGTGTTCTATACGGATTCGGATCGGCAGTTCAGCATCGGGGATCTGCGGTATTTCCTGCCGCATATTGTGGAACACGATCTTGTGGTAGGATTTCGGGTTTATCGGTTTGACCCGCTTCTGCGGCTGTTCCTCTCATGGGGATACAATCGCCTGGTCAGCCTGCTGTTTCGGGTGCGTGTGCGCGATGTGGACTGTTCCTATAAGTTGATGCGCCGGGAGGTCCTGGAGAGTATCGACCTGGAAACCAACGATTTCTTCATCGACACCGAACTGGTGGCCCGCGCGCGACGGTGGAATTTTCGGATTTTCGAAAAGGGGGTCAAGCATTATCCCCGGCAGGCAGGGGAGAGTTCGCTGCGTCCGAGCCACATCCCCCGGACTCTGAACACGGTGTTCCGCATGTGGTGGCGGATTCACTTCGGGCATTGGTCCCCCAAAGGTAAGATGAAAAGACAATAAACGGCGGCCATTTATTTTCCGCCCATCCTCTCTGCATACGGACGGTCAAAGGTATGTGGATACTCGGTATATCGGCCTTCTATCATGACAGCGCAGCCGCATTGGTGCGGGATGGCGAGATTGTCGCCGCCGCCCAGGAAGAACGGTTCACCCGCAAGAAACACGATCATTCTTTCCCAAACCATGCGGCACAAGCCTGCCTGGAAACCGCCGGGATTTCCGTTGCGGATGTTGACTATGTTGTTTTCTACGATAAACCCATCCTGAAATTCGATCGTCTCCTGGAAACCTACCTGGGATCGGTTCCGAAGGGAATCCGGTCTTTCCTGGCCGCTATGCCGCTCTGGCTGAAAGAGAAACTCTGGATGGTGGACACCATCAAGAAAGAACTTGATTATGACGGAAAGGTGTTGTTCGGGGACCATCACGAAAGCCACGCGGCAAGCGCGTTTTATCCGTCGCCGTTCGACAGCGCGGCCATTCTGACCATTGATGGTGTCGGCGAATGGGCCACCACCACCTGCGGGCATGGACGGGGAAATAATCTCGAAATCCTGGCGGAAACCAAATTCCCGCATTCACTGGGGATGTTGTACTCCGCATTCACCTACTACACGGGTTTCAGGGTGAACTCCGGGGAATACAAGGTGATGGGATTGGCCCCGTACGGCAGGCCGACCTATGTGCAGGCGATTCTGGACAACCTTCTGGACCTCAAGGAAGACGGATCGTTCAAAGTCAACCTGGACTTTTTCAACTACCACTGCGGATTGACCATGACCAACGGGGCATTCGACCGGCTGTTCGGCGGACCGCCACGAAAACCGGAATCGCCGCTGACGCAGCGGGAAATGGACCTGGCCCGGTCGGTGCAGGATGTGACGGAAGAAGCGATGCTTCGAATGAGCCGCCATGTGCACCGTCTCACAGGCGAGCAAAACCTCTGCCTGGCGGGTGGCGTGGCGCTGAACTGCGTCGGGAACGGGCGGATTCTGCGCGAAGGACCGTTCCGGGATTTGTGGATTCAGCCCGCGGCAGGGGATGCGGGCGGCGCGCTGGGAGCGGCGCTGGCGGTATATCATCGCTACCTCCAAAACGAACGCTCTGCAACACCGGACGGGAGAGATCGAATGAGGGCCTCCCTGCTGGGACCGGAATACTCCAATGAGGAAATCGAACGGCGGTTAGGTGCAATGGGGGCGACCATGATCCCGGTCCCGATGGAGCAGATCGCCGAACGGGCGGCGGATCTGCTGATGCAGGAACGGGTTGTGGGGTGGTTTGAGGGAAGAATGGAATTCGGGCCGCGCGCGTTGGGATCTCGAAGCATTCTGGGGGATGCACGGTCGCCGCGAATGCAGGAAACCATGAACCTGAAAATCAAGTTCCGGGAGTCGTTTCGACCGTTTGCGCCGGTGGTGCTGCGGGAGCGTGTCTCGGACTATTTTGAGCTGGACCGGGAGTCGCCCTATATGCTGCTGGTCGCGCCGGTCCAGTCCCACAGGCGAATCCCGATGTCAACGGAACAGGAAGCCTTGTTCGGTCTGGACAAACTCCATGTTCTTCGTTCGGACATCCCGGCGGTAACTCATGTGGACTATTCGGCACGAATTCAGACAATAGCACGGGAGGATCATCCGCTTTATTACGACACGATAGCGGCGTTTGAGAAACGAACGGGCTGTGCTGTGATTGTCAACACCAGTTTCAATGTGCGCGGAGAGCCGATTGTCTGCACGCCGGAGGATGCGTACCGATGCTTCATGCGGACGCATATCGATGACTTGGTAATCGGCGGGTTCATTCTCAAAAAGGAGGAGCAGCCTGCCTGGAAAGAAACACAAGACTGGCGAAACACATTTCAGCTGGATTGAGCGCAGGCGCCGATTCCCCCATCATACTTGGCACTTCGTCAAATAGGAGGATGCGGGGGAGCACCAGGAGCCGTTAGAGCAACGAGGCGATCTGATCGAGCGTGTCCGCTTTTCGGAGCGTATTCTTGATCTGTTCCAGCTTCTCAATAGAGGAAATATCCCGAATCCGGGGAACCAACAACAATCCCTGATCCCCGAATTTCAATTCCAAAGCCAATTCGATGGCCTCCTGCAATCCGATCCGACGTCCTTCCTCGCGTCCTTCCTCGCGTCCTTCCTCGCGTCCTTCCTCGCGTCCTTCCTCGCGTCCTTCCTCACGTCCTTCCTCGCGTCCTTCCTCGCGTCCTCGCTCCAGACCTTGCTCCAGCCCGCGCTCCTGCGCTTCCTCACGGATTCTCACAAACAACGGCTGCATGATATCACCTCCTGAGTCCGGGAATATTCTCCTCACACCCACTCGTATCTGCTCCTCACTGATTCGATCCGACGCAGTGCCCATATATTCCAGCAGGCTCCATAGGAAATCAAGAAACCGTTGATTTGCCTGCACACCGCACAACGACTCGCAGATCCGAACAAATTCCTTACCCAGATCGTCCTTGTAGATATACTTCATCGACAGCAGTGCCACCCGCGATATCATCTGACCCCGAATCTCATTTTCACTATACCGCGACAGATCGTAAAGACAATACTCAAATGTCGGCACATACTCCCGCAATTCCTCAATCTGCTCAAAAAGCCCGGCAAAATTCGTATCCCCGTTCCAGCGTTCTTTTCCATGATAGAACACAATCGGAATGACATGCGGTAAGCGTTCCGAGGCCCCCTGGTCACGAATCCGCTCCCAAATCCGCACCATGTAGCGCAGTAGATCGAACGCCACTCTGGGTTCGGGATGGCTCTTGTGCTCAAACAGCAGGTAAAGGTAGGCTCCTGTCCCTCTCTTCAGCTGCGCGCGATAGAGCATGTCGGAAACATACTCGCGCAGTTCGGGAGTTACGAAGGATTCCCCGGTGTTTCCCAGACTTCCGGGAACCAAATGGGTAGCGATTTGGGGGAGGTTGTTGAAAAGGATGTCCTCAACAATGTCGGGATCGGAGAAAGTTCTTCGAAAGAAGTGGTCATGCGGTTGAGTAATTTCAGTCATGGTCCCATTTTCTCATACCGGCTCCGAAAAGGCATGGGGATACTCAGGCCTCATTTTTTTTGGGGGATTCTTCGGCGGCCCAATAGTAAATCCGCGAATCCTGCACCTTGTGGTGGAGATGTCCCTCGGAAATCAACCGATCCGCGTATTTCATGACCACATTCCGATTCATGGCCAGCCCATCGGCAATATCGTCCAGGGTGCATGGGCGACGTCGAACGAGAGCCAGAATTTCCTCGCTGCCGCCCGCCGGTCCGGTCACCTCGGATGTGGAAGAATGTCCGCCGATTACATCGGCTTCCGGCTCGAAGAAGGTCGCGAAGTGGCGCATCCGTTCCTCCGGTACGGAGTAGGCGTATTCCTCTGTCGGCGGTCGAGTGACGGTATTCAGCTGAATCCGATCCGGGCGGATTCGCCTGGCGATGGCGGCCATTTTCTCCACCTCGCTCTCCATCGCCGTAACTCCCCCCATCAAGAAAACTTCCAGCCAGATTTGCCCCTTGTATTCCTCTCGAAATTGGACCGTTCCCTCGACCAGCCGTTCAAATGAGATCTCCGGGTGGGGGCGGTTGACATACCGAAAAAGATTTTCCGTTCCGGCGTCCAGCGAAGGGACCACTATGTCCGCCTCCAATAGATCCCGACGGACTTCCGGCATCCATAGAAGAGAACCGTTGGTGAGAACCACTACGGGGATTTCGGTGAATGATTTAATCCCACGGATAATCTCGCCAATTCCCGAATTAAGGGTCGGCTCGCCGGAACCGGAGAAGGTAATGACATCCGGTTTCACCGGCCCGGCGATCTTCTGTTTGACCTGCTCCAAAACCGGCCCAGTTGGAGCCCATTCTTTCCGCTCAACGGTCAGGCAGGTCGTTCGGCCTACCTGGCAATATACGCAGTTGAAGCTGCATGTTTTCAGCGGCAGCAGGTCAATACCAAGAGACCGCCCCAGACGCCGTGACGGCACCGGACCGAACACATACTCATTCATCTTTTCTTTCTCACCCTTCTGTCCCTTTCCTCTTCTTTAATTCGTCATTGCTCCCTTAGTGGTCGCAGAGGTTTTTCGTGGTTTTCAACGAACCATCCAGGTATTCCCGCACCACCCGTTCGGATTCTTCGCCCACGGCACCCACGATGACCGTGATCCCCCGTTGCCGAAAGAAATCCTGCGCCCGTGCGCCCATGCCGCCCGCGAGAACAAGCGTGACTCCCTGTTCCTGAATCCACTGGGGCAATAGCCCCGGTTCATGCGGTGGAGGCTCGATTTCTTGCTTTCCGATGATCTCCTTCGTATCCGGGTCCACGTCGATCAGCGCGAACTGTTCGCAATGGCCGAAATGGGCGCACAGCCGTCCCTCTGCCATCGGCACAGCGATTCGCATGATTCCATCGGGAGATGCAGGCGTATCAGTCTCCGGAGTCCGTTCCGACTCCACCAGCGCTTTCAAAATGGATTGCGCAATGCCATCAAACGCCCGTCCGGCGTCGGTATAGGAATAGTTATCGAGATAGGGTTCGCCATTGTCACAGGCAGCGACAATTTCCGGCTCGATGGGGATGGTTCCCAGCAGGGGAACACCAACCTCTTTCGCGAGGTTCTCACCACCGCGACTTTTGAAAATGTCGAAACGCTCCCCGCACTTGGGGCAGACGAATCCGCTCATATTCTCAACGATGCCCAGAATTGGAACGTCCAATTGTTCGCAGAATGTGACGCATTTCCGGACATCCAGGACGGCGACCTGCTGAGGCGTTGTGACAATCACAGCCCCATCCACCCTTCCAATCAGTTGAGCGACTCCCAATGGTTCATCGCCGGTTCCCGGAGGCGAATCCACAACGAGGACATCCAGGTCCCCCCATTCCACATCGGCCAGGAACTGCTGAATCAGCCCATACTTACGCGGGCCGCGCCAGATGACCGCGACATCCTCGCTCGGAAGGAAAAAGCCGATGGACATGACCTTGATTCGGTCTCCCACGGTGATCGGGACGATGGTATCGCCCTTCACATTGAGCGCCCGTTGTTCCAGGTGAAGCAGTTTCGGGACGCTGGGGCCGTGGATATCAATATCCATCAAACCGACTTGTTTCCTGGACCGTGCCAAGCCGACAGCGAGATTGACCGCAACCGTGCTCTTGCCGACACCGCCTTTTCCCGACAGGACCAGAATCCGATGTTTGACCCGTCGCATCCGCTGGGCTACCCGCTGCATTTCCGGGGATTCCTCTGCATGAGACGGATGGCCATGCGGCCCATGGTTTGCCGTGCAATTCGATTTGCATTCCGGTCCGGTTCCCCGGATTTCTCCCTGACTCATGAATCACTTCTCCTTTTACGCCGATCCATCGGCATTCCTTATTGTTTTCCGAAGATTCTCTCGTACGGCCACATCGCTACACCGCCGTCGAGGACTTTCACCCTATCGAATCCGTTCGCTTTCAGAATCAGAGCGGCCTCATACGCGCGCAGGGAAACCTGGCAGAACGCTATGATTTCCTTATCGCGCGGGATTTCATTCACCCTGTCACGCAACGCTCCCAGCGGGATATTGACAGCCCCCGACAGAGCAACCTTCGCCACCTCCCCCGGACTGCGAACATCCAGGAAGAAATAGGATTCGGCGGGTTTGTTTCTCAATTCCATGGGCGTGATGCCGACCATTGCGCCGGAGATCTTGTTGCGAATGACATCGGAGGCGGTGATGAGATTGTCCATCGCCGGGGAGTAAGGCGGGGCGTAGCTCAGGTCCAGTTTGGAGACCTGATCGACAGTCATCGCGGCAGTAATGGCTGTCGCCGCAACATCCATGCGCTTGGCGGCCTCTCCCGGTCCGGTGGCCTGTGCGCCGAGCAATCGCCCGGTTGCGCGGTCGGTAATGAGCTTCAGCATGAGCGGTTTCGCAGTGGGCATGTAGTGCGCACGGTCGGGACCGGGGACAAGGCATGTGACCACGTCATACCCGGCATCTCGCGCCTGCGCTTCACTCAGGCCAGTGCGGGCAACGGTGAAATCGAACACCTGGCAGACCATGCTGCCCAACACACCCGGAAACGAATCCTCCAGCCCGCAGATGTTCAGTGCGGCCACTCGCCCCTGCTTATTGGCCGTGGAGCCGAGCGGAACATAGCACGGCTGTCCGGTAACGAGATGCCTGGACTCCGCACAGTCGCCGACGGCATAGATATCCAAGTCGGAAGTCTGCATGCGCCTGTTTACCCGAATCGCGCCGGTCCCGCCGATCTCAAGCCCGGCCTCTTTCGCCAGGGATACATTCGGACGGACACCCACACCCAGAATTACCAGGTCCGCAGGAATTTCACCCTTATCTGTCGTCACACAGCGGATCTCATCCCCTGTTCCTTCGATTGCCAGCGCCTTCGTTTCGGTTCGTATTTCCACGCCTTTGGAGCGCATGTGCAATTCAACTTGCCTTGCGATCTCCCAATCGAGGACGGAGAGAATCTGTGGAAGCATTTCCACAATGGTGACGGAGCAGTCCTTTCGAACGAGCGCCTCGGCTGTCTCCACGCCGATCAAACCGCCACCGATAATCACGGCTTTCTTGTCGCCATTGGCCAACACGGAACGGATGGCCTCGCAGTCCTCGATGTTGTGCAGGGTGAAGACCTTTTTATGGTTGATGCCAGAGATGGGGGGGATAATGGGCTGTGCGCCCGTTGCCAGAACCAACTTGTCGTAGGGCAGAGAAAACGACTCGCCGGTTTGAAGGTTCTTTGCCTCAACCTGCCTGGATTTCCGGTCGATTGTGAGCGCTTCGGTTCGTATCAGAACTCTGACATTCTTCACTTTCCGAAAGAAAGCAGGATCGCGCGGCACTCCGATGGGCGTTGAGAGAAGCTCCTTCTGTTCCTTGACCACATTGGAGAGATAATAGGGCAATCCGCAACCGGCAAACGAGACGAATTCACCCTTTTCCAGAACAGTAACCTCTGCATCAGGGCGTAAACGGAGGATCTTGGATGCGGTTTTCGGACCCGCTGCGACTGCACCAATAACGACGACCTTCATGTCTGCTTCTCCTTGCCAAGATATGGACCACAAGCTGGAGGCCTGTGAGGGAAATCCCTGTCCATAGAAGCATACGTCTTCCCGTACTTACTGCGCACGGGTCATCATGGCGCCGCATTTCGGGCATTTTGTCTGATTGCAGGGGACTCCTTGCTGATGCGGAACAGTGGCTCCGCATTCCGGGCAGACACAGGTCCCACCGGGTCCGGCGGCAATTCCTCCGCCACGGCCACCGCCGCCTTGCCCTCGACCGCCACCACCTTGCCCACGACCTCCGCCTTGACCACCACCGCCACCTTGACCTCTTGGCATGGTTCAGTTACCTCCTTGACGAGTTTGGATAGAAATGGCTCCGCTTGGACATGTTGGAACACAGACTCCACATCCAAGACAATCCTCACCAACCACCGCAACGCCATCACAGATCTTAATGGCCTCAATGGGACAAAGATCTGTGCAAACACCACATCCTTCGCATCGGCTTACATCGACAATCGCCGAAGGCCCCTGTGTCGGGTATTCCATCACCGCTGCCTTGGGCTGCACGGCAACTCCGGGATGGTTATCCGGGAAGTCGATGGAATTCCCATTGAATATCCCGGTGTCAGGCGGAACGGAAATCCCGGAGGTGTGCCGTCGCCGCTGCATGCAGCGACCATGACCACCCTGACGCGCTGCCCCTTCAAATCCCCTGTTTAGTCCACGGGATGAGTTCAATGCCGGATGATTGGATCCTCTCCGGCCTTTTCTGTTTCTTGGCATGTTAAAATACTCCTTTGCTTCTGTTCTCCCCCGGTTGGGTGCTGCCATCGGACGATCAACGCACCGTTCTCACATCGCAAATCCTGCGCAATGACAGGACATTTTGCCTTGAGAAGAAACCAGATCGGCGCATCTTCGTCGCTCAGCGTTTCGTAATTCCCCTGTCCCTTGGCGATCACCCTATCGGCAGCCGTAAAGTGCGCCCGGAATTCCACCGAGCAATCCTCCAGGATCGTGCCGGGCGCATCGGAACCGCTGTCAATCACATTGACCATTTCGGTCAGCCCGCATGTCACGGCATCCGCCCTCGTTACATCGTTCAATATCGGTGCCCCTCTCACCGCGAAAGTCACCCTCTCACAGGGAAGTTGTTCAATCAGCAATCGGTCGAAAAAGATTTCACCTGCATTATCCCCCAGATACAGGATTTTCTTCGCCTCCGCCACTTCCGAATGAAGCTGCCGGATGGCATCCAGGTCGATGGGAGCATGAAGGACACCTTCAATGATTTTTCTGGCCGATTCCTCGTCAAATACCCGCTGCACTCCAAAATCGAGGATATTGCCCGCAATGGCAAGCCGAACCGCGCATTCAAACGGATCGGATGCAGACTCAATGGTCCGGCGCGCCCAGGGCATAAGATCGTGCGCAAACCGATTGCAGCGCTCTTTAATAGCCAGATAGGGATCGGAATTCCGGCTCGCTTCTCGTATCAAACTATGTATCCGCTTTCCCATCGATGGAGGCGAATCCTTCAGATCCATCTGGCTTGTGAGATGAAGTACCCCACGCAAGATCATTTCCTGCTTCCGGGGATCGTCTGTCACCGCCCGCACTGCATCCAATGCCTGACGGAGAAAACATGGAATACAATCAAAATAGGTTTTCATGGATTATCAAAACATTCTCAGTGTTCAATAGATTGGAAACGCAACACAGATGCCAAAAGAGACCTTCGGATAGATAAACTGGATAACTTATTGTATTATCAGAATTTAAGATAAATATCCTCACCTGGAATTAAAGAGTGAAAAATCAAAAAATATTGCATATTACATCATAAACACCGACAAAAAGGTGCATAATGAAACTTCGGAAAATTCAATGCGAATTGTCTTTCCCCA
>JAKPYU010000490.1 GCA_029568995.1 Candidatus Omnitrophota bacterium | reverse complement strand
GCCTGCATGGGAAACGAAGCGCGGGTTGTAACCGGCGATGCCAAGGGAGCGAAAGGCGTAGTTGTCGGCCATCACGGCGGAATTGAGCATGTGATGATCGACTTTGATGATAAGACATTGGACAGGCTGACCCTGGATGACAAGATCCTCATCCGCGCATTCGGGCAAGGACTGGAACTGACCGATTACCCGGACGTGAAAGCGTACAACCTGGCCCCCTCGCTTCTTCACAAAATGGGGACTAAAGCCGGTCGGGACGGGACCTTGCAGGTTCCGGTAACCGCGATGGTTCCCGGCGAGCTGATGGGGTCCGGTCTTGGACACCCGGACCCGGCCACCGGCGATTACGACATCACCACCATGGATGAGAAGGTGGTCAGGCAGCACAATCTCGATAAGATTCGTTTCGGGGATTTCGTAGCCTTGATGGATTGCGACAACACGTACGGGCGGCACTTTCTGTCTGGTGCGGTAACCATCGGAATCGTAGTCCATTCGGACTGCCTGATTTCCGGACATGGGCCGGGTGTGGCCACGCTGCTCAGCTGCCGCACGCCCCTTCTCAAACCGGTGCGGTCGGCGAATGCCAATATCGGCCAGATCCTCAAGATCGGACGATTTCGCAAGCCCCGCAGAACTCGAAAATAGGCGATCAGATTGTGGAAAAATACAACTACCCAAAGGGGGGATACTCCATCCCGGAGACCAGTCTGAAAGACTGGCGAAAGATCGGGGAAAGACACCTGGCGGACTATGGCATTTTCTCGATCCGCCGGGTCGAGTCGGAGTCTCCCCGAACAGGGAAGACCATTCCGTTCCAGATCCTGGAATGCGGCCTGTGGACAAATGTATTCCCGGTGACACTAAACCATGAGGTCGTGATGATCCGCCAGTATCGCCATGGCACAGAGAAGATCACCCTGGAAATACCGGGCGGATTGGTCGAACGAGGTGAATCCCCCGCGCACGCAGCCCGACGGGAGATGGTGGAAGAAACCGGGTACGACTCCGAGACCATCGTGCCCCTGGGTTACGTGGAACCGAATCCGGCCTTCATCAGCAACAGTTGTCATACGTTCCTGGCTCCGGGAGCCGCATCCGTGGGGCGTCAATCTCTCGACCACGGAGAGGATATCGAAGTGGTGACCGTGCCCATGGACCGGTTGGGCACGCTGGTTGCCGATGGGACCATCACGCATTCTCTGGTTGTGGCGGCGATTTATCTCCTGGAACTCCATATCAGGCAGCATCCGGATTGGAATGGGATCTGAGAAACGGCAAAAGGCAGAGCGGACATGGATGGGAACGATACAAAGGCAAGTCAATCGAACAGCATCTCTTTCGGCGTGATTATGGCGGGGGGACACGGGGAACGCTTGTGGCCTCTTTCCCGAAGCACTCGCCCGAAGCAACTGTTGAAACTGCTTGATCATGATGAATCGCTTCTGGGTGCAGTGATCCGGCGGATCTCGCCGCTCATTCCGGAAGATCGTCTGTACATCGTAACCAGCCGGTCCCTGCAACCGATCATCCGGGAAGGCGTATCGGAACTTCCTCCGGAAAACATCATGGCCGAGCCGCACAAGCGGAACACATCGGCATGCATCGCGCTGGCCGCCGCCAGACTGATGGCCCTGTATCCCGGAAGGGAAGACGATCTGTGCATGGCGGTCCTGACCGCAGACCATCGCATCGCGGACGACGACGCATTTCGCAGGGCCGTCGCAAAAGCGCTTGAGACAGCCCGCAAGCACGACAAATTGGTCCTGATTGGCATCCGTCCCACGCGACCGGAAGCCTCCTACGGGTACGTGGAAGTCTCCGCCCGAACATCCGATGAATCCGCCTACACCCAGGCATTGCCGGTGATCCGATTCCGGGAAAAGCCCAGCCAGGAGGTCGCCGAGGAGTTTATCGCAACGGAACGGTTTTTCTGGAACAGTGGAATGTTCTTCTGGAAACTGTCCACGTTCTTGAGGGAATTGGACGAGGCGATGCCGACCCTTTCCCTGGCAACGCGAGAAATGGCCGAATGCTTCCGCAAAGGCAACAACGTGTCCTCGGAACGCCTTGCTCGGATTTTTGAGGGTCTCGGCGATATTTCCATCGACTACGGCCTTATGGAGAAATCCTCCAATGTGATGCTCATACCGGCTCAATTCCCGTGGGAAGACCTGGGATCCTGGGATGCACTGGAACGCACAAGCCATAAGGATCGGCACGGGAATGTGTTGAGGGGGAATCCGATTCTTCTCGATACACACGACAGTCTGGTCTATAACGCCGATGATTCAGGAAATCTCACCATTGCGGTTCTGGGGATGAGAGAGGTGACGGTGGTCGGGACCGGGGACGCGGTTCTGGTCTGCCCGACCAGCCGAGCACAGGAGGTTCGCAAAATCGTCCGAATCCTCAAAGAGACCCATCCAAAACACATATAACGGGACTGAAAACAACTGTCTGTGCGGTGGTTAAGAATGGGCGATCGCGGAATTGAACCGCGGACCTCCAGTTTGTGATACTGGCGCTCTAACCAGCTGAGCTAATCACCCGAATGGGAGTAACATACCTTGGCGGGATCATCTTTGTCTGTCAAGACAGGGCGGAGGAAGACGAGGGCATCAACAATCCCTCCCCCGAAGATCGGGGGAGGTCAGGTGGGGGTTGAATCCATGGTTCACCCTCCGGACGAGGCCAACAAAAACTCATCACGGGCGCGACGAATCTTCCGCAGGTTTTCATCGACTTTCGCCACAGTGCGGGAGGGACTGGAACGATGGGGATTATGCATACAGCGCATGCAGGTCAACGTGAACTGGGTGTAAATACTCAGGAGGGTCTCGCTGCTCTCGATCTCCTCCCCCACATTCTGGGCAAGCCAGGTCCGAAAGCCGGACAGGGTCGGTTTCGACTCCCAGATCAGGCATTCGTGCCCTTCGAAAAACGGACACGATGGCTTGCAGGACATGGACTTCCTCCTCTCCCATCCCTGAGCGAGCGCAAAACCCACGTTCTATGGGCGATTCAGGACTCCGAATCGAAAGCCGCTCCGGGACTCTCAACGTCGTGAATTCTTCTTCTCTTTCCTGGTTATCGGCAGGCGGAAGGTCGATCCTGAACGCAGAGCGGAAATTTCTTTTACATTCCGTCAGTCACACAGAGATTCGGAAATGGCCCTGCCGAGACGTTCGCGGGCGATAAGAACACTCTCAAAAAACGCCCTCAAATCAGTCAGGCGTTCACTGGCAGTATTGGAGAAACGGCCTCTTGTCAGCGAAAGGGTCGCCTGATACAAAGAAAGGCCGTAGGCGGTTTTCACCGCGCAATCCCGGTGTAATTTCCAGAAGAACGACTCTATTTCAGACAGGGAATTCGTGTCCGGTAGAGTCGGGAGTACGTTGATTTGTCGGATGGCTTCGGTTGCCAGGGAAGCCCCCTCGTTCAGTACCTTCAACTGCTTTGTCAACAAATGGGCGATATCCACAGAGACGGCAGGGCGTTCGGAGCGAAATCGGTCGGTCAGACATTCGCGCGACATGCGCGGCTGACATAATAAATCCTTGATTTCGAGGAGTTTACGATTCTCTGTCCCGTCGATTTGCGCTCCGTGTGAACCGGCATTGATCACCGTTCTGCCACATTTCTTCAGGCGCAGAGAGAATTCCAGGGCAAACAGGGCCAAAACCTGCGAGGATGGAACGATCCCTCCCTGCTTGCCGGGCAACCATACCAGGGGTTCACGAACCGGTAAATCTTTCGGATCGGCGGATGTAAGATCCAGATCTTGCTGGAGTTCTGTTACAGAATCATGTTGCCGTGCCAGTGCAGCACCGTGAACGTGCGATTCCCCTCCCTGGGGGTTGTATGCAAAATCACACCCCAACAGAATGATCGGATCGCAGCCCAGAGCGAGCGCAACTTCCAATGCGGCATGGGCCACCGAGAGGGGCTTCCGAGGGGCATCAACAATCCCTTTCAGGCAATTGAACCAGGCACAGGTCGGAGATTCCCCAGGATTCAGGACAACCCGTGGGCCGGGCCACTTTTGGGGAATCTCGAAATAGGTTTCCGGATCGTATACCAGAACACAATCGGGATTTGGGACGGCAGCATCGAAATGTCTCTGGTTAAACGGTGTCGGATCGCATGTCGCCACAATGTCCGCTTGCAGACCGCCTCGCTGAAGAACCGGATGGGCCGTATCCACGGCAATGATCAACGGCAATGGTTGTAGTTCGGCCAGCGGCTCCAGGTCCTTTGTCAGGGATGGACCTCCGGAAACCAGCACCGCGGGAACCCCCGCAAGCATCCCGGCAAAACTCGCCAAATCGGGACAGGTCAGGGTAAGACGGGCATTTCGCCAGACATTCTCCTGAATCTGCTCGCCCCATTCCGAAAGGAACCGCGCCTCGGCCTGCCCCCGCGCAAACAGGGATGTCAAAGTCTCTCTGGCCGAATGAAAATATGTCGCATAACGGTCTCGGAGGTTCTGCTCCTGCAGAAAAACGGCCTTGGTCGCGGCGATATTCGGGAGAATCGAAAACGTCACCTTTTCAATCCGATCCAGGTCCTCTCCCAAGACAACCCGGAACGAGGGATTCCCCAGGATCTTTGACAGGTCCAGGACGGTCAAGGCAGTATGAAACAGGGTGCTATCCGGCTCGATGAGCAGAATGGCACTGATTCGATCCCCCCACTCCAGGCACACGGCCAAGGGCAAATAGCCGCCTTCGCACCCCAACAGGATCGGAACACAAGGTCCTGATGGCTCATGGGCACGAACCCGTTTCCGGCATTCCTCAAGAGGATTCTCAGAAAAAACAGAAGTAATCGCACGATGGGGATCGGATGGCACAGGCCAACCGGAAACAGACCGTTCCACCCGGTAAAGCCGGTCGGAGGACAGGAGCCTCAGACAATCGGCGACGTTGGGATTCCCAACCGCCAGGGCATCCAGGTTCTTCTGAATGAAGTCGGAAATCAGATTTCCCTCCGCATCTCTTGAACCGATTGCGAGGTCGCCGTCATGTCGTAATATAGCGTCTCCAGCGTGTTATCCCGCAACCGATAGTATCGTCGGACATTGTCAAACCGATGATCCTGGAAAACAAGTTCTTTGGACAGGTATTCCTCGCTTCCCCATTTTCGCCCCGTGATTTGAAATCCGCATTTTTCATAACACCGTATCGCGGGCAGGTTGGAGGCGCAGACCTCCAGGCGCATTTTCTGAAATCCCCATTCGTTGAAAAGGACCGATAGAAGGGTGCGAATGGCATCGCATCCAATGCCTTGATACAGGTACGCGGGATTGAGATCGATCCCCAATTGTGCACTGTTCCCTTGCGGATAAAGACTGCTCAGGACCATCCATCCCACAAGATCGCCATTCGGAGAATCAATTGCATAGGCAAAAACATCGGGCGCTGCAACCCTTTGCTCGAACCATTCGTTCCATTCAGCCACAGTCCGATTGGGAACAGTGTACGGCGCATACAGCGGATCATCATGCGGCTTCCAGGCCGCCATTTTGTCGCAATCGGAACGTTGAAAAGTACGCACAATGGTCTTCTGTCCGGTTAACCGGACCGGGTCCTGTGGTATCAAGGAACGTCACGAAATCTCCAGGTCTGACGGGTCTCTGTTTCAATGGAAACAATCCCGGCGGAATCCATTTCGAGCACTTGGTAGGATTTTCCTTCGTCGCGGGAAGCCTCAATCTTAGACCATGGGCTGAGTAGACGCAGCGTACCGCCATAAAGCGATTGTATCTGCAGAGAGTCCACTTTGGATGCGGTACTTGCGGCACTCACCAGAAATCCCCCCTGCGTCCGCAAATCCTCAAATCGAGCCTCACACCCCGGCTTGATAGCCGGGAACACACGAATGACATCATTCACACTTTGCAGCAGGAGTTCGGAAACCGCCATACCCGCCCCGAACTGTTCCGTGTAGTGACCGAATTCATTGAACTCATGACGCGGCACCATCCGGTTGAGGGTCATTGTGGCATTCGGACGGGTGCGCGCTTCCACTTCTTCGCGAAGCCACTCCTGCGTGCCGGGCATACTGAGGCGCGCGCGGGAGATCGCCAGCATGAATGTGGCGTTATTCCCGTTCCATTTCATTTTGTCGATAGTCCGAACAAACAGTTCTTTTTCTTTGTCCGGAGACCACCAGGTCACCACATCGCAGGGGAAAACCGGCGTAGCGGGAACCGAGATGTTGTATTCAATTGGTGGCGCTCCCTCGACGTCCACCACAATCGGGTCTTGATCGCCATAGGTCGGATAGTCGGGAAGACGCTTCAGCGCTTTCTGAAACCGCTCCACCAGGTCGGCATCCCGCCCTAGAATCCCTGCCGCTTCAATCGTCGCGTTCAGCGTATAGCGGATCATCGCAATGTCGAACGCGCAGTTGTAATTGCGATCCAGCTTCTTCGTCCATCCCCAATG
>JAKPYU010000455.1 GCA_029568995.1 Candidatus Omnitrophota bacterium | reverse complement strand
TCCTGCCACTTGCCCAGGTTGAGATCGCCGAACTGGACCAACGGGATCTCATCGCTGCCGAACACGACTTGCCCCGTCTGATTACGCAAAGCCATGAAATTCTGCACGGTTTGCCAATCGGAGGAAGATCGCGGCAGCTGGGTTTCCCCGGGAGTCACCATTCCCCCCTGCCCCTCGTAGATGAACTTGCCGTCAGGGAATTGGAACGGGAACGCCACATAAATCGCTTCCGGGTCCGTGATCGGCTTCTTCCGTATGCTGTAGTGAAGGTCGATTCGCTTGGCCGTATCGAAAAGTCGGTATTCGCCCTTTACCCCGGCGCACCCTTCCAGATCGCCCGCAAATTGGATGCTTTGCCAGATCGTTCCGTTTGTCCCTTCCTGGATAACCACATTCTTCAGGGGAGTCCGCTTGAACCCGTCGGTCTTGAATTGCCGCTGCGCATCATTCAGGCTCTCATGGAAAATTTGCCCGACTGCCCACTCCGAATTCGGATCCACCAATTCCTGTCCCAATTCCTTATCGAACAATCGGACGATATTCCCGGTTGTGGGATCCAATTCAAGAAGATAGTACTGATTCTCCATCTGATGAGAATCTGTGGGCGGTTCCGGCTTGGGCTTCTGGCCGCCCTTTTCGATCCGAAAAACTTTGTATCCCAGTGCCGGGACATTCTCGACCCAGAGCGCCCAGTGGCTCCCTTCGGTCCGGTTCCGAAGTCGCTGCGCGGGGACCTCCCGGCCGGTTTCCGCATCCAGGATGCGGGACGGTTCATGAAGGGGGATCATTTCGTGGTCAATGAATACATCGACTAATCCGGACCTGGTCCAATTCAGCGTATTGCAGACCACGACCGTGGGGACTTCGGCGCGGGGAACACACTCCTGAATCAACCCGAAAGCCTCTTCGCGAAACAGCCCACCCGTCTTCACCGCGTGCCAGGAGTAAGAAGATTTCTCGCCCCATTGCACCATGGTGTTCTCCGCCATGGGATCGCCGATACTCTCGGCGGCTCCGAAAGTGTGTTCATCGTAGAAGAGGAGCTGCTCCTGGACCTCCTGAATACGCTCAGTCGCACCGAGAGAAACCGGCGTCCCCAGCAGGGCCGCCAACGCCATCGCCGTCTCGTTGACCTGCATATCGACATGAATGCGACGCGCCTCGGCGGTTTCCCGCGCAGCAGACCCGAATCCATCCGTCCACCAGTCCGGCCACGCAACCCGATACACGGGCAATTCCTCCGATTTTTCTTTTTCAATCCATTCAAAGAATTCATGCGCTGTGGCCGAGCGCAACTTCGGCCAGACGTATGTCTCGTTCCATTCCCGAATCAGGTCACATTCCTTCATCGCCGGTGGCGAGTTATCGGTCTGGTAGCCCGAATACTGCGCATACGCGCGATCGAATGGATACCCCTTGCGTTCCAACTGCTGCAAGTGCCCCATCAGGCCGTCTCGAAACGGACCAATCTGCGCTTCGTGTATTTTCCAGACATTCCCCAGATGATAGTGCTCCGCTCGAAACGCCATGATCCGTTTCCCGGACGGCGACTCCCACCAGAACGCCGTCGGCAGGTCGAACGGAAGCAGAGAGCGGGTCTTGTTGATCCCCATGGTGAGATATTTCAATCCCATTCCGCTGAAATAATCGACCAGGCACCACGCCGCGCCGTTCACATCGTTCTGCATCGCGGTGCGCACTTCGATCCCGAATTCATCTTTGAATTCCCGAAGCGGCTGCAAGGAGGCCGCCAAGGAACTCTCCGTGGCGGTCTCGGCCATGTTGAGAAACATTCCGGTAATCTCGATCCGGCCCTCCTGCACACGTCTTTTGAATCGCTCCACCTGCTCGATCGGTCTCCGCTTCAGGTATTCCCGAACGGCCCACGAGACCTCACAGGTCCACCGGAATTTCGCATCGTCAGGATAATCGTCCGTCAAGTCACAATAATCCAATGCGTAATCGATATACCGAAGGTGTTCCGCAAGAATCTCCGTCTGCGGGCGCGTGTATCCGATATCGGTATGGACATGCTGCACCAGGTAAACCGTCCACTGCTTCGGCTGCTCCAGTGCTATGTCTTTCCATTCCTTGCTGTGCGTTTTGGATTTGAGACTCAGGTTGATTTTGATCTCCTTCTCCATCACCGGAAGTTGAAATTCGAACGGGTGGGTTCCGACCGGAATATCGCCCAGTTGAAACGCCTTCTCTTCCGGCCAGGCATCGGAGGAAATACGACAGGAGGCATCCTCCAGACCTCCCGAAGTGATTTCTGCGGTCAGCACCTGGCGCTCTCCTTCGGGCGTCCGAATCACAAGAGGAGATGGAATCCAGCGAACCGAGAAAATGTCCTGAAGAGAACCGCTTTCCGAGGCGAGAGACGTGGTGACTCCTTTCGGTGACTTGCCATCCTTGCCCGCCACGGAAACGGCAAGGCCCCAGCTTCCGCCTAGGGTCTCCACTTTCGCCAGCAGCCGGTTCATTCCCTTCTTCAGCGAAACGAGAACCGTGTCCTCGTTGATAACCAGGCCACGCGATACATGGTTGTCGTGCACAAGGTCCTGGTTCAGCCAGATGCGGACCCCATCGTTACTGCCGACTCTCAGCAGGACTTCCTGATCGGTCTCGGAATGCAGCTGACAGAAGGCATAAGCAAGAAAACTCTTCTCGGTGTCCGCTTCGAAAATGGAGATAAAATCCAGTGCCCCAACAGCGTCGATCAACGCCGTCTTCCAGGACACGGATTGACCGGAACCGAATTCGACACGGCCTCCCTGCGCGGGCACAGCCTGTCTCTCGCCGCCTGCTGACGCAAGAAAATCATAGGAATACCCGCCGCGTGATACGCCTCCCGGATCTTTCACTTCGGCAGGCAGTGGTCCCGCCACAGTCCAGGCCGCAATGAATCCGCCTTCGGCAAGAGGCATGGGATCGCCGCCAATGACCGGCATGGTCGCTAAAAACAGGCATACAGGCAACAAGAATCGGATCATGGTCATTCTCCGGATATGTATGGAATGGAGTATTTATACAAGAGACAAGGCCGTTTGTTGAGAGGGTGTCCGGCAGATCGTTTTGCCGTTTTCATGGACGGATGGCCGGAATCCCCGATTTCCGTGCTCTCTGCATACCCGGGCCGAACCGAGACTCACTTGCACGGCACGTGTCTGCCTGATAGCTTTTCATCGCTTCGCCGGACCGCAGGCCGCCGGCAGAGGTCACTGCCCCGAAGGATTCCGTTTGGCCCACATCACATCGTACAGTCAGGTTCACAATCATGCTTACCTATACCGTCGAAAATGATTTCGGATGCAAATGCCTCCGTATTCAGGGACGTATCGATGGAATGACCTGCTCCGATCTCCAAAAACAGATCGACGAGCTCATCCTGAACGGAGAACGAATCCTGATCGCCGATCTGCATGAAGTGAACTACGTCAGCAGCGCCGGGCTTCGCGTTTTCATCAACACCCAGAAACAGCTCAAAAAAGTCGGCGGCGAATTCCTGCTCCACAATGTCTCCCGACAGACACAGGAGATCTTCACCCTGAGCGGACTCCACCAGGTCTTTCGGATGTTCGCAAGCCCCGAGGAGATCCTCGCAGCCATTCAAGGAGAAAAACCCGCATCCTCTCTGCTCTCAAAAGAGATTCGTGGGATCTCCGTCCAATATGTTGAGCGACCGGTCGCTCCGGGGAAACTGATCCCCGTCGGTTCCCAGCGCAAACTCGCCCTCTCCGAATACTCCGAACAGGATATCGTGACCATGAAAGCACAGGATATCCCGTTCAGCACCGGGCTGGCCACCATCGGCGAGAACTTCGACGACTACAAGCAGTTCCTGGGAGAATCGGTCACTATCAACAAGAACTTCTACTTTTATCCCGCGGTGAGACGCCCGGCGGTCGATTTTATGCTGTGCCCGCAGGGAGATTCCTCGCTGGAATACAAGTTCCTTCACGGATTCGGATTCAACGGCTCCTACAAGTATGTCCTGACTTTTGAGCATCCCAATGGACTGATCCAACTGACGGACCTGGTCTCCGCGTTCTTTGAAATCTCCCAAGCCAGTATGCTGGGCATCGTCCTCCTGGCCGAAAGTAAAGGACTCTGGGGAATGCACCTCAAAAATGTCCCCATTCTGGAAAATAAACCCTCCAACGGCAAAGAGATTTTCGATTCGTCTAATTTCGCCGAATGGGTCAATTTCCCCGTCGAGGCTTCCGATTACAACCATGTCCTGATTGGCGTGGGCATCGCCATGAGAGACAAGAGCGTGGAACCTCCCGCTCTCCAGGAGCTCATCGCGAAAGATCATGCCTTCCACCTGCACGGCGCAGTATTCTCCAAGGAAGCGCTGAACAAAAATCTGGATCAATTCGAACAAGAAATGAACCGTGTAATGACGGATCTCGAAGTGTACAAGGTCCAGCACATCCTGGGCCAGACCCGGTTCCAAAACGGCATGGCAGGAATCATCGAACTGAAAGACTGAGTCACGGAACTCCGGTCCGAACACTCGATCCGGTAAGGAAGGACGCTATATGCTCGTCGGAATCGCACTAATGGAATTCACGATCTTCGCATCCGCTGCCGATCTGGATGTCAGGGCTGTCTCGCGCGCAGAGGAAGTACGCATCGAGATCCTGGAAGGGGAACATGCGATCTTTTGCCCCGTCGAATCTGACGCATCTTTATTCGTGATTCAGCCGCAAGGCCGCACTCCGGTAATCTACAAGCATTACGAGAGAGAAAACAGCCGATTCAGTCTGTCGGGAGGTTCCGCGCCCGGCTTGGGATTGACCGAGTCATGGAAGCGAATCACGCCTGATCTCTGGGAACGAACCGTTTCGGTAACCGCGTCCGCTGACGGCAGGTATTACCTGGACATGGCCTGGAAGACCACTCCGGAAGGAGACTACTATTCCTATCTGAAAAAAGAGCCGGCAACTACGACATACAGCCCGAGTTGTACAGGTGCCGGATTTCCCGATAACTCCTGGCAGACCTTTCCAATGGCCGGCGTTCGCCATGGAGACATGTTCTACGGATTCATTGGCGATAGCCCTGGACTCTGGGAGAACCGGAGTTTCCTTAAACTGGACTGTGAGAACCGTGTAATCTCCCTGGCTACCGGCGACGGATCGGCAAAACGCACGATTATGATTCCCTGGGAAGTAGACGCCACAAACATTTACCGGACACAGTTCGACGGGTGGCAGCATATCGAAACCGGGGAGATCCAGTCCTTTACGTCCTGGGTGTTTTCCTCGCCGGTCCGTTCCCTGTATGACATTCAGCTGGCGGCAACGTTATCCTTGGCGAATGCGAAGGGCTGGAATGGCGGATCCATCGAGGCCATTCTACGGAATACGTCCTACCTGTTGCTTCGTCGCAACTTCATGCGTACCGAAAGCGACTTCATCTTCATCTCCGGCGTCGGGTATGGCTGGAAACAATGGGTGAGTGACGGCTTCTGGATGTCGCGAGGACTGGACGATCCGAAATTCGATGCGGAAGCGAACATGGCTGTGTTCTACGAACGGGTCAATTACGAGGACAACGCGCAGTACTTCCTGATCTGGTCATACCTGGTAAAGAAAGCAGGCGGGAATCCCGATATGCGGACCGTATCGCGCGCCTATCGTTTCATTCGTGAGCACGAGAAGGATGGATTATTTCTTCCGCCGCGTCTCAAACCCGATGTGGCCTATATGAAAACATACCATGACCAATTGCCCTATGATGATGACGACGCACCCTCATCGAACCAGGGATTCCATTGCGGCGCGCTGATCGCGGCACGGGAATTGGGCTTTGAAGTCACCGACGCGGATATCGAGAAAGCCATCGCCGGTTATCGACGGATGTTTAATGAATCAAACGGCTACTTCGCGACAAGTCTGAAGCAGCAGGATCGCATCGGCCAGGACAGCCTCTATGGAGAGGTGCTGACCTTTGCGGTATTCGGCAGGAAACTCCTTCCTGACGAGTTGGTAAAACGACACATCGAGACGACTATGCGCATTCAATCCCCTTACGGAATGCGCGTGATTTCCAAGGCGAATGGCGACCTTCTGGACGGCCACAGCGGCGTTTATGTATTCGGTGGATCGTGGTTCTTGAACGATGCGGCTAATTACCTGGACGGGCTGATTCATGGGATGGACCCGGAGTGGGTAGATGACAAGCTCCTGTGGCGGATCGAGAAGGAGTTGGCCTGGATGCCTGCATTCCACGAGTCCATCAGTACGCTGACCGGCAAACCGCACGGGCATCATCTCTACTCCTGGAACTCCGGATACTGGTGGCTGCGAAGAGAGATCCGCCGACACCTGGGTATGACAGGGCCGGACCCGCTGGACGCCCGCGTGGACAGCCTGCTGAATGTAACGCACCGGGATGGGTATCTGTCATTGGAGCCGAAAGATGCCTCGGAAAACCGATTGCCGGGGCGACGTGAGAATTGACGCTATCCTTCTCGCATTGTTCTCAGTTCATTCGAATAAAGGATGAATTCCGTCATGAAAGAACTTTAGATTACATGGCTGGAATCATCGAACGGAAAGGCTAAACCATGGAACTCTGGGTCGGAGCACTCAATTTAGGATTCCTGTATGCGCTGATGACCATGGGGGTGTTCATTACCTACCGCATACACGATTTCCCGGATATCACGGTCGATGGAAGCTTCGCCGCCGGCGCGGCCATGGCGGCCGTTCTGATCGTGTCGGGGCACAATCCTTTTGTCGCCCTCCTGGCTGCCGGTCTCCTCGGAGCCGCGGCCGGGTGTGCCACTGCCGTGATTCATACCCGCTTCGGAATTAACGGTCTGCTTGCCGGGATTCTTGTGATGACCGGCATGTATTCCGTTAACCTGCACGTCATGGGTCGTTCCAATATCCCCCTGCTCAATCAGACTACCTTCCTCACGTACCTGGAAAACATCAATCCGGGCCTCCCGACGGAAATCTGGACCTGCATTGCGCTCTGCGCCTGCCTTTTAGTTTTTTGGATACTCATGTCGCTCTTTTTCAAAACCGATTTCGGGATCTCCATGCGCGTCACGGGAAATAATCCCGTAATGGCAGCCGCTACCGGAGTCAATGTCAATTGGATGAAAATCTTCGGCGTCACGCTGGCCAACGGCCTGGTGGGGATTTCCGGTGGCCTGGTGGCCCAATACCAGGGATTTGCGGACGTCGGGATGGGCATCGGAACCATCGTGATCGGCTTGGCCGCCGTGATCATCGGAGAATCCATTCTGCGGAAATCCTCCATGTTTGTGAAAACACTGAGCGTCATTGTCGGTTCCGTTGTCTTTCGCATGATGATTGCCGTCGCTCTCTATGCAGGAATGAACCCGATTGATCTGAAACTCCTGACCGCCCTGTTTGTCTTAATTACGTTAGTCGTATCGAAAACAGTAACCGGCGGGGATCTGAGTAAAGCACGCTTGCCTCTTCTTTCCTATCTTCTCTCTCATAAACGGCTCCAGATCGTTACCGGAATCGTCGTGCTTCTTGCTATTCTTGGGATCTTTACTTACAGGAATCGCCCCTCTCCCGTCACACCGATTGCCTCGAAAATCTATAAGATCGGCGTCTTTCAAATCAGCGACAACGGTCTGTTAAACGTTACCCGCGACAGTTTCCTGGAAGAAATGAAGAAAATCGGCTACCAGGATGGGAAGAACTGTACCTTCCTTGTCGAAAATGCCAATAACGACCTCCCCACGGCGAACACCATCGCCGACAAGTTCCTGAGCGAGAAGGTGGATATCGTCGTTCCGATCTCCACCGCATGTACCCAGGTGGCCATCAACAAGATTAAGGATCGTCCGGTTGTATTTGCAACCGTGGCGAATCCATTCAAGGTCGACGCCGGCAAATCCGATACGGACCATCTGCCGAATGTCACTGGCGTATACGGATCGGTTCCCATGGACAAAACCATGGAGATGGTTCGCAAGATCATGCCGCAACCGCTGAAAATCGGATGCATCTGGGATCAGGCACACGCGAATTCTGTGTTCAATGTCGAGCAGCTGCAGAAGGTTGTCGCGACTTACAGCGATGTGACGTTTCTTGGCGCAACCATTACCGGCTCCTCCGAAGTCTATGAAGCGGCACTATCTCTGGTCCAGAAAGGAATCGACGCGTTTGTTCTCGCCCCGGACAATATTGTCTACTCCGCATTCGAGTCTGTCGTGAAGGCCGCGATCCCCAAGAAGATTCCCATTTTTCTCAGTGACGTGGAACGCCTGGGTGACGGCGCCCTTGTAGCGCTCGGCTATGATTATACCCAAAGCGGGATTCAGGCCGCGCACTTGGTTGATCGCATCCTGAAAGGTGAGAGTCCGAAGGGCATTCCGTTCGAGCATTACAGCAAACTTACCATCGGCCTGAATCTCCGGGTCGCAAAGGAAATCGGCGTCGAATTTCCCGCAGAGGTCCTCTCACAGGCAACAATCCTGATCAAGGCGCAGGAAGTTTCCACGGAGAGGACGGCGAAAATCGGCATTGTGCAATTCGGAATGGAACCGACTGTTGAGTTGTGCAAGAAGGGCATTCTTAAAGCCCTCGAAGACAACGGCTATTCCGACGGGAAGAACATCGAGATTGTCTACAAGAATGCACAGGCCGATTTCTCGATGATTAACGCAATCATCCAGGACCTCATCCGCAGAGAAGTCGATATCATCGTTCCGCTTTCAACACCCTGTGTGCAAGCTGCCGTACAACTGGCCTCAGGTCGCGAGAAGCCCATCGTCGTCTTTACATATATTTTCGATCCGTACCGGGTCGGTGCCGCAAAAAGCGAAACCGATCATTTGCCGAATATGACCGGCGTATCCTGCTTCCCGCCGATTGAGGGCATTCTGGACTTGATTGCCGAAATGTTTCCCGATCGCAAGAAAGTCGGCATTCCATGGAACAGCTCCGAGGCAAATTCCGAGGTAGTTCTCGCAAGAGCACGCGACCATGCGGCCAAAATCGGCCTGGAAATCATCGAGGCCTCCATCACCAATCCATCGGAAATCATGGATGCAGCCCGCTCTCTGACCGCAAAGGGAGCGGATGTCCTGCTGAATCCGGGAGATAATACCCTGGACGTCGGATTCAGTACATTGATTAAGGTCGGTGACGAGAAAAGCATCCCTGTGTTCTCGGTCAGCAGTGAGCATGCTGAACTGGGTGCCCTGGCCGTCTTGGGGCCGGATTATCATCAGACCGGGTATGATGGCGGCAGTTACCTGGCAAAAGTCCTGGGAGGTCAAAATCCCGCAAGCCTGCCGATCTATCAGACAAAGGAAACACTGTTGTGCATCAACATGGATGTTGCCCGTAAGCTGAACATTACGGTCAACTCCTCCGTTCTCGAAAGGGCGCAGAAGGTCATCGACAGCCGAAAGAATGCGACGGTCATGCCGCGATCAACGAAAGAGAAGACGCGGGTTGTCCTCGTCTATTTTTGCGAGACCCCAATTACTATGGACACGCTCCGAGGGGTTCACGATGAGTTGAAAGAAAGTGGGGCAATGGAACGGTACAACATTGCCCTGGATGAAAAGAGCGCGCAAGGCGATATGTCCATGGCGACGCTGATCGCAAACGACATTGTTCGTCGGCAGTATGATTACATCATCACGCTAAGTACACCGATCCTTCAGGTTATGGCGCAGGAAAATCTGTCGATCCCTCATGTATTCGGCATGGTGACCGATCCGTTCCGAATGGGGGTCGCAAAGAGTCCGGAAGATCATCTGCCGCAATTGACCGGTGTGGCAACACTGCAGCCGGTCGGTCGGACAATCAAGGTGATGCGGGAATTGCTCCCGAACGCGAAGCGGATCGGCATTGTGTGGAACACGGCGGAGGCCTGTTCCGAGGCCTGTACTTACAAGGCGCGGGAATCTGCCCCGCAGTATGGTTTTGAACTGTTGGAGGCAAACGTGAGCAGTGCCGGCGAGGTACTGGATGCAGCGAAATCGCTGATCGCCAGGGGGATCGATATTTTCATTCTTTCCGGCGATAACACTGTGGGGTTGGCTACCCGGTCCCTTGCGGAATTGATGAAACGACACAAAATACCGTTTTTCACCAATGGCCCCGGGGATGTGGAACTCGGCGCCTTTCTGGGCCTTGGAGCGGACTACTATCAGGTCGGACGGGAAACGGTACGTGTGGCGCTTCGTGTCATGGCCGGCGAGAATCCGAAGGATATCCCCATTAACGCTTGTGTTCCCGAAACGATGGCGGTCAGCCTGCCCCTTGCCGATTTATATGGAATCCATCTTTCCGACGAATTCCTGAGCCGCACGGCAGTTGTGAAAAGAGAGTAGAAAACAATGATTACCATTACCGATCTTCACAAGAAATTCTATCCCGGTACGGCGAATGAGGTCTATGCGCTGTGTGGAATCGACCTCAAAGTGAATGCCGGTGATTTCGTCACCATCATCGGAACAAACGGGTCCGGAAAATCGACCTTGTTAAACGCCGTCGCCGGAACCTTTCTGCCGGATTCCGGAAAGATTGAGATTGCGGGGGAAGATACCACATACAAAAAAGACTACCAGCGCGTGAAATTCGTCTCACGGGTGTTTCAGAATCCCTTTATGGGAACCGCACCGGATATGACGATTGCGGAAAATCTCCACATGGCCTGGTTGCGCGGTCACCATAGACATCCCAAAATCGGCTTGGGCAGCGAACGAAGAAACGCCTATCGGGAGGCCGTGGCTCAACTGGAAATGCAATTAGAGGATCGTCTGGACAATCTGATCGGTACACTCTCCGGCGGCCAGCGGCAGGCATTGACCCTGTTGATGGCTGTCATCAGCGAACCGAAAGTATTGCTCCTGGACGAACACACCGCTGCGTTGGACCCCAAGTCCGCCGCCCAGATTATCAAGATGACCAAATACTTCATCGAACGCAGCGGATTCACCACCTTGATGGTTACGCACAGCATGCAGCAGGCCCTCGACCTCGGGAGCCGAACCATCATGATGAACAAGGGAAAGGTCATCGACGATATTCCACTTGCAGAGAAAAATCGCCTGACCGTCGAGGACCTGTTGAGCAAATTCGCCGAAATTCGCAAGGTCGAACGCCTGACCGACGATCTGCTCCAGGACCTTCAGAGGGAGTATGTCTAATCTCTACTTCAGCTTGTTCAGAAGCAAATACAAACCGCTCTTCCCGGAACAAACCGCATCGAGATCGCCGTCTCTGTCGATGTCTCCCACGGCAGGCATTAAGCCGAACCCGACACGATTCCCGTAATCCAGGTTCGTCTTGATCCACGTGGACTGTTTCCGGTCGTATTGATAGAAATACACACCGATGGGATCTTCAGCCCCCGGATCCTGACCGTTATGCGCATAGTAGCGTTTACCGGTAATGAATCCCGGTTTGCCGCTCAGGTCCAAGTCCACGTAGAACATCGCATGGGCCTGCGACCAGCTCTTATCGATCTCCAGCCGCGTCCATGTCCGCTTGCCCCCATCGGGAGCGGGATTCTGCCGCATCCAGAACACCCCGTAGTCATGACCCATTCCAAAAACTATATCATTGAGACCGTCTCCGTCCACATCGAAAACAAGATTGGGAACACCGGTCGAACCGAGATCGAATTCCGGATACCAGGCCCATGGGTCCTGCGAGGGGTCCTGCGGGGCCTCGTACCAGCCTTTCGGCGTGACAATGTCTTTCAGGCCATCCCCGTTAATATCGCCCGTGCCGAAACCGTGCTGGACTCCTTCTTTTCCGGGGGAACGCTTCTTCCAGTAGGGCGGCTGATCGATATGCTCATACCAGTTGATCGCTTGGGCAACATCGACTACCAGGTCCGGGACTCCATCCGCGCTGAGATCGTCCAGGTAGCCGGTTTCGCAGTTCCCCGGTTTGTCGATCAAGTGCTCTTTCCAGGTTCCGGATGGCGATCCGGGATTCTCACGCCACAGGCATTGTTCTGTAAACCAGGTCACCGAGACGATATCCAAATCTCCATCGCCATCCACGTCCATCAGTGAGTTGGAGAAATCATCCCGGTAGTTGCTTTTCTCGGCAATCTCGCAGATAAAATGCCGCTCAAAACCTGGATAACTATACCAGTAGGACCCGGAAACAATGTCGTTCTTGCCGTCGCCGTCTATGTCCCCAATCCCGGCACATTCGAATACCACGCTGGCATCAATCACAATCGTCGAAAAAGCGGGACCATCCGCCGGAACGCATTCCGCATGGAAAATGAAAACCGCGACGAGTCCCAACGTAAAACGAACGTATGGAAAAGACATGACTTTCCTCCGGAAACCGAGTCCAATTGGAGTCCCGAAGACGTTTCTTCGAATTCGGTCCATGATGCAACCTATTCTCTCATGAATTCGATCCAGGGACAGGCCACGGGCCGTCATTTCCTCGTGGGGCTTCTCTTCGGTGTGCGCGAGATACCCGGCGCTCTTTTCCGATGGGGAGATTTCTTCACAGCAGTCTTTTTCGTCCCGCTTTTTTTCGCCACAGGCTTCTTGGGGACTGGCTTCTTTATGGCAGATTTCTTAACGACCGGTTTCTTCAAGATGGGCTTCTTGGCGGCAGATTTCTTAACGACCGGTTTCTTCGTGACAGGCTTCTTCGCCGCAGATTTCTTCACCGCAGGCTTCTTGGGAACAGGTTTCTTCGCCGTCGGTTTCTTGACAACAGGCTTCTTTGCCGCAGGCTTCCTCTTCCCAACCGATTCCTTTGGAGGAACTGTCTTTTCAGGGGCACCTGTTTTGGCAGCAATCTTTTGGTATGCGGCAGAGACCTCCGAGGATTTTGGAGTCTCCGGCGGGCGTTTTTTCACCGCGGGAACCTGTACACCAACCCGTTTCGCCACTTCTACCTTGCGGATGGCAACCGGTTCGAATGTCTTCACTTTTTTAACTTGCTTAGGCGTCACGCTCGCGGCCTCTGCAGCAATCTGGGCCTGACGTTTGCGCTCTTCCTCGTGATCCCAATACAAAAATCGATTGCAGGATTCACACGAAATAAGGAATTCCATTGTCTGCACATCAATCACGGTCTGTTCGGGAAGAACCAATCCACAAGCTCCGCAGGACTTCCCACGAATCGGAGCGATTGCCTTACCTTGTCTGCGCTCCAGCAGGATCTCAAATCGACGCAACAAGAACGGATCGAGTTGTTGAGAAATACGGTTTCTTTCTTTTTCCAGGACGGCTATGTCGTGGAGGCAACGACGGGTCTTCCGCCGATCGCGGAGTGTACGAAGACGATCCGCGATGGATTGAAGGGCATTAAGCCATTTGAGCTGCGCTTCCACAGGTAGGGCTTTCCAGCCGGCCGGTTACCGGACAGCATCTCCTTTGGCCTTCCGGGATTCCCCGTAGCCCCTTTCCGATGTTCCTGTCTCAGATTAGAGGCCTGATCCGATTGGACAGTATTCCTACCAGACAGATCAACCAATGTCAAGTCTAAATTTCACTGTAGGATACGAAACCTTCAGCAGATTGTAGATCAAATGCCTAAACATCCCCTAAATGGACTTCTGTCAGCTCCTGCAACAAGGTGGCAGAGGTGATGATCGCGCGATTATAGTCGCAAATTGAGAAATATTCGTTCGGCCCATGCGATCCGCAGTCCGGTCGGGCAAAACCTGCCATCAAAACCGGAACATCAAATTCCTCCTTGAACAGGCCGACAATAGGAATGGACCCTCCATCTCGCATCAAGACCGGCTGGCGACCAAAACCCGTCTTCAAAGCGCGGATCAGGGCATCCATCCACGGTCCGCTTACATCGAAACGAACAGGATTTCCCCCTGCCAGACGGGAAACGTTAATCTGTATCCCATTCATATAGATAAACTTAAGATGATTCTCCAGCAAGTCCAGGGCCTTCTTTGCTCTCTGGTCGGGGACCAGTCGCAGAGAGATCTTTGCCGTGGCGGAATGGGGCAGAACCGTCTTGAAACCCACCCCGGTAAAACCACCGTAAATGCCATTGATTTCAAGAGTTGGACGTCCCCAGCTTCGTTCAATCGAGGTATAACCTCTCTCGCCCCAGAGTTCCGCAATGCCCAGGTTCTCACGGTAGTCCGCATCATCCCAAGGCAGTTCCGCCCAGGCTTTGCGTTCCCAGGGTTCAAGTGGTTTCACATCATCATAGAATCCGGGGATCGTAACACGCCCGTCGCTATCATGCAGTCCCGCAAGGATCTCCACGAGAGCGTGTATCGGATTCGCCACCGCCCCGCCGAAGGTCCCCGAATGCAGATCCCGGTTAGGTCCGATCACGGTTATTTCCGCCGTGGTCAGACCGCGAAGGCCGTAACAGATAGTCGGCGTGTCCACCTGGTACATGCTTGTGTCAGAAATGACAATCGCATCGGGGCGCAGGCGCTCTTTCTGTTTGCGCACCAGTCCGCCGAGGTTGGGACTGCCAATCTCCTCTTCCCCCTCGATAAGAAAGCGAATGTTCAGCGGCGGCTGACCGATGGTATTCAGAAAAGTCTCCAGCCCCTTGATGTGTGCGTGGAATTGTCCTTTGTTGTCAGCGGCCCCCCGCGCGATCAATTTGTCTCCTTCAATGTCGGCGGAGAACGGGTCGCGATCCCAACCGTCATCTTTCTTGGCCGGTTGAACATCATAATGGCCGTAAATCACGACAGTGGGGGCACTCGGACTCGCATTCCGCTCGGCCAGAACCGCAGGATGCCCCCCGGTTTCCAGGATTTCTGCTGAGACATTGAGTTTCTGAAACGCATTTCGGACCCATTCCGCAGCCCGGCGTACATCCGAGGCATGGGCCGGTTCCGTACTGACACTTGGGATTCGGACAATTTCCTGGAGTTCTCGGAGAAAACAATCTCGATGAGCGTGGACATAATCGGCAAATACAGTCACAAAGCACCTCCTGGATTGAATCTCTCGCATTGTGTCAGTGGTGGCGAGGCTCTTCAAGAACGCATCCCTCTCGTGAAACCGGATGCGCATTGTGATCCGATTGGAAATTATGGTACTTTGTGGATTCAGGCTGAGTTCGAATACACTCCGTCAATGAACCAGGAGGACAAATCCATGGCCGGATTGAAAGCAGCAGTAATCGGTTGCGGAGCTATTGCACAGAACTGTCATCTGCTCGGATACCAGAAGAGCAAAGCCTGTGACTTAATCGCGGCGGTGGATCCGTGCGAGGCAAGACGGAAAGAGGCCGAAAAGATTTTCGGAGTACCCCGTACATATTCCACAGCGGAGGCACTGTTCGAGAACGAACAACCGGATGTAGTCAGCATCTGCACACCCAACCGATTCCATGCGGCACAGGCCATTCTGGCGCTGGAACACGGCTGCCATGTCCTGTGCGAAAAGCCGCTTTGTCTCACTTTGGCGGATGCCCGCAGAATTCAGAAAGCCCGTGACAAGGCCGGAACCATATTCATGACAGCGTTTACCCATCGCCTGTTTCGAGGCAACATCACGGCCAAGAAGATCCTGGACAAAGGCGAAATCGGCAAACCGTTCATGATTCGGGTCCGTTTCGCGCACGAGGGACCTCAGCCGGGCTGGGCGATGAGCGATTGGTTTTACAATCCCGACCTGGCGGGCGGCGGGGCCATGCTGGACATGGGGATTCATGCAATCGACCTGGCACACTATTACATCGGCCCTATCACCTCCATCTCGGCCACCATCAAGACACTGGTCAAGAAAATCCGAGTGGAAGATAACGCAGTCCTGTTGCTGGAGTTCGAGCAGAACTGCCTGGGATACATCGAAGTCGGCTGGACCAGCAAACCGGGTTTTGCGGGAGTAGAGATTTACGGGACCGAAGGCACCATCATTTTCGACTACCTGAAAGGACTTTCAGTTCTGCGCGGAAAAACCTCTCCGGATGGGACGGTGAAAACATCCTGGCGCGTTGCGGACAAGCATCCGACACAAGGCGGCTGGGAGGTGGAAATCGACTATTTCCTGCGTCACGTGCGCAAAGGAATCCAGCCGGAAGCAAGCCTGGAGGCGGGCATACAGGGATTAGCGGTGGCTCTTGCCGCGTACAAATCCGCTCAGACTGGAAAGCGTGTGAAGATATAGGGGCGATTTGCCGGTAGGGTGCCGGTAGGGTGGGCTCAAGCCCGTCTGCGGGCTAGCCCACCAATGGCACTCGCGGCGGCGGTTCCCGTCCCGTCATCGTGAGCGGCACTCCGGCGGAGCCGGTGATTGGGATCAAGAAAGCATCGTGTTTCGCGCGATGAGCGAAGGAGTGAAGATACGCACAACCCCCTCTGTGTCTCCCCCAAACTTTGGGGGAGAGGTTCCTCCCCCGAAGATCGGGGGAGGTCAGGTGGGGGTTGACCGGAT
>JAKPYU010000444.1 GCA_029568995.1 Candidatus Omnitrophota bacterium | reverse complement strand
GATTGTCGATGGCAAAGAAAGCGGTTACTCCGTTGACGGATATCTTTATCCGGGCATCGGCATGTGGAATATGTATGATTACAAATATCAGGGCCGCCTGACCTCGACAAAAATGGCGGATGGAGAATTTGCTTCATTCACAGTTGAAGAGTCCGGCTGGTCGTCTCCCGCACCCATAGTCGGCGATCTCCAAGGCACCATGCAGATGCAGACTGCCAAAATACTTGAAGCCAATGAAGGTTGGGGAATCTGGATGTCCGCCGCGGGCGGGTCTGCCCCGGAGACAATTCCCGAAACCGGAAAATGGGCGGGCGCTACGGGATGGAAGGAAACCAACGAGTATGGAAAGTCAAGCTACACCATCGCGTCCGTGGACGGATATGCCGGCGACGGTGGATTCTGGGCCGGCGTCAGCGGCCGATTCCTCAATCCCGACAACATGGGTATTTTTACGGGAGATCTGGTGGGAATCCTGGGCAGCGATACCTGGCAGGCGACGGGCATAGGAAGTTTTGAAGTCACCAAGACACTGGCATTCAGCAGCAGCATCAGCGGTGATATCTACAAGACCGCAAAAGGCACGCTCAACGTGAATGCCTATGCGATGCCGGGCAGTTATCCCAATAGGAGTATCTTTGAAGGAATGGACTATGAAACCGTTTACTTCCGAGCCGACAACGATATTGACGGCCAATATGTCAAATACGGCTGGCAAAGAGAAGCTGAAGATGCTCCCATTCAGAGACAATCTTACACATACTATCCCAATGATTCCTATCAATGGTTCCCCATGACGTCCGACGCTCCCACTGAAGCGCTTGGCAAAACATCAACCTTGCAGCCACTGCCTGATTTTTATACATTGACGTCAACCTCGGAAACCTCGCAAATTGTCAGGTCAGGGGGTTACAATATTTTAACCAACGTTTTCCCGTTCAGCGGCGAATTGCCCGTGAATCCGGCATACAAACAGTTCGCAAAAGTCTTCTCCCGGACGGTTGAAGACTTTTACGCAACCACGCGCCTGGTCCCGGATATCAACGATCCTTTCGCGAAAACCTTCCAGGGAATCATGGGCGGCTACGTGAAAGACGATGACCCGGACAAAGCCACCAGAACGCTCTGGAACGCGACGGATCAGCCGATGGGCCTCGCTTTGATGGGCGAACATGCGAGCTTTGACGGTTCCGCAAGCATGACCAGCGGCATTGAAAGCTCAACCAACGGCAGCAGCACTACACCGGACGGCGGCGCATATTACGGATTTTTGACCAACCACGTGGACGCCGATCGCACGATCCGAGGAATGTTCTACGGCCTGTACATCAGCCCCGCGGGCAACGCCGGTTTCCTGCAGTCGACGGATATCGAGGGCAGTTCATATGCCGGCCTCAATATGTGGGAAGCGACGGGGAGTATCACCGGCAGACAGGCGATCTCCGGCATCAGTGTAGCGCCCGCCGAGCTGCTGGCGAAGGATATGGGCAACTACGTGAATTTGAAGTTCGGCGCCATGTCGGGCAACGTAGATTACGGAAACACAAGCGGTAATTTCGTCTCCGGCGGCTCCATCCGGAAGCTGGCCATGGATTCAGGATACACGGTTTCCATCAATGGCTATCCCTGCAATGGCATTTTCCTCACGGGCGGCGGTGGTGGAACTTACGCCAATCCCGGAAGCGCCAAAACATGGCAGGCCGATTCGTCAGGCTACGCGATCTTCGGCTATCCGGGCAGCTCCCCGTCCCTCTTCCCCGATTACGGAATCTGGCGGATGAACGTGGACGAAGCAAACTCCCTCTGGGCCGCAAACGAAATTTACGCCTCCGTCACGGGAGAGTTCCTGAGTTATGCCAAACAGGGTACCCTGACCGGCACATTTCTTGGAAGCTATGCCGAAACCGACGCCTCGGCTCATTCAGGCGTCTGGGGGGGCACCACGAGCGGCGTTTATGAGAAAACTCGTTCCACTGCCTTCAGCAGCGGCATGAGGGGAAATGTGTTCCACAACAAAGAGATCAAATGGATTTCGGGAGGAACAGGAAATCAGGACAACTTCACTTCCTATTACATTTTCGGCGACCCGGCCAATTTCCCCGCTGAGGAAATGGACGTTCATAAAATGACCGGTCAGTCCGGGATAGTCAGAGAGACACAATATGACTATCAGGGATACACGGACGATGCCAATCCGATCGCCTACATCAAAACGACGTGGCAGTACAGCATAGGGGATGGCGGCGTTGCTGAAAATATGACGCTCCTGGAATCGAAGACCATTTCGAATGACACTTATCTTGCCGAAGTCGCAGCCATGCGCTCCGGCGTGACCGAATATTCCGGTTACAGACTGAGGGATGATAGATTCCAGGGCGTATTCGCGGGGTTCGGCAATCTCTGGAACAACATCGCCGGCAATCAACCAACGGAGATCGCCCTGGCCGGTCTGTATGACGTCTGGAACGTAAATACGCCGGGAATCTTCACGGCCGGAACAGCCAGCTTCAATCCGGCTGTCAACATGGATCCCTTCGCCGATTCCACGTCTCAAATCGGCGGCGCCTATGTTGCCATGCTGGGAGGCGTCTTCGGCACGAAGACGGTTCCCTACGACACGATGGAAGGTCTGTTGTCGGGACTCTACTATAAGGATGGAACCGTCGGCCTGCTCTACGGAAGCCTGGACGGCAGCAACTGGACGGACATCGGATACCTGAAGGGATCGGGCGCGATTGACGGAGGCTACGCGCTCGGCACGGGCGTCAACGAAGGTGATTTTGCTCTTACATCGGCAAACTTCGCAAGCAAAATCATCAGCTCTTCTCAATCGTTGAGCTTTGATGAAGGCTCCGTCACCGTGCTGTCGGGTGATCAGGTTATCCCTCGTTCGGCCGAGGAAAACCTCTTGTTGGTTAATCCAAATTCTCTCTCCGCCGGCGGTATCTGGGGAATCGAGCAGAAACTGGCGGCCGGGACCAAGACGGCGGGCCTTGCTCCGACGGCCTGGGCTTGGGAAATTCCCGCTCAGAATGTAACGGCATACGGAGCGTATGAGATCACTTCCACCTCCAACGGCATTTCCACGGGAAGCTATGTGGGCGCCCGTATAGAACCGGGCCTGACGATGATCGAAGCCGGAAGCATCAAAGGCCTCTTCGACCCGAACGCAACCACGTGGCAGGCGGTCAGCCAGGGAACCTTTATGGGGACAAACACATTCGTTGCCAAAGTATCCTCCTTGGATGATGCGGGCAAGAAGGCTTTCATGGATGCCACAAAGATCCCGGCGGTTCAGGTGGGCCAGGCAACTTTGAGCCAGGCTTCCGGAACCACGGTGAACAACCTGAGCAACGTCGCCATGAACAATGTGGGCTTCTAC
>JAKPYU010000420.1 GCA_029568995.1 Candidatus Omnitrophota bacterium | reverse complement strand
TCCTAAGAAAGCTCGGTCATCGACAGGCAGGCCGGGGAGTTTTGTGGTACCCAGTCAACCCCCACCTAACCTCCCCCGATCTTCGGGGGAGGGACCTCTCCCCCACTTTCTTTGCCCAATCACCGGCTCCGCCGGAGGGAGGCTCGCGATGACGCGATTCCGTAAAGATAATTCAGTTACGGGACACTAGAGCGTGGAAAGGTCAGTCGATTCGAATTCCTGCCAAGTTATCCAGGACGACGGCGGCGTTTCGGGTCAGGCCCGTGCGTCCCGGTCGTGCCAGGGGAGTATTCTCAAACCGCTGATGAAACTCGGATTCGCCGACATTCAGGAAGAACTGCGGATCGAACAGGACATCGCCATTAAGAAGCTGAAAAGACGGCTCGCTGGTAGGTCGTGCGAAACGGTTCCACGGGCAGACCGAGAGGCATTCATCGCAGCCGAACATGTGGTTGCCAACAAAAGGTCTCAATTCTGTTGGAATGCCTGTTCTACATTCGATTGTCAGGGCCGAGATACATTTGCGGGCATCCAGGACTCTGGGTGCTATCAAAGCGCCGGTGGGACAGGCATCCAGGCATCTTTGACATTTGCCGCATCGGTCCTTCTGCGGCGTGTCCGGCTCAAGATCGAAATCCGTCAGAATTACTCCCAGGAAAAGCCATGTTCCGAATTGGCGATTGACCAGACAGGTATTCTTGCCGATCCATCCCAGCCCTGCGCGTCGAGCCAGGTCACGTTCCAGCACCGGCGCCGTATCGACACAGATCCGAGCCGCGAAAGAAACGCCTGTTTGTTCCTGCACGGAGGCCAACAGATCCTTGATGCGGGATCGCATCACGTCGTGGTAATCCTTCCCCCAGGCATAGCAGGAGACGTTCCCCTTCCCTGCCGGAGTGGTCGCGGGATCGGGCGCGTAGTTCATGCCGACAACAATCACGGAACGAACAGCAGGAAAGACAGAACGCAGGTCGAGGCGTTGCTGAGCGTGTTGCTCCAGATACCACATTTCGCCGTGATATCCCTTGTCAATCCAATCCAAGTAGTGCGTAGCAGAGTCGGGCGGTTCCGGGCCGGTGATGCCGACCGGATCGAAGCCGAGGCGCCGGGCTTCGTGTTTGATGGTGTTCGAGAGGTGGATTCGATCCATGATTCATCAAATTCCGAAGAAAGGCGGGAGCTGACGCTCCCGCACTCCAAGGACACAATAGCGACTGATTTGCGGAAGACAAGCCGAATGATCTTGTCAAATG
>JAKPYU010000413.1 GCA_029568995.1 Candidatus Omnitrophota bacterium | reverse complement strand
GAAGCTCAGTCCAGCCGAACGAGCCACGCTGCGGAGCCGCTTACAAAAGCAGCCGGAGGAGGGAAAAGAAGGTGAAGCGGCAGCCGCCGAGCAGCCCACCCGTCTCTCTCGAACCTCCGAGACAAAAACAAAAGTGGGCCGTAACGATCCCTGTCCATGTGGCAGCGGCAAGAAATACAAGAAATGCTGCCTCGAAAAAGAACGGGCAGGCACAGCATCGGAATAAGTCCGCGACAGCGCCGTTCGTGTTCCTTCAAAGACATCCCACTTGACCCAATTCGTCATTGCCAACCACAACTCCTTGGGATTACAATCGGAGCCGGTGTGCGATTTTCATCCATCCGGTTTCGACAGGGAGAGGTTCATGTTTGCTGTCCGAAGGACTCAAATGGTTGTTGCGTTCACAATCGGCGCATTGTTGACTTTCTTCCTTGTCGCATTCTTCCGATTCGAGACCCTGGAAATCCTGTCATACGACACGCGATTTGTGTGGCGTGGGGATCGGGACTTCAGCGCCAAGATCGTCTGTGTTGGAATTGACGAGGACTCCTTTGTTGGATTCAAAGGGATCGACCCCAAAATGGCCACGTGGCCCTGGTCGCCGGTGGTGTTTGCGCAAGTGATCGACAACCTGAACGCCTGGGGAGCCAAGGTGATCGCGTTCGACAAATTGTTTTCGGAACCGGACATTCGACCCGAGCCGGAACAGGGAAAGAACGCCGAGGAAATCATGGCTGAGGCGATGAACCGTCACGGCAAGGTCATTCTCGCCTGCAAACAGGAAGTCAAGATGTGGGAAGAGCAGGGCCGTGAGATGACCATCAAAACCTTCACGGCTCCATCCGAGAAGAGCGGCACGGGGGTGTTGTTGAACGGAACGCGGCTCGGTTCGATCAATGTCCCACTCGATGCGGATCACGGGATTCGATGGGCGGCGCTGGAATTCGAGCATGGGGAACAAATCATCCCCTCATTCGCCCGCGCCGTGGCGGAAACCTACCTGGGGATTCCGGCGGATCAATCGGGGCAAGTTTCCGCCAACGAATATCGGATCGGCGACCGAATCATCCCGCTCGATCAACGCGGATTCATGGCCATCAATTATACGGGCAAACGGGTGCCGATGGTTCCCCTGTTTTATGTATGGGATGGGGATCTTGGCCTGGAACTGATCGGTGTGGAAAAGGAAATCTTTCGGGACGCTATTGTGCTGATCGGGGCATGGACGACAGACCTGCACGATTTCTATCGGATTCCGCATTGCCGAAAAACGGGATTCAGCGACCGCCCCATGATTCCGGGAGCGGAAATACAGGCCCAGGCCGTGAACACAATCCTATCGGGGGATTACCTGCGCCGTGTGAGTCATGGCACGGGGATCCGGATTGCGCTGGGGTGCGGCCTGTTGATTGCCCTGTTCTGTTCCGTCCTGAGTGTGCAAACCGGCATTGCCGCGTTCCTCGTCGCCATGGCAGCTTATGCGGGAATTGCATTCTGGATGTTCGCCGACAGGAACTGGATTCTTCCCATGGCTCAACCCATGCTGACCATGTTCGTTGCCGGTGCGGGAGTGACCACGTATCGATACATCCGCGAAGCGCGTGAGAAGCGATTCCTCAAGGATATCTTCTCGAAAACAACCGATCAGAAATTGGTGGACCTGATTATCGAGAATCCCAGCCTGGTGAAACTGGGCGGCGAGAAACGTGAGGCAACCATCCTGTTCAGTGATATTCGAAATTATAGCGCCATGTCGGAGGGCATGTCGCCGGAAGACCTGATTCAACATCTCAACGAGTATTACTCTGCCTGGACGGAGGTGATTTTCCGCAACGGCGGGATGATCGATAAATTCATGGGAGATGCGGTCATGGCGATATTCGGAGCGCCGGTCGCCAACGATACCCATGCTTATGATGCGTGCCGGACCGCGATGGAGATGCTGGAGGAACTGGAGCGGCTGTGCGCACAGTGGGACTTGGAAGGCCGAAAGACCTTTCGGATCGGGATCGGGATTCACACGGGACATGCCATTTTCGGAAACCTGGGTTCGGAACAGCGGTTCTCCTATACCTGTATCGGGGACGCGGTGAACATCGCCTCCCGAATCGAGGGAATCAACAAGATCCTCAACACCACCGTTCTGATCAGCGAGGACACGTACACCAGGGTACAAGACCGGGTGATCGCCGAGAGCAAGGGACAAAACGAGATCCGGGGCCGGAAGGGAATGGTAGAGTTGTTTGAGTTGAAGGGAATGAGGGCGGTGTGAAGAGGAGGAACACGGTGCGGAGTGCTATGATGACGATTGCGGAGGCCTGTCCCACCAGTGGGCCAAGCGTCCCCGCAGGAGAGATGCTCGTAATGACAATAATGCCAAGGCTATCCGGTCGCACAACACTAGAAACGAGAGACTATTCGGTGAGGATACCCCAATGACTGAAGACGAATTGATCCAGCGGATTACGACGGACCCGGCGATCTTTGGCGGCAAGCCGGTCATTCGTGGGATGCGGATTGCCGTAGAACACGTGCTTGGCATGTTGGCTGCCGGAGACACACCGGAGCGACTCTTGCAGGAGTACCCGTTTCTGGAGCCTGCCGACATCCATGCGTGCCTGGCCTACGCCCACCGATCACTGGCCGGTGAACAGGTCCAGGACCGGATCGCAGGAGCCGAGGCATCATGAAGTTCCTTCTGGACGTTTGCGTTTCGTCGCGCTCTCTGGAAGCATTCCTGGTGGGCCGGGGGCACGACGTGCTATCTGCGATGACCATCGACCCGAGGGCGAGTGACGACCGCCTTCTGGCTCTGGCCCTCGAAGATCAGCGTGTGCTGGTGACCGAGGATAAGGACTTTGGGGAACTGGTGTTTGTTCGCAAGCTGTTGCACGGCCCCATTGTGCGGCTGGTGGAGCTGACTGTAGATGAGCAGGTAAACGGGATGGCCGAATTGCTGGAGTATCACGCAGGTGTGCTGACCGGAGCCGTTCTTGTGACGCTCACTCGCAACCGTATCCGTATTCGACGCTAGTGTCCCGTGCAAAGAAAAAGGTCCGAAATTGATCACGGACGATGGGGATTTCTGCACACGGGTGATCTCGATTGTCACCGGAAACAGGCGCTTGCTAGTTTAGTTGCTATGCCCTTCTACCGCAAATCGCCCCACCGTCCTCTATGGCAGCCGACGGTCCCAACCGGTATACTGGCAAAAAAGTGCAACGATTTCCGACGTTTCCAATCGCGCTTCCGGGTGTCAACGGAGGAGAATAGCCATGAAACGATTGATCGTGATCCTGACCTGCCTTGGCTGCCTGGCCGGGGCCGTGTATTCCGCCGACGAGCCGACGGATCTGTTCGGCAGATTCCTTCATGTCAAGGGCAAGGTGGAAATGGTGAAAAAGGGGGAAGTCGAACGCGTGCCGGTCAAACGCGGCGACCTCATCCGGTTTGGTGAAAAAGTGTGGACCGGTGAGAACTCCCAAGCCACGATCATCACCTCCGGTAAGAAAATCGTCAATCTCGTCGGAAACAGCGAGCTGGATACGACGGCCGACCAGCCGAATGGGAAAATGGCCCGCTCGCTTCACATGAAAGGCTTGTTCGAAGAGAGTTCCTCCAAGGATGCGCTGGTGGCCGTTGCCGGAGTCCGCGCGGAAATGGAATACATCCTTTCTCCGAGAAACTCTGCGGTAAAGAGCGAGGTCCCGGTGATTGAACTGGCCCCCCTGCCGCCGGATCATACCTACCGAATTCAAATCACCGGCGGCGGGCTTCCCTCCCCATACAAAGGAACTATCGAGACCAATGTCCTGGATCTGAGCAAGGTTGAACTCCGCAAGCCGTTGAAGCGGGACCAGACTTATTTTATCCAGGCGGAAATTGTGGATGCGCGTGGGGGATTGCGGGGAAAGGAACGCGATATCTTTATGCATATCCTCAGTGCGGAAGATTATGAAAAGATCTCCGCCGTGGAGAAGGAAATCGCACAGTTTCAGAAAGAGGATCCGGAGAATCCGAGTTATCCGCTGATTCTCGCCCTGGAATACGAAGACTTGAGCCTGTATAGCGATGCGTTGGCCATCTACGAGGAACTCCATGCAAAATCCCCGGACGATCCGTTTATCGAGAGACAACTGGCCCATATTTACAACCAAACCAAGCGGATCACCGATTTGAAGAAATTGACAGAAGAGGCAGAGGAGGAGAAATAGTCAAGTCTTAAATGCGAGCCACGTCCGTATCATGCACGACAGATTGCTGCTCAAAGGATGATTCGAGGAGATGCTCGACATGCCACCGTTTCCCTGGAAACCAATTGAAGATTTGCCCGAGAACTATGAGACTCTCCAGAACACAGAACTGAAGGTACTCGCCGATATCTGGCAAGAACAAAAAGATCATCTGCTTTTATCGAAAGGCATTCAACATTTTCGTGAACGTCTCCAACGTCAATGGGCCATCGAGACCGGCATTATCGAGCGCGTTTATACTCTTGATCGTGGCATCACGGAGATCCTGATCGAAAAGGGGATTCAAGCCGACCTGATTTCACACGGGGACACGGACAAGGCTCCGGAATTGGTGGTTCGGATGATTCAGGATCATGAGGAAGCCCTGAACGGGCTATTCGATTTTGTTAAGGGGAACAGAACGCTCTCCACCAGCTATATTAAGGAACTCCATTCGGTCCTTCTTCGGAATCAGGATACCGTGCCGGCAAAGAACGGCCTCGGTCGGATGGTGGATGTTTCCGTATTACGTGGGGACTATAAGAAATGGCCGAATAATCCAACGCGCCCTGAGGATGGTTCGGAGCATCAGTATTGCCCTCCCGAACAGGTTCCGGGTGAGATGGAACAACTTATCGGGTGGCATGAGGAACATGAGCGTAAGGGAGGCTCTCCTGAAGTTGAAGCGGCTTGGCTCCACCACCGATTTGTGCAGATTCACCCTTTCCAAGATGGAAACGGCCGTGTGGCAAGGGCGCTTGCTACCCTGGTGTTTATCAAGGCAGGCTGGTTTCCAATTACAGTAACCCGCGATGATCGAACAAGATATATCGATGCTTTGGAGAAGGCGGATGAGGGAGACCTTTCGGAACTCGTTGCGTTGTTCTCCAGATTGCAGAAAAAAGCGTTTGTAAGTGCTCTCGGACTGGCGGAAGAAGCGTTGCTACAGGAGAGAATTGACCAAGTGATTGCTGCGGCAAAAGGCACCTTTCAACGAAGAGGTGAGGCGCTTCGACGCGAATGGGAAAAAGCCAAGACCGTTGCCGGGAACCTGCACAAATTCGCCTGTAATCGCCTGGACGAGGTGGCCTCCAGATTGTGCGAAGAAATCGGAGAATTCTCTCCCCAATACGGTTTTTTCGCGGATAGTGCCCCGCAGGATGGTCCACGGAATTACTACTTCCGCCGTCAAATCATCGACACAGCCAGAGTTCTCGGCTATTTCGCTAACACAAGCGAATATCGGGCGTGGACCAGGCTGGTTCTTAACACAGAGTCCCGCGCGGAAATCCTCATTTCATTTCACGGGATCGGGCAAGAGTTCCGTGGACTGATTGCGGCATCGGCCTGCTTCTTCCGACGTGAGCAGATTGACGAGGGGGAACGAGAATCTTCTGATTTTACAAACCTCTCCGATGAAGTTTTCCAGATCAACTATCGTGAGGAAGAAAGCCAGACTCAAGAGCGATTCGAACGATGGCTGGAACCATGTCTCCTGAAGGGACTGGAGATCTGGCGAAAGGGACTCTGATCGCCAGAAGACAGTCTATAGATCCCCTTCGAAGAATCTCGCGAGGGACGGGTCTTCCCGTTTGATTTTCTCAATCAGCGCTTCCTGTCTCCAAAGCCGTCGCATGGAGCGATGCACCAGGTAAATCCCCAGAATCACCAATCCCAGGCATAGCGTCAAAAGAGGAATCGCCAGGAGAGCGTTCTCCAACAGATTATAGTGCCGTGAGGTGGCAATCAGCACCGTCGCTACCGACAACGGCAGAGTGAACACGGCAATTCCGGTGCGCAGAACGGAGAGGCTGGTGCGCTTTTCGGAAAGAATCAGCTGCATCCGCATAATGTCGCGGGACTCCCTGGCCTCCAGTTCCGGCGAATCGAACTCCGCACCGGTCGCCGGGAGAGGGTCGGATATCAGGGACTTGCCGGGGTCACTCATGACTGCGCCGCATCCTGTTCCTTCTGGTATCGTTTCTCCTCATACATCCGAGTGTCGGCAAGCGAGATCAGTTCTTCCATACTTGCCGTACTCTGGGGGTGGGACTCGACAATTCCGTGACTGGCGCTCAACGGATACAAACAAGATTCCCGCTGGTTTTCCTCTTTCATTTTGCCGACAATACGATCCCACACCGCCTCTGCCCCGGCGGCATTCGTATCGGGGAAAATAATCAGGAATTCATCCCCACCAACCCGGCACAGGACATCCGAATCCCGCAGCGAATCTTTGAAAATCCCCGACATTCGAGAAATCAGGGCGTCGCCTTCCTGGTGACCGAACCGGTCGTTCACAGCTTTGAGATTGTTGATGTCGATGTAACAGATCGACAGGACTTGCCCGGCCCGTCGCGCGAAACTCAGGTGCTTCTCGAAGAGCACCAGGCCGAAACGACGGTTGTACATGCCGGTAGCCGTGTCGGTCGTGGCATATTGTCGCAATTCGTCTTCGAGATGTTTCCGGTCACCGATGTCGAGAATCACCCCATCCAGATAGAGCAGATTCCCTTCCGCATCAAACACCCCCTGCCCGGTCTCATGCACCCAGCGAACAGAACCGTCCCGGTGCAGCAGGCGATATTCCTTTATGAACGGACGCCGTTCGCGAACTGCATTCTGCAGGTCTTCATATACCGAATCTCGATCATCCGGGTGAATGACGCTCGCAAAACTCCGAACTCGATTCCGGATAAACTCGTCGGCATTGTAACCGGAAAGGTCCGCGACTCCCTTGCTGATGTATTCCATCGTCCAATCGGTATCGTTGGCGCAACGGTAAACGACACCCGGGACATTGTTGGCCAGCGTCCTGAATTGCTGTTCGCTGGCCTGCAGTTGGGCTGTTCTCTTGCGCACCTGTCGTCGCAAAGACCACAACCATAAGAGAAGAAAGAGGACGAACACCGTGCCGGGTACAAGCATGAAACGAAGCATTCTGACCAACTCCCGGAGGGAATCCTCTTCCCGGTAATGGGAAAACCACTTGTGGTTAATCCGTTGGATAACTCCCTCCATCTTCGAGATATCAATTGCACTATTGAACGCCGCGAGAAGATCCGAATCGCCTTTCCGCACTGCGATACAATACAGGCTCGGAAGGATGGACGGCCCCACAACCCGGATAGTTCGAAAATTGTGACGGTCAATGATTTCCATACCGATCGAATAAGGAGCCAGAACAAAATCTCCCTCCCCATTCTCAACAAGTTGAAATGCGTCCGGCAAGGTGTCAACAAATTGCGTGCTCTCTTCAAGTCCCATGGGTTCAATGAAGCGCGAAATTGAGGCATCGCCGCTCAGGGCGACAATCCTGCCCTTGCGCAAGTTGTCCAGGTTCTCAAACACTGCGCTGCTTCGAGCAAAGATGGCATACGAATCAAACCACGTCGGAATCGTGAAATCAAAGAACTCCTTTCGTTTATCGAGATAGATGACTCCGATGAGCGCGTCCACTTCCCCGTCCTTCAAACTCTGAAGTGCCTCCGCCCATGGCCTCAGGCGATATTCCACCTGGACATTCAGTTTGTCCGCAAGTGCATTCATGATCTCAACATCATGTCCCTGCGGCTTTCCTTCTTCGTCAAGGAACGAATAGGGAGGATAGGCCATATCTCCGCCTACAACGATTCGATCCTTTGCGAGGCTGGGGATCGGCATCTTTCCCATGGGAGGAGTCTGTTCCGGCGGTGGTGGCGGCGGAAAAATCCCCGGACCGGGCGGCTGCGCAACCGCTGTCAGCGCGGAGAAAGCAACGCCTGGAAGGAGAAGAATCAGTATGACCGAACTGGTTTTCATATTGAACCGGGAGACACCGTCGGATCGGACTATTCTCAGTAATTCTACAGGCGGCCTGACTGGCTTTCTACTGCCGGGTAACCGGACAAACCATTGCCCGAAGGACCGGAATCATGCATCGGCAAACTCGTGTGCGACAACATCGGCAAAAGTCTCGAAGGGGTGAAAGTCCCATCCGACACTTTCCAGGTAACGGCGGAGATCCCCTTTCGCGTAGACAACCTCCACCTTTTCCGCCGCACAGATATCGGAGACCCCATCTCCGATATAAACGCGTCTCAGTCCCGATTCCTCCAGTCTCAAGTATTGACATTTGCAGTTTGCCATTTTGCGTTCGCAATCCGGAAGAAAATGCGGAAAATCCCAACGGACCGTGCCGTCAGTCCATTCCATGTGGTTGGAGACATAGGGTAGACTGGGAACACCGGCTTTTTTCAGCAGCGGATCGATATAGAAATCATACCCGTCCGAGACAAGGAGGATCTCTCGATCCTGGCTCCGCGCCAGTTCGACAAATCGTGCGAACGCAGAATCGACTTGTACCGTGGAAATAAGTCGGAGAACCTCCTCTCTGTGTCCTTGGAGGTTCCGGAGCATCTTCGTATTGAATTCCCAGGAACTGATCCGGTGCTCGTCGTAGTCCCGGATTACCTGTTCCCAGTTCCCCGTGGAGAACCGGGAGACAATCGTATCCCAGACGTCCACCATGGAGACAGTATTATCGAAATCCACAAAGTAAACGGTTTTCATCATGATGGTCGGGGATTTCATTCAGTCCGGGATTCCTCACATTCGTTCGGAATGACAAAAGGGCACTCCTGAGAAAGCCGGCCCGTCGACAGGCACGAAGGCCTGTCCCACCAGTAGGCCAGGCGTCTCTGCCTGGCGAAAAAGGGCGCGAAGTACGCTTTCTTATGAGCGACAACAAGGCAACGCATTTCCTGCCGCGCAGCGCCGGACTCGGAGTCAGGGAGAGGCAATCACGCGGTCGCCGCCCTCGATACAGGCGCGAATGGTGCGCTCCACCAGCAAGAGAAGCAAGGCATCGCCTCGGCTTTGCTTTTCTTCAGGGTAAGTCACGACACCGCCACTGACAGAGATATGTTCCACCGCGCCCACGATGGGATAATTCCGAACCTTCTCCCGAAATCCTCTCGCCCACTCCAGGGCCTTTTCTTTTGGCGTGTTCGGCAACACGACCGCCATGCGGTTTGCGCTGAACCGTGCTCCCAGGGCATCGTGCGGGAGGCATTCCTTGAGAAGCCCGGCCAGTTCCATGATCAGGACATCCCCCCACATGTGCCCTTGCGCTTTATTCACGGCGTCGAATTGATCCAGATGAAATAGACACAGAGAAAAAGGACGACTGGGATCCGCGCGTTCCATTTCCAGGTTGATCCGTTGTTCGAATACGGAGAACAGGTACAGGCGGGTCAGTCCATCGATTTGCTGACTCGCATGGAAGAAAGCGGCCATGCGTTTGAGTTCATCTATGCGAGATTTGAGCGTGAGCTGTAGATTGATCCGGGCGATGAACCGGCGGTCATCCAGATTCCGGGGAAGCACATCTCGAACCCCGGCGGCAATGAACTCCTCTTCACGGTTCAACTGGTCCGATAGAAGAATCACGGTGTTGTCTCTCGTGGGATCGCCCAATGAAAATCCCCGGACCAGATCCCGAATGTCCTCCAGGCGATCCAGTCCGTCCGCCACAATCAAATCGGGACTTTCTTGAAACAAGGCCGGGAAATTCTCTCTTTCAGGAAGCATGGTACGGACCTTCAGCCCGGCGGAGTGCAGCGCCTCCATAACCGGCTTGAACCGTTCCACGTCTCTTGTGAGAAGATCAATTCGCTGTGTACCCATAGGCCAAAACGCTCCTGATGCAAGAAGATCCGCCTGGGCCGGAACCTGCGGTCAGTCCTTATCGGAAGTGATCGTAACCGGATTGCAGATCGGAAGTAGCCAAGCCGGTTACGCGGATCTCATTCCTGATCCCACGTATTTCCCCTATTTGTGTTAAGGATACCCTGATTTGACGCGCGATCTCCAGAGCCGTCCCAATTTGGTCGCCGGAAACGGTCAGCAGGATCTCATAGTCCTCCCCGCCCTGCCATGCCATCCGGCGGCATCGGGAACCGGCCCATTCGTCGAGCTCCGTGCTCACAGGCAGTCTCTCGGCTTCGATCTCCGCACCCACCCCCGAAGCCGCACAGAGATTCGATACGGAACGTGCCAGACCATCGCTGATATCGGTCATCGCCGTGGGAATCACTCCCGCCTGAAGCAGCTGTCTGATCTCGCCGACACGCGCCACAGGTGTGAGAAATCGTTTCACAAGATAACTCCTTGCGGAATCGGAAGATGTGCTCTCTTTCAACTGAAGAATCTCGAGACCGGCGGCGGCATCGCCCAATGTACCCGTCACAAGGATGCAGTCGCCCTCTCTGGCACCGGCCATCGAGACCGGCAAACCGGCCACCGGCTTGCCAAATACAAGAACGTCCAGGAAGAACACGGGAGAACGGACGGTATCGCCGCCCAGGATAGGGCAGCTCCACGGTTCATCGAGCCTCCCCCAGAAACGGTACATGCGGAGAATCCAATCGACTTGCGTTTCGGGCGGGAGTCCCAGGGTCACCAGAGCGCCAACCGGTTCCGCGCCTTTGGCCGCCAGATCGCTGACCGCCGAGGCCAGAGATTTCCAGGCCAGAACCTCCGGTTCCGTCCAGTCCCGACTGAAATGAATCCCTTCCACCATGGCATCCGAAGACACAAGCAGGACGTCCCTCGACCAAGGCACGGCAGCGCAATCATCCCCGTACGGCAAAAGGAATCTCCCCGTATAACCGCCGGGCAGAATGGCGTTAATCTCGGCCAACAGGCCGAATTCGCCCAAATCCGCGACGGTCTGGTCAGAATCCGTCATAGATGCGTTCCTCAGGAGCCGGATCGGGATTGACCGCAGGCCGTTCGCGGTGTAACCACATCCCGGAATCGAGCGCGGTATAAAAGGAAGTGGTCTTGACCAGCTTTGGCCTTATGAAAGAATAATACTTTGCCTTTCTATCAGCACAAGAACTCCCCGTGGCAACGGGGATCACCAAACCAGGGAGGATATGATTTCATGTCTACAAAAATCGGAATCAACGGATTCGGACGGATCGGACGGCTGGTCGCTCGCGCAGCCTTGGAACAGGGCAATACCGGCCTCGACCTCGTTGCCATCAATGACCTGACGGATGCGGCAACGCTCGCTCACCTGTTCAAATACGACTCCATCCACGGGAAATGGGCAGAAGCCGTCAAGGCGGAAGGCGACAGCATTTGTATCGGGTCCGGAAAAATTAAAGTCCTGTCGGAAAAAGACCCGGCGCAGCTGCCCTGGAAAGATCTCGGTGTGGATATCGTAATCGAATCCACCGGCAGGTTTCTCGACAAGGAATCGGCAGCCAAGCATTTGGCAGGCGGTGCGAAGAAAGTCATCATCAGCGCCCCCGGAAAGAACGTGGACGGAACTTTTGTCATGGGTGTCAACTGCGGGACTTATGACTCCAAAACTCACAATGTGGTTTCAAACGCATCGTGCACAACAAACTGCCTCGCGCCGGTGGTGAAAGTGTTGCAGAAATATGAAGTGATTCGCGGGCTGATGACCACGATTCACTCGTACACCAACGATCAACCGGTACTCGATTTCGTGCACAAAGACTTGCGTCGTGCCCGCGCAGCCGCTGTCTCCATGATCCCGACCAAAACCGGCGCGGCGGCGGCAATCGGTCTGGTCATCCCCGAACTGGCCGGCAAATTGGACGGGTATGCCATGCGTGTCCCGACTCCCAATGTGTCCGTTGTCGACCTGACGGTCAACATCGAAAAGGAAACAACGGCAGAAGAAATCAACAACGCAATGAAAACGGCTTCCGAAGGCGAGCTGAAGGGCATTCTGGGCTACTCCGAGGATCCTTGTGTTTCCGTCGACTTCAATCATTGCCCGCTTTCCTCCATTTTCGATCCCGGATACACGCGGGTCGTGAATGGAACGCTGGTCAAAGTCCTTTCGTGGTATGACAACGAATGGGGATACTCGAACCGGGTGATCGACCTGGCGAAACTAATGGCCTCCAAAGGTCTGTAAGACAAACGAGGGAAACCGACATGCAAAAGAAAACCGTTCGCGATGTCGATTTCAAAGGCAAGCGTGTTCTGATGCGCGCCGATTTCAACGTTCCGCTCAATGAGAAGGGCGAAATCACGGATGATACGCGCATCACGGCAACCTTGCCCACAATCCAATACATCCTGGAGCGCGGCGGCCGTCTGGCGATGTGCTCCCATCTGGGCCGCCCGAAAGGCGCCCCCGACGCGAAGTACTCGCTCAAGCCGGTGGCGAAACGGCTCTCCGAACTGCTGGGCCAAGAGGTTAAGATGCTGCCGGACTGCGTGGGTGACGAGGTCAAGAAGGCGGTGTTCGGTCTGAACGACGGCCAGGCTTGCCTTCTCGAAAACGTCCGTTTCCATGCCGGTGAGACGGAAAACGATTCGGAGCACTCGAAAAAGCTGGCCGAACTGGGTGAGATCTTCGTCAACGACGCTTTCGGCTCGGCACACCGTGCGCAGTGTTCCGTGAGTGGCGTAACCGAATTCATCGGAACCAGTGTGGCGGGATTCCTGATGGAAAAGGAGATTGAGTTTCTGGTTCAGGCCATTGAGAATCCGGATCGGCCGTTTCTGGCGATCATGGGCGGGGCCAAAATCAGCGGAAAAATCGACGTGATTCAAAACCTGCTGAGCAAAGTCGATGGAATCCTGATCGGCGGCGCCATGGCCTATACACTCCTGAAGGCCAAAGGAATCCCGGTGGGCAAATCCCTGGTGGAGGACGACCGAATCGACACGGCAAAGGACGTCCTGAAAGCCGTCGAGCAAAAAGGGGTCAAGTTCCTGCTTCCACAGGATCACCTGATCGCACCGGAAGTCAAAGAAGGCGCATCGGTTCAGGTCACCCAGGGCACGGAAATCCCGGACGGCCAATGTGGCGTGGATATCGGCCCGAAGACGATTGCGGCGTACGAGAAAGAGATCGCTGCTGCGAAAACAATCGTGTGGAACGGCCCAATGGGTGTGTTTGAGATTCCCGCGTTCGCGAAAGGAACAGTGGCTGTTGCCGAAGCGTTGGCGAAATCAAGCGCAAAAACAATCATCGGTGGCGGCGACTCGGTTTCCGCGGTGAACAAGGCGGGAGTTTCGGACAAAATCACGCATATCAGCACCGGCGGCGGGGCCTCCCTGGAACTCCTGGAAGGAAAACCCCTGCCTGGATTGGTCACTTTATCGGATAAATAGGAATCCGGAGGCATAGAGGTTCATTATGGGCGTATTGACCGCATTGCTGACGCTGCTCTACATCGGGGTCTGCGTCGCTCTGATCTTTTTCGTTCTGATTCAAGCCAGCAAAGGCTCCGGATTATCGGGCGCTTTTGGATCGGTGGGAGGAAGCGAAAGCCTGTTTGGTTCATCGGGATCGTACACCCTGGTGGTGAAAATCTCCGTGGGACTGGCTCTGGCTTTCCTGCTGCTTTCCGTCGCATTCAGTTTTCTACCCAAGTACCACAGTCAAGGCGTGGTGGATGAGTATGCATCGAAGTATGTTTCCGTGGAACAGGCCGTAGAGTCTTCCGGCGAAACAGAGGGACAAGCGGCTCCTCAGTCTGATGCCGGAATGCAGAGTTCAGGGAACACGGCAAACCCGGAACCCGCAAAACCATAATTCACAAGAAACCGTTTCTGTAAAAATGACCGAGGGCGCAGGATCAATCCTGCGCCCTCGGTTTCTGGCGTCTTGAAGTTTTACGATGCTCTGCCCCACATAAGGAGAATTGTCAAATCTGCTTTGATCGGAGACCTTGAAATCTCCGGAGATATCGGTTTTACGAGAATCCCAGCCGAGACCAGAGTCCTCCCGGTTCGTGCTTCACCCGGTTGGGAGGAAGCTCCAACGTGGGATGTTGTTTCCCGTTCGTGGGTTTTTGATGCAGATACGGGACGGAATAATCGTCCTCCAGCGTTTCCCAGTCGGGCTGGGTACGGAGAATCTTCTTGGGTTTCAGAACCGGTGGCGGGTCTTCCACTTCCTTGGGCTTGTATTGCCTGTATTCATAGTCAAAGAAACACCGATAACAGACGACCGGTCCGGGGGTCGAACGGCCACAGAGAATGCAGTTACTTGAGTGCTGGGACATGAGCCACGCCTCCTGAAAAAGACGGTTTATCCCTCAACCGTCAACCGCAAAGCAAAAAGAAAAACAATCCCTTGCCCGGACATGCCGTCTCAACGCAAAGGTCTTCTGAACAAGGTATCGGACAGAGAATCCGGGACTTGAGCGCTTCTCCCCCGGAATTTGCGAATAAACCGGAAAAGGACCATCCTGGGGATGGACTGTGGACAATCTGTGAAAAAATTGTGAAAATTTCAGGAATAACTATTGACTAATGCCGTTAGAATGCTAAACTTGCAAATAACACCTGTGTAACTTCTGTTTTTCTGCAATGGCGAGTTGGGGCATCCCTACAGACGGAGGGAGGCGACATGAACCTTCGCAGCCTTATTCCTTCGGATCGTCGATCCACCGGAAACGGGGATCAGAACGGTCATCGTACGATGGACACCGGCATTCCGCCGGTCCTGGCACTCACCGCAGAGACGCCGAGCAGCAATGTCTCCGAGCTGCTTGAGGCGAGATACGCCCCAAAGGTCGATGTATTCCAGAATCGTGATTTCTATATCGTGCGCCTGGACATCGCCGGGATGAAGGAGAACGAGGTAAAAGTGGGAATCGAAAGCGGATTCCTGACGATTTCGGGTCGCCGTGCTCCAGCGGACGGACTCCGGGATCTGGTTCGGAGTGAGATCATCTTTTCGGAGTTTGAACAGATGATTCACCTGACCGAAGATGTGTTTGTTGAGGGGATCGACGCCACCTATCGATATGGTGTGTTGGAGATCAAGATCCCGCGTCGTCATGCCAGCGGGGTTCGGAAAGTCGCGATCAATTCCGAAACGTCCCATGCGGCAGCGGGTGGAGGCCGGTCATGAATGAAGTGCCCAAACGGCCGGAAGGCGCAAAAGTAAGCGTGGTCACAAGCACGAAAGAAACAGGCGCCGATCCGGACAGCTACCAGGTACCGCGTGTGGCCATCTCCGAGAAGAAAGACTCAATCCTTCTTCAACTGGAGATGCCCGGTGTCGGTCCCGGCGGTGTGGAATTGAGCATTGACAAGGACCGTCTCACCGTGATCGGACGTCGCGAGGAGGAGATCAACACGCTGGATCCCGTATACCGAACCCGGAATCCCCTGCACTACCGGCGGCTTTTCTCGCTGGGCCGGGGGGTTGATTTGGACGGGATCACCGCCACACTGGAGAATGACGGGATGCTGTTGATCACACTTCCCAAGATGACTTCGGAGAGTGGGAAGTCTGTGGTGGTTCGTGCCATCTGAATGAACGAAAAATCGTAGAGGTAGCCCGGCACCGGATGGTGACGGGCTATTGTTATTTGTGTCTCCAGACGTAGAGGGCTGCAGACATTGACTCAAAGCGGCATTCGGACGTCTCGGATGGCCCTCAAAACACAGACCTGCAAGGTCTACAATCGGCTTCTACGAATTCCTGGAAGACTTGGAAGAATAATAACCGGTGAGTCATCGTGATAAACTGATTGAGAAGATGCGCCGGACACCGGCGGATATCCGGTTCACGGAGGTTCATGCGCTGCTTCGATATGAAGGTTTTGTTCTCTTCAACTCCCGTGGGAGTCATCGAACCTACCACAGGGCGGACGGGAAGATCTTGACCCTTATCCGGCCGCACGGGCGGAGCAAGACCTGTTCCCCCTGGGATATCGGCAAAATTCTGGAGATATTGGGACTATGATGCAGACCAGTCACGAATACCGAGGATACGTATTCACGATCCATTACCGACCGGTGGAACCGATTTTCACGGTGGACTACCCTGACTTTCCGGAGATCATCACAAGTGGAACCACATTGTCAGAGGCCTTTGCAAATGCTTGTGAGGCGCTTGACCTGCACCTGGAAAGCCTGCAGAAGCTGGGCCTGTCGGTTCCTGGGCCAAGACATCGTCTGCTGGTCGAGGCGCTTTGAGAGATTCGGAACGGAGGGGCAAGCGGCTTCTTTCAGCCACAATTCAGCCGTCATTTGCGTTCTGTTCCGTCTCTGCCTCACTGAGTGCCCGCACGCGAAGATCGACTTCATCGAGATACGCCGAGCATTTCTTAATCAACTTCATGCCTTCCACAAAGGAGGCTTCCATCTCGCGCAGGGTCATTTCGCCGGAGTCGAAAGCGGCGACGATCTCCTCCAGTCGTTCCATTGCCTTTTCGAATTCGAAAGTCGTTTCTTCAGTCATTCTGATCCTCACAACATGATTCTTGCATCGGGTCCGACAGAACCGCTTGCGCCCCGAATTTCCCATCGCGGACATGAATGCGGAGCGGATCTCCGGGCTGTACCTGGTTCGGACTGAGAATAATTTCCCGTGTGTCGGTCCGCTCACAGATGGCAAATCCGCGTTTCAACGTGGCTTGCGGATGCAGCACTTCCAGCCGTGCGGCAATGGTTTGCGTCCGGTGACGCATCTCTTGAAGCCGTCTCTGCGTCCCGTTCAACAGGCGATGCGTCCATCCCTGCACCGCCACCCGATTCGTCTCCAGCCGATTTCGCAACTCACGGTTCATCCGGTCGGCAAAACCGTCCAGGCGCTGACGGTGCTGTTCCACCAATGCGCGTGGATGATACCGCTGGAGCGAACGGTGCAGGTTCTCCATCTGCACGGCAAGGCGATCCAATTCCGCCCGGATATGCTTTCGCAGATCGGACCGAAATTGCGAGAGATTCGCCCGGTGTTCGTTGAAAAGCCCAACGAGCAACAGGGCCGCCGCCGATGGAGTCGGCGCACGAACATCGGCCACAAAGTCAGCGATGGTGAAATCCACCTCGTGCCCGACCGCGCTGACCACCGGCGTGCTGCAAGACGCGATGGCACGGGCCACAATCTCCTCATTGAACGCCCAGAGATCCTCCAGCGATCCGCCGCCCCGCATGGTAATCAACCAGTCCAGCCCCAGACGATCCAGGCTCTGCAGGGCCTGGGCAATCTCGGACGGAGCCTCCACCCCCTGAACCCGACAGGAAGCGATCACAATCTCCAGTGGCAGACGGTGTTCTCGTGCTATTTTCAAAAAATCCTGGATGGCCGCGCCTGTGGAGGAAGTCGCAATCCCGATCCGCTTGGGGAATGCGGGCAGAGGTTTCTTTCGGGCCTCGTCAAAAAGCCCTTCCTTTTGGAGACGCTGTTTCAGCTCCTCGAATCTCCGTTGCAGCAGTCCCAATCCGGCAAGTTGGATCTCTTCGACAACCAGTTGATATTGCCCGCGTGGGGGGTAAATCGTCAGACGTCCGGTACAGCGAACCGCCTGACCGTCCCCCAGGCTCAGGCGTCCGAGACGGCGCATGTCGCTCTTCCAGATCACACTTTCCAGAACGGCGTTTTCATCTTTAAGCCGGAAATAGGCATGACCGGCGCTGGAGACTTTCCAACCGGATATCTCCCCCTCCACGATGACATGCGCATATCCCTCCTCCAGCAGGAGTCGCAGTTCCTCAGTCAATTGGGAAACCGTATAAACCTGCGGCGTCCGATCGATCATCTCAAAGAGATCGCACGGCTCATCGGAGTTCTGTCGGGGGTTCTTTCTCATCAAATCCGGCACCCGTCTTGTCTACAACGGAATCTGCATTCGCCGAATGCTGTGCGGTGCACCGGTTTCCGGGTCGATGTCCACAAGCACCGCCGAGAATCGCACATCACCATGCGCCACATCTGCTTCGTACGGATGGATCTGCATCAGTCGCCGCAAACCTGATTCCAACTCGATCCCAATGACCGAGTGGTACGGTCCGGTCATCCCGACATCGGTGATATAGGCGGTTCCCTTGGGAAGGATACGCTCATCGGCGGTCTGCACGTGTGTATGCGTGCCGATCACCACGGATACCCTTCCGTCCACATAATAACCTAAGCCAATCTTCTCCGAAGTGGCTTCCGCGTGGAAATCGACGATGAACCGAACATTGGTTTGGCCTTCATACTGCCGCATCAGCTCGTCGATCTTTCTGAACGGACAGTCGTACGGCGGCAGAAAGATCCGCCCGCAGAGCTGCGTAACAACGTAGGTGGTTCCGAGGTGCGAAAACTCCGCCGTACCGATTCCCGGATTTCCGGGGGGCAGGTTGAGCGGTCGAATCAGCCTTTTTTCGCTGTTGATGATTCGATGGATTTCCTTGTTGGAGAAAGTGTGATTGCCCAGTGTGATCAGGTCCGCACCGGCCCCGAAGAGTTCATCGGCGCATTTCTTATTGATGCCAAGACCCGCCGCCGCATTCTCTCCGTTGACAATGCAGAGATCGACATTCTCCGCCTGACGGAGGTCGGGCAGAATCTGTTTGACCGCTCGGCGGCCCGGGCGTCCGAAAACATCACCGACAAATAGAAGGCGCATAGGACGATATGATGCAATAGGCTGCGCGTCATTCCGGCGAAAGGTCTCAGATTTACCCAGGGCAGGCACAGGGGCCTGCCCCCATAAGCGTTAACTTAAGCCATTTGATACTTCCGTTTCCGTTTGGTTTCCGCCAAACGATACGTAATGTCTTGCCAATGGATGATGGTGTGGGCCAGCCTGTGCTCAGGCAAAATCGCTGCACACACATCACGATAAACGAACTCGACTTCCCGCCAGCGGCTTCGCCGGGGAGACCAAGCGATATCCCCAGGGGGAAAAGGCGCTTGCCTCTCCGATGATTCGCTCGACCAACAAACCGACCAGGAGTTTTCCATGGAGCCATGCCCGTGCGCTGGCCGGGTCTTTCTTGGGCAGGTGTCCCAAGCCCATAATCGATTTCAACCGTTTGAACACCAACTCGATCTGCCACCGGAAACGGTAACATTCGAGAAGATCTTCCACTGGATACTCCTCCAGCAGACTGGTCCACACCAACAGGTAGGCCGCCGCTTTCCACGAAGCGGGCGACACGTTCTTCTGTTTGTGGCTCGCCCGTTGCTGCAATTGTTTGCGGACCCGCCGGGTCGCTTCCCGGCTCCGTTTCAGCGCGATCAGTCGGCCCGCAATCCAATGCCCTTCCGGGTGCAAAACAGACGCAGGCCAGTCCCCGACTTCTCCCACTCGCAGTTCCCGCACACGCCCCAAAACAGACAACCGTTTCCCATCCCTATGATACAGCGGCAGCGAGTGGGGATTT
>JAKPYU010000405.1 GCA_029568995.1 Candidatus Omnitrophota bacterium | reverse complement strand
GATGACGACTTCCATCACCGGACCGGATTATCTGGTGAAGAGAAATGAAGGCCGCTATCATATGCATAATGGAACTACCGTGAAGGAGACAGGACGATGGCAACCATTGAGGAACGCGATCTGTTCGCCCAATCGATTCTCTACCCCGTCGCGGAGCACGCGGACAAACTGAAAACAGAACCGATTTCCGGTTTTCTGGTCGCAAGAGGCCAGTTTTATGACGGCCGGCTTATGGTGGTAGGACGGGCTACCAACGGTTGGGAGACGGAGGAATGGAAGGAAGGAATCCTGCCTTCTGAACTTGTCCAATCAGGAGTGATTCCAAGCTATGCTAACAGCGTCTACCACCGGTCGAACGCCGGGAATCCCTGCCCGCTGAAATGGGTATCAGACCGATGGGGCCAGAACGACAAGAAATACAACACCCGGCGGTCTGCCTTCTGGAGGGTGATCCGGGGAGTCATGATCGGATTGGGTCTTGCCTTCGACAATCAGGAGGACTGGCCATCATATCTGGTCTGGTCCAACCTCTACAAGGTCGCGCCGACCAAGGCGGGCAATCCAGGAGAGACCCTCTGCCGACTGCAGCATGACGGCTGCATCCGGCTGCTCCGGCTGGAGGTCGTAACTTATCGGCCGGAGCGGATTCTGTTTCTGACCGATTACCAATGGTGGGCCCGGCCATTCCTGGAGCAGATCGGCGCCCACATGCACGAAAGTCCGAACACCCGTCAGGTCCGGGCAGCGGGCCGGCTCGAGGTGGATCCCACCCACTCCGCCCGAGTTGTGGTCTCGACTCACCCCATGCGAAAGCCACACCAGCCGTGGGTGAACGAAGCAGTGGCGGCTTTCACTTCACTGGATTGATCAACGGAAGCGGACAATGGTATTCCTCTGGAGGTAATTTGAAACAGTCTGACTCATTCGAACCCCTTAGATTTCTTGACTTCGAACTAAGCGGATCGGACTTCGCAGTCATCTCTGCCTTCCAGCCCAAGGAACCTAGGGAGAAGAACCATTTGCGGCACATCCATCTCATTTATGACATCCGGAAGGCCGGGTACGGTTATTTCATCCTGGTGGCCGACTGGTTGGAGAATGGGGTGGTCATGGAGGAAAAGTTACTGTTGGTTCCAAAAATCGGCGCCAAAGATGCGATTGGCTTTGGACGAACAAACGATCAAGCCAGCATTCTTGTGAATGCAAGTACAGGTTTATGTGAGTTGGCGGCTTCGAACCGAGGCGGTCATGAGATCGGCGAAGTGATCCGGTACTTTTCGAAGAAATCAACATTTTCAGAGAAGGAGTTCATAGAGGCTTTCTCGCAGTGGCGACAGGGAGATCGGACTGCCCTGAACACACAGATGTCCTCCTCACAGCTGATGTCTCTCCGGGCATACGTTCACAGGGTGGGCTGGTGTGCGAACCCCGACGGTAGCCGCCCAATGTATTTAGTGTATGACTACAAAGGCTGATTTCCTGCTGAAAGTTGAGACCTGCCAACCGGCGCATCCATAGATTCAACTAGCGAAGGAGGATTCAAACAAATGTCCGTTGCACGTTTTCTGATCCTAGCAGGGCCGGGCCACCGCTACCATGGCGACGGGATGCAGCCCCAGGTGGTGCTCAGCATGTATGACGACAAGGCGGTCTGGGTGTTGAGCGATCTGCGGACCGGCGGAAGGCGGCGCTACTTTTCTTCCGGGGAGTTCCTGTTCGATGACGCGATGCTGACGCTGGCCCTGTACGCCTTCCGGTGGCTATGGGAGGAGACTCCCGAACTTCCCCAAGCGATCCAGGAGGTTTTCGGGACTGTCGACTTGGATGCCATCGAGAAGAGGCTGACGGCCGCCCGCCATCCCGCCAAGGCGAAAATGAAGAAGTTGTACGAGGCCTGTCGGGCGGCGTGGCGGAAGCAGCGGATCGTCCGGCTGGCAGCCGTGGAGTTGGGGACCTGTGTTCGTCGGATCGGCGGGTTGGAAGTGGCGTGGATGCCGCGGGGGTTCTGTCAGGCCATGGAGGACTACGGAGTGTTGGACTGGGAGATCGCCATGCCGCGGGAGTTTTCGGCATTCTCCCACTTCGACGGGCAGGTCAGCCATTGGTCGGCCGGAGACCCAATTGATAAAGATGTCTAGCGCAAACATGATTCTCTTTGGAACTTCTTTATTATGCAATCGGGAGATTTGACAGGGAACTTATTCTGCGCCGGCTGAGTCATTAAGGAGGAAGCGTGGACTATCATTACGAAAAGGGCAGGAGAGAGCTTGAAGTATTGATTCAACAAGACCGTGTACGCTGTATATACCAGGCTCCCTGTCTGAACTTGAGCGGACCGCGTAGTCGGAAGGAGGAGCGTTTTACCAATTCGTTCGCCAAATACTTGTTACAGCACTTGGTTGAGTTAGGATCCATCCAACCAAACAAGAGGTGTCAATCTTATTCTTGTCCCCACCACGGTCAAACGAGCTGGCCTAAAGACAGTCGCATTTTTAATGAAAAACGCTTGGTGAGAGCAATCTTTAACCAGCAGAGGCACAGCGGGAACGAGAGCATCAGCGATCCGGACAATTGTATCGGAGAGCTGATTGATTATGAGATCCCCTTGAAACAACAGATGTCCGGTGATCCGGCCGGAGATATTGATTTGTTGGGCGTATGTCGAGAAAAGAAAATTATAAACCTGATCGAAGTTAAAATTTTACCGAAGAAAAGTAAGAGAGACACTCTACTGAGAGCAGTAATGGAAATTTTCACGTATTACATGTTGCTGGATCGTAATAAATTTCTAGATGAATACAAAGATCGACTCCCCAGAAATTTATCTTCTCCCTCCTATCAATTAGTAGTTTGTAGCCAAGCAGGCTCTCTTTCAGCCGAACAAATGAAGAACTTTCAAACAGAGCAGAAAGATCTCCTTGCTTTGATTGAAGCTCTTGCGAATCAAATTCAGCAGTCATTCCTATTTTGCGACTTCACAATTCAAGGTGATGAAACTCAGCCACAGTTGAGGTTAGAAGAAGATAGATTTTTTTTCGCCGAGAACAGGTCTATGGCAGTCACGAAAATATGTGAAATCAGGGCTACTCGATGATCCTATACCTGCATAGGGGAAGTCATCAGGTGGGAGGTTCTTGTATTGAATTGGAGACAAGTGGGAGCCGGATACTTCTAGACTACGGCCTTCCATTGGAGGAATTCGTTCTTAATAATCACTTGTCATCAAAACAGGAAGCCCACAGAGATCTCTTGCCAATTCTGGGTCTTTACAACAACGAATCATCACAATTCGAAGGGATTCTTTTAAGCCACGCCCACCCTGATCATCATGGGTTATTAGGCTACGTCCGTCCAGAGATCCCGGTCTATGCCAACCGGGAGACACAAGAACTGCTGAGCATCAGCGAATATTTCCGACCGGAGGCGCCGCCCGTGCGGAACCTGCGGACCATCGCCGCCGGGGAGCCTTTCACCGTCGGGGCGTTCCGGGTGACACCGTACCTGATGGACCACTCGGCCTACGGGACCCTGGCGTTCCTCGTCGAGACCGAGGGAAAGCGGGTCTTCTACAGCGGCGATTTCCGGGGGCACGGGCGGAAATGCACGGTGTTCCAGCGGTTCCTGGCGGATCCGCCGGCGCCCGTGGACGCGCTGGTCATGGAAGGCACCGTCCTCGGCCGGGCGGAGACGGGCCTGCCCAGCGAGGCGGCGGTACAGAATGAACTGGAGCGGATCTTCCGGGAGCGCCGCGACCTGACGTTCATCGCCTTCTCGTCCCAGAACACCGACCGGGTTGAATCCGTCTTCAATGCCTGCCTTCGCACCGGCAAGACGCTGGTGATCGACCCGTACACAGCGTTCATCCTGAACAGGCTCGGTGGAGAACTACCCCGGTATTTTTCCAAGGGAATCAAAATTTATTTCGGACCGGGTTCCCACGCCGATCGGATGGCCGAGCGGCACGATCTGTGGCGTTTCAAAGACGCCAAGATCAGCTTTCAGGATATTCTTCAAAAGCGGTGTGAGATGGTGATTAAGAACACCTTTGCCGTCCGGCGAAAATTTGCCGGCGCCGGGGAATTTGGCGGCGCGGCGCTGGTCTACAGCCAGTGGTGGGGCTACTTCGATAACGAGCGGGAGTTCTGGGCCGCCCACGGCATCGAGCCGGTCCACGTGCATGCCGGCGGTCACGCGCGCGTCGCCCACCTCCAGGCACTGGTCCAGGCGCTGCAACCTGGCCGGATCATCCCTATCCACACCCGCCATCCCGAAGCCTATGCTGAGCTGTTCGGCCCAAGCGTCCATTGCCTGCCCGACGGCCAGGAGATGAAGATTTGAATCGGGAACCTTTATCAACCTGAATGATTCAGCGGATTAGGAGTTGTTGGCTAGAAACATGGATTTGTCCGGCTGTAGGACTGATCCATTCCTAAGACAGGGGTTCTACGACGACTCGGCGGTCATCAGTACCGCGGAGTGATGCCCATGGAATTTGCCAGAAGATGGATCAGGTAACGGTACAGGCCGGACTTATTCCGGACGCGGAGCCGCCCGGCCAGGGCGTCCACCTCAGCAATGGCATCCTGGGGGAGCAGGAAGGACATGGTCCGCTTGGCGTGGCCGGACACCAGCCGGCTCTCCGGAAAACTCTGAAAATCCGCATCAGTCATCCGGGTGCATGATTGGATGACATGGACCAGCGTGCCCGCGTTCCCCTTGTCC
>JAKPYU010000403.1 GCA_029568995.1 Candidatus Omnitrophota bacterium | reverse complement strand
GTATACATGGCCAGCTTTGAGTCCGACCGACTCAGGCTGCATCGCGATGAAAACGGTATTCATGTCGTGGACGTTGACAGTTATCAGTCGGCGTCCGGATTGTATGATAGCGATCCGGAACCCGGGGACACGATATTGGGCGTGGGGGGGCTGATGTGGCAACTGGGGGAGCAGAGCAAAACACCTCCGACATTTCCTGTCAGGCCACCCGTCTCCCTTCGATTACGAGTCTGGGATGCCATTGTCGCGCACGAGACCGGCAGACATACACGGGGCGCGGGTGATTTCATTGAATTCGAGCGGAATGGCTCCCGCCACAATTGCGCAACAGGGAAAATGGACCCGTCTCAGCGCGGCAGTGTTGCCGCAACAGGAACAACGGATTCGAGCGGTCGATGTCGATTCGAGAATCTTGCGGCAGGGACTTACTTCGTTCAAGCACAAAAAGACAACTTCCGGACCGAGCTTGCCGTGATTGGTCCTGCACGGGGCGAGCAAAATCTCTATTTGACACGCGCCGGTACTCTTCACCTGCTCGTAAAATACGCTGCTTCGTCCGTCTTCGCCGCAGGAGCAATCGCCGGAGCAAACATCGAGATCAAATCTCCCCAGAGCCTGATCCCCATAGTCCGGCAGACAAATGAATTCGGAGAAGTCGACATCAGTCCGGTCTTTTGGGGATCTCACCAGTTGACAGTCAGTCCCCCCCAGGCGCTGTTTCTGGAATCCGAGACGATGGAAATCGACATAGAGGAGCCTGATGAGTTCCTCTGTGTTGAGTTCGAAGCGAAAAGATACTCAATCTCCGGGACCGTGCTGACAGTCGGGAAGAAGAAACGGGTTGCCGATTTCGGTCTGGGGCTTCGTTGTTTGAGCGTCGTTCTCGAAGCGCCCAGATTCTGCACATCCAAGGAAGACGGGAGTTTTGTGTTTTCCGGTCTTCGACCGGGGGAATACGAAATCCATCCCGAGATCCCCAGGGGAACTTACAAAGGATACATGCCCGCCGGATGGGAACTTGCCCTTGGCGACGCCACACAAGCAAAGATCAAGGTCACGTTGGAGGATAAGGATGTTACGGGCCTTGAATATCTCGTCGTTGGCGGTGTCAAGACGCGCTTTCAGGGAAAAGTAACAAAGTCCGACGGTTCCCCGGTTCCGGAGGCAGACGTCTCACTCGACGTGCCGGAATACATCACGGACTCCGGCGACAAAACCGGGGAAGGCGGCCGATTTGACTTGTGCATATTCCTGCCGCCCGACGATGCGGAACACAGGGCGGACATCAAGGCCATTGTTCGCGGACCTCGTCCGGTTCTGTCCGACGAAGTGACGGAACGGACCATGGACGTGGGTGGTGGAATTGTTGCGACGGTCAAAGTTCGCGAATCTCAAGGCTGGAGACATCAGCAGACGCTGTTACAAGGTTCGTGCCCGGTTGAATTCAAGGTCGGCGATACGGTTCGCGATATCCACGTTGTCATGAAAGGTCCGGAAGAAGCGCCTGCGGTTGTGGGCAGAATCATCACCGAAGATGGGAACTGGCCCATTCCGGTTGTAGTCACGGTGTCGTATGAGAATGGCCCAAGTCCGGCTTCATATGGCGAAATTGCTCTGGACGGTTCGTTCCGAGTCGACTGGATGCGTCCCGGACCGTTTATACTGGAAGTCGATGTCTCCGAGTCCTTGATGGCAAAGGTTGACTCGACATTCGGTTGGAGGCCTAATGCGCCGGTGTGTTCCAAGTTCATTGATCTTGAGATGCCAATGGATCAGAAGATCCTGCATGTGGATGTCCCTTTGTCGAAGGCAGGTCAAATTGCGGGACGTGTCATAGACAAAGACAGCCGGCCGATTGTCGGAGCAAGGATATTCGTACATGGTACGGACCGTTATCCGGGCCACTCAATCACTGCAGCTGGGACCTTTGAGACAAATGAAGATGGTCTTTTCTGGGTTTATGGTCAACAGGTCGGAAAAGAACACACCGTCGAAGTTATTCCGCCTGGTGCTTCCGAACCGGCAGCGCGCCTCCAAGGAATTAAGCCGCCGGAGCAGAATATCGTCATTATGTTGAACAATGAACAATAACCAGTCGTACCTGCAAAACGAGGAACCGGTCAGCGCGAACATCGTCCAGCACAAGGCGGGGCATCTAGCTGGCATCGTCCCGGACAAGAGTGGCGGTCCAGCAGATGGATTGGCAGAGAAAACGGAAAACGCCAAAGGCGTTCAGATCGAGGACAGGATGAAAGGCGAAAACTGACCGTATCACAGCCTGTGGCGTGGCTAGATCCTAATT
>JAKPYU010000381.1 GCA_029568995.1 Candidatus Omnitrophota bacterium | reverse complement strand
TGCGACCGAATTCCTCCACCAGGGGCGGTGAATAGATGTCCGACTTGGCCTCCACCATGTCTTTTTCCTGTTCCTCGCCTTCCGTTCCCAGACATCCCCGTTCCGACAATGCGCGCAAAAACACCCGAAAATCCTCGCGGATGGAATCACGAATGGAGGCCTCCAGATGCGGCCACATCCTCTCGAAGATCTCCTTCTCCGTCGCAGGCCCATCGCTCAACTCACGCAGTAACTGCGTGGCCATCTGGTTCACCGGATGCAATGCATCATTGTCCGCATTGAACACAAACCCGGTCCCGTCGTCCTCGGTTCGAAATGTGCAGTTCGGTAGAACCTTCCATTTCTTTCCCATGGTTCGGTCCTCCTATGGAGTAGTATATCACCGTTTGGGTTACGGTGTTATTTGTGATGCGCACGTGTTTCCTTATCGGGCATCGCATGCGCCCTGCATTCCGTCAGAACACCATGCCAGCCCAGCTCGTATGAACCAGGTCGCCGCTACTGAGTATCCCATTTGAACAGGAATACAACTCCCCCGGATTACCGAGATATACGAGCGGAATCACCTTCAGATATTCATAGTTTTGTTTCAGGTCTGGCCCCAGACTGACTAGAATCCAATCCGTTGGAGGACGATTAGCCGCAGCAAATGGCACCCGTCCGGTCCTGTCGAATGGAATGTAATCGATCTCCTTTGTCATCCACAAATATCCCTCGCCAATCGAGGGTCCCTGATAATATTCAGAGCTTTCAAAAGGATCGAAAGGAAATGAATTCAGGTAGGCAATGGGAGTGCTGATCTGGCGGTACATATCTCCACGGGTATCAATGCCATCGCCCAAGATGCCGCGGCCCATGTAACTGCCGTGGTCCAAGCGATAGCACTCCAAAGCAGACTGGATCATCTTCATGTCTGCTTTCGTCCGAGATATCTTTGCCCGAATCTGGGCATTCAGAAAATTCGGTACCGCAATCGCCGCCAGGATGCCGATAATCGCAACGACGATTAGCAGTTCGATTAGGGTGAATGCGAAACGTGTCATTCTTCGCAATCCTTTTGACGTCCTTGACAAGCCATTCCTCGGTTTCTCAATTGGACCATGTGCTCTTCAAAATCACACCGTTCGGTGCAGATGAGAAGAATCGTTTTTGATCGGCTCCGATAGCGATATGATTCTGCCGCAGGGATACACCCACAGAAACATGTACCGGAATAGGAAGCAAATGTCACGTCGGTCGATTTCCGATCTGCGTACAAAATTCCGGTCCGACCCATCCCGGATAATTACCATTCGCGTTGCAGTATCCATCCGTGGGTTCATATCCGTCCTCGCAGAAGCCGCCGTCGCCTGTTGGGAAATTGCCGGTCTCCCAGCAATCACCACCGTCGCTAACTGGGTGATCACCAGATACACAGTCACCGCTGCTTGGATGATTTCCCGACTGACATTCCCATCCCGGATAATTGCCGGAAGGATTGCAGTCCTCAACCTGCGGATATTCCCCGGTACTTCTGCATCCCCCCCCCACATAAATCGGCGTGTCCCCGGTGTCGCAATATGCATAAGCCGGTCCCTCCCCGACTGGGGTGCAAGCATCCCAAGCCTGCGCCTTTTGCGGTCGTACAAGCATCGCCGCCAAAGCCCCTGCACCCACCGCGAAGAATCGCCTTCGCTGCATCCTGTCGTCATTCGATTTCGGTTCCTCGTCCGGGTCGATTTCACGGCGGCGTCTGCGACCGAATTCCTCCACCAGGGGCGGTGAATAGATGTCCGACTTGGCCTCCACCATGTCTTTTTCCTGTTCCTCGCCTTCCGTTCCCA
>JAKPYU010000798.1 GCA_029568995.1 Candidatus Omnitrophota bacterium | reverse complement strand
CTTTAGGGAATTCCCCATGCAATTCAGATCTTCGAGGCCGACGTTCCTGGACAGATCCAACTCGGTCAGACCCGTGCCTTCGGATGAGCCGCGATTCCTTCCGGACACAAATCCGCCGCAATCGAAACGGGTGATATTGGGCAAGAACTCGATTCCCCTGGCGTTTTGCATTCGACCGAGGTCAGGGTCAGAGGGCACTCCCCCGATCCCTCTCTGTTGCCTGGAAGGCCGCATCCGGGTTGCGTTCAGCATCGGGGGGCGGCGTTGACGGCTACAGGAGAATTCCCCTGTCTTTTCGGCCGCCTGTTTTGCGGTGAATCTGCCGCCCGGTTCCACTTTCATGAACGACTCAACGGCTTTCCGGAATTCGGGATCGGGGAAGTTGTAGGGGGTATTGATCGATTGCACCGCGAGGAATTTCGGGATGAAAATCCACAACAGGATTCCCAGGACCGCCACGGCGACCGCCGCTTCAATGAAAAGCCTTCTGACTCCAGGTTTCATGGTTGCCCTCCGGTATGCAGTAGTACGTTATCCAATTTAGTACAGAGAGGCGGACTTGTCAGGAAAAAGATTGGCAGGCAGGGGGAAGACTCTATTTTCCTTGCCCTGACCTGCTCCCGGAGCGAGAGGGCATTCGTTCGGCGTTTCCAGACTGCTTCTATTGTTCTCTCTGATTTGGTGCTTTTTCGGCATCCGGTAATAGCAGATCCCCGCTTTGTTGCGGGGAATAAATGAAGCCGGACTCGATGTCAGGCTGGCGGACTTTGTTGATTATGTCACTGTATATGGGGGCGGGAAGACGGTTCTTTAACTTCCGAATCGCATCGATGTCGTCGAGATCCAATCGGTTCTCGCGAATGTCCAGCGTATCCACCACAGGATTGTTTGTCAGATCCGGGATATTCTCGAACCGGTTCGATTGAAGGTACAGTTTCCGCAAAGCCGGGCAGCGGGAGACATCGAGAGATTCCAATTGGCTTTCGGTACACCATAGTCCTTCCAGAACCGGTTGCGAACCAAGAACTAATGTCGTCATCCTATTCGAGCCACAACCGATGTGCTGCAAAGCCACATTGGCGGAAAGATCCAGACGATCGATCGGATTTCCGCTGCATCCGAACCATTTCAATAGCGGATTCTGCGAGACATCCAGCTTCTGCAAGCGGTTGTTCTGACAATAGAGAATTTCCAGGTTCTTGCAGGCGGAGACGTCCAGTGTTTCCAGAAGATTCTCGCCACA
>JAKPYU010000797.1 GCA_029568995.1 Candidatus Omnitrophota bacterium | reverse complement strand
GAATGCCTGGCAGCGAGAGAGCTCCGTCCCATCAAGGGTAATTCCGGCGGATTTGCCGGACCGTTTTCGCGATAAGGATGAGTCGAGAATGAATGCAATCCCTGTACGAGGTGAAGATCAATGAGAACTCAAACCAGAATCGTTTGCCTTATGGCATTTTGCTGTTCAATCGTTGTCGTGTGGCCCCTCGCCCCGGCATTCGCTCAGGCGGTCGGTGGAGAGACGGCCAAAACGGGGATCACAGAAAGTACCGCCAATTATGACTACCCTGAAGAAGTGTCAGATGCCACGAAATCTGCGGGTATCGGACGCGCCGCATTCGGATTCAGGAGAAGCACCAGACATAGCGAAGGAGTGTCAGATGCCACAGAATCTGCGAATATGGCCACAGGCGTCTCTATAGGGCAATCGTGGGATGCCTCAAAGGTCAAACTGATGGAAGATTTGGATATTATGGCCCGACTCATCGACAAGACCCTGAGCAAAGAGCTGGGCGGCGACTACCACGCAGAAACCTTCTTGTCGGAGGGATGTGAGCGATTCTATGTGCCGGGTATGGGAGCCATCTTCATCCTTCGAGTCGCATTTCCGGTTCGCCTTGGCGAAATCCATGGGGTCGAAGTAACTCCCATGGATGAACTGGATCCCTGGGAACAGGAGAGGGTACGTCTCCAAACAGGTACTACAATCAGCCATGGTGTCGCCGTGACTCCGGTTCTGAGAAGAGGGAACCCCGATGTCCTAAGCGTGAAAGAGTTTGAGGAATTCGAGAAAAGAATATCTGTTCTCAAACGGAATCTCATCTCCATTCTGGGGACCTACGGCAAGCGCATTTCCGGGCTGTCGGCGCAAGACCGGATTGCCTTTGTCGTTTTCGGTGGGGAAGGGGGGACACAGATCCGAACCGGATTCGGATCAGCCGGAATGCCCGGTGACGGATATGGTGAATCAAGAGCCGATGTGGAAAGAATGAGAGCCGATGTGGAAAAGATTAGACAAGAATCGGAAAAGATTAGACAAGAATCGATGGCTGTCGTCAATATGATGCCGTGGATTTACGGGGGAGGGGGAGATTCCGACACAACGCTCGTCTTCTCCGCTCTTGTGTCCGAACTTCCTGAGAAACCACCCGCAGAGATGACCGAAAGCGCGCATTGGGTCGAGGTGACCGCGTACTGAAATCCGCCATTCAGCCTTCCTCCACGAAACGAGAAACCGGGTGGCCCGAAGGCCACCCGGTTTCCCTATGGTAAAACAGGCAAGGAGCAGGTCAGGATTTCGCGTGATGGATTCACGCGGTTTATTGCCTGCCGACCAGAGGTCGGAGCG
>JAKPYU010000315.1 GCA_029568995.1 Candidatus Omnitrophota bacterium | reverse complement strand
GACCCGGCACGCGGCAGATCGTACTTGCAGGGCGATGGGCTTTGCGATAACTTAAAAGACAGTCTTCGGCGGTGTAGCCAAGTGGTAAGGCAGAGGACTGCAAATCCTTTATCCACCGGTTCGAATCCGGTCGCCGCCTTTCTGTGACATCCTCACTCCGGACTTTCTCGAAAGAAGGATTCTGAAACGAGAGGAAACGTCCGATGAAATCAAAATCCCTGCTTCAACAAGGCACAGTTCTTGAGGATGGCGACAGGCATGCTGTTCTCAAAGAGCGATTCCGGTCTCTCGTGCAAATCTGGCAGTCCGAAACAAAGTTCTGTTCCACGGCCTATGAGATGGCCATGCACCCGGCCTATCAGCAGATCATCGGAATGGGACCCGTTGCGATTCCTTTGATCTTGCATGAGTTGAAGACAGAACCGGATCACTGGTTCTGGGCGCTCCGCGCAATCACGGGAGAGGACCCGATGCCTGAATCGGCTCAAGGTTGTCTCGACAAGATGACCGACGCCTGGCTGCAATGGGGACGTCAGCATGGATATGAGTGTTGAACAAGAGCTGGAAAGTCTTTTTCCGAATCTGAAAACATCCCCCTATTCCATCAAAAGCCCCTTTGATCCTGGGTACAACTGCATTGCCTGGGCAGCAGGAGATAGTGAAAGGTGGTGGGAACCGGATTCCTGGGGATACTACTATTGGCCCAGTGAGGCTCCGCGTACCTATTCATTGGAGGCGTATATTCGGGCGTTCGAATCTCTGGGATTCGTAGAATGCACGGATGATTCTCTGGAATCCGATCTCAAGAAAATCGCGATTTATGCGGTAGGTTTTCGTCCAACTCACGCAGCGAGACAGATGAGATCGGGATTCTGGAGCAGCAAGATCGGAAAGAGTGTGGATATCGAACACACCCTGGAGGGATTAGAAGGCTCTTTTTACGGACAGGTTGCCCTCATCATGCGCCGCCATGAGTGACTGCCGTAGGATAGCCGCCCTTATGATGATGGATGCCTCACCCACTTCCCCACTGAATAATTGACCGATTCATGGCCTCTTCGACCCAGATTTTTCCACGGGATAGTGCAGGGCGACGATGACCGGGGAGGATAATATCCACCGGCATTCGGGCAAGTTTCTTGAGGCTCTGAACGTAGGCTTTCGGATTGAAGTCGATACTGCCGCTCCAGCCGGTACTGCCGGATTCCGCCACCACATCCCCCGTGACAAACACCTTACGGCCGCGCCAGGGAAACACATACACGACGGATCCCTCTGCATGGCCCGGCGTATGGAAAACCTCCACGGCAAAATCGCCCACGGAGAACGAATCCTCATCCTGAAATTCGATATCGACCTCCGATGGAGCCGGAGGACGATGATACAGGTACGGACAGGTGCGCATATCTCCCGCTCGAACCGCCTCGGCGCAGATCCGATGCGCGGCGATCTTGATGCCTTTCTCCCGGAACCGGGCGGCTCCGGCGGCATGGTCGTAATGCGGATGCGTGAGAAAACAGTGGGTGATCCGCCCTGGATCCAGTCCCCACGCCCGCATATTCTCGAAAATCTGTTGCCGCGATGCCCCGTTGCCGCAATCGAACAAGACAATCTCCTCCCCCAGGTCCACCGCAAACACATTCGAGTCCACATACTCGCAATGCGGGCTGAACCAATCCGTATAGGTCAGGAAACAGTCCTGACTGCCGACGAGGTATATCCCAGGAACGATCTGCATAACACGCCTCCCGATACCTGATTGATTCTCGAAGAAAATCCGTCACCATTTTCCTGATGATTTCGTTTTTTTGAAGGAATGGGTAGACTGTTGAAAAGAGGTACGGCAAGGCCGTTCCGCATTGCCCGGTTTGCCGATACCCTATGAGATGTTCGGATTCTGAAGACGGGTGATCCCGTTGCCTGGGAAGGAAGTCGATTATGCCCAAGTCCGTTGTTGCCGTACTGAAAACCTCCCCTGCCACCGTTCTGGCAGATTATCATCGCCTGATGAACTTGGCGGGATACCAGAACGTTGTTGCCAAAGATGAGGAAACTGCGCTGAAAATCAACATCAGCTGGCATTTCTTCTTCCCCGCCAGTTCCACCACACCCTGGCAACTGGAAGGCGTCATTCGGGCCATGAAAACGGACGGGTATGATCCCAACCGGATTCACGGCTGCCACAACCGGACCGTGGTGATTGACGCTCACCTCGGCGAACGCGAAAACAAACAGCTGCAGGTCATCGAAAAACACGGACTGCAAAATGTCCATCTCTATGAGGCAGAAGAATGGATCGACATCCGAGATGCCGTCGGCGATCTCACAAAAAAGTTCATCTGTCTCAATGAGGTCTATCCGAACGGATTTTCCATTCCAAAACGATTTCTCGGCGAGAACATCATTCATCTGCCGACAGTCAAGACGCATGTATTCACCACCACGACCGGCGCGATGAAAAACGCTTTCGGGGGCCTCTTGAACGAGCATCGGCATTGGACCCACCCGGTGATTCATGAAACGCTGGTGGACCTGTTGATGATTCAGAAGAAAATCCATCGGGGGGTGTTTGCCGTGATGGACGGCACATTCGCGGGGGATGGGCCGGGGCCGCGCTGTATGACCCCGCATGTGAAGAACGTGATTCTCGCCTCGGCGGACCAGGTGGCAATCGACGCTGTTGCAGCGAAGATGATGGGCTTCGATCCGCTGCGCGATCTGAAATATGTGCGGCTCGCGCATGAACTGGGCCTGGGCTGCGGCGATCCGCGCGACATCGAAATTGTCGGCGATCAACAGGCGGCGCAGGAGAACTGGCACTTCGACGGCCCATTCAAAAAAATGACCTTCGCGGCCAACATGCAGCACAAAATCTATTGGGGCAAACTTAAGAATGCGGTCGAATGGTCATTGAAAACCTGGCTGGCTCCCTGGGCGTATATCGCCAGTGTGCTATATCACGACCTGTATTGGTATCCCAGAAATGCGGATCGGCAGGTCCCGGATGTGTTGAACAGCGACTGAGCGCGCCTGTTCCACAACTGGGAGAAAGTGGAGCCGGACGAGAACGGATGGAAGGATGTCGGCACGGAAACACCGACCGGTGTGGTAAAAGGAACCGGCAGACATCTGTGGCAGGGCACAAAAGTCCTCGGCACCTGCATCCGAGAAGCCCCGGAGTTCGCCGCACGCAAACGACACAAACGCGGCGAACATGCGGAATGATTGCTTACCCCTGCATCGGCTTCAGCCAGTTTAACTGTTTCTCGACATTATCGTGCAACCGATAGGTCTTGACGTGATCGGCAATGGATTCCCCGATCACTTCGATGCGATTGAGATCCCCGACACCCATCCCCGCCTCCGTGCAATAATTCAGGTACCCCATCTTGGCGAAGTCGATTCCCATTAACTCGATCCCGACCCGATCCACCGCCAGCCAGTCCATTCCGACCAGCGCCACACGATGATCGACCGGATCGCCGCTGCTGGGGCCGTTGCCCTCCATGCCCTGGAATCCGTCCACAATCGCCAGGTCCGGGTGAAGGCGCGGCGCAAGCGCAAAGAGGTTGTAATTCACCCCACGCGAGCTGCCGCCGTGTGTGATGACCTTGTCGTTTCGGATGCCGGATTTCGGGTCTACTCCCCAGTGGAAACCGACATCTTTCACGGGAGCGCCGAACACGATGTTCTTGAGTGACAGCGTGGCGATGACCCGGTCATGCGTTTTCATCACCGCCGAGGAGATGATGAAGTTGTCCCGATTCAGCAACAGGCTCGAGAGCCGAGTGGCATGTGGGTGGAAATCCTCATCGCTGATTACATGGAGAACCTCGTGCGGTTCATGGTCGATATCCAGAAATTCGACATTGTATTTCTTCGCCAGTTTCATATATCCGAGGTTTTCATAGCCCTCAAATGCCGATCCGCTGCTGGGGGATTCAGCGATGGTGACACGGTCCTTTCCGATGGATTTCAAAAATTCCAGAATGGCTTCCAGGGTATCCACGTGACTGCAAGCCAGCGGATTGTTGAACGAAACATTGTTGGGTTTGAGGATAATCCGACGGTTCCCAATGGCTTGCCGGATTTCCTTCTTAAAGACCTGCAATCCCTCGAAGATATTCGCCGCGCGGTCGTCTCCGGCAGTCAGCGAAACGCGTCCCATGGCCTTCGTATCTGCGGATTTCGCAGCGATCCCGGATGGAAAACAGGCTCCAGCCGTGACCCCGGCACCTGCCAGCAAAGCCGTTTTGAGAAAACTACGGCGGGAAGACTGTCGAAGATCCGTCATGATTGTGTCCTTTCTTTGTAAGGTGGGCTTCAACCGTGTGGGGTGTGCTTCAACCGCACAGCGCCAGCCCACCAGCTTTCTTCCCCCTCTCCCTCCAGAAGAAGGTCTGGGGTGATGGTCGTAATACTGCCACCTTGCCGATAGATTGCCCCGATGTCTGCAATTCTTAATTCTGAATTCTTAATTCTTAATTCAGACCCACTCTGCCACCCTACAACTCCACCACCTTCCTGCTATCCGCAGCCTCCCGTGCCCTGATACACACACGGGTAAGGTGAACGGCCTCACCGGGGCGAATAATATGCTCCCCCTGGCCGCGCAACTCCGCCACGAAATTCACAAAAAAGTTCTCCTCCTGTGGCAGATCCAGATCGCGCGGTTCCCGATCTCCGGCAATCAACTCCACCCGCTTCCCGAAGTCCTTAATTTCAATCACTCCCTCGGACCCGGCGATGCGCAGACGGTCGTCCCCGTGCGTGGGCGCTTTCGGCGGGCGCAGAAAATCCAGGTGAATATCCGCCGTTCCCCCGTTGGCGAACCGGAACACCATCGCACCATGATCCTCACAACCGGGGTAATCCGGGTGGGCGATATTGCCCTGTGTTCCCATCGCGTGCGTATACTCCAGCCCTGTTGTGAACCGGACATAATCGACTGCGTGAATCCCCACCCACAGGAATGAACTCCCATACATCTCCCGCCGCTTGTAGAATTCGGGTCGATTCGAACCCCAGCGATAGGATTTCTGCGCCGAGGCCAGAATGGGTTCGCCGATGGCTCCATCCGCCACCGCCCGTTGAATACAGCGATACGGCGGCAGAAGACGCATGGCAAGCAGCGTGGTGAACCGAATGCCGCTCTCCTTCACAACCTGTTCCAGCGCATTCAGGTCTTCCTCCGTAGTCGCAACCGGTTTCTCGGAGATCACATGAATCCCCTTCTTCGCGGCTGCCATGGAGGCCGCCGCATTCCGATAGTACGGCAGGCACACCACCGCAATATCGAGTTCCACCTGTTCAAGCATCTCTTCATAATGGTCAAAAATGCGCGTTTCCGACGTAAATGCGGGCCAGGCTTTGACACCGGCAACATCTTCACCCGGTGTCGCTTTGGCGTAAGCCACGAGACAGGCCCCTTTCACAAGAGGGATTCCATCCAGCACGTATCCCACATGCCCTTCCCTGCCGATCATTCCGATCCGAAGGATTTCCGATTCGTTCATAGCCGCCTCCGTTGCGATATTCCGGGCAAGCGCCGATCCGCTGATACCCACCGTCGCCAGGAACTGTCGTCGATCCATCCAAGGACCTCCACTTCATACTCCGGTACGCAAAGATCGTAGCACACCGAACGCTCCGGGCCACCGTGCCCGCCATGAAGGATTGATCTTTTGTCCGATTCTGTCCCTTTCAGGAATCGATGGAGTCGGAAGAAAGACTTTTTTGCTGTTCCGGGACCTTGTACGGTTCTTGGCAGGCTCCTATAATTCGAGCTTTGGTCAAGCTCTGCAAGTTGGAGTTGTATCGCCTGTGCCGAGTTCTGTCCGATTCATTTCCAGCACTCCAATATCCGTTTCATTATACGGAATTATTTCTCTTTTCATCATCGGTCGAGGTGCATAATGTCGGAAAACCGCCGAGTCCGATTGCGGCGTTCTACCGCCAAAAAAATCAATGAGCTGATCCAAATGGGCCGCGAAAACGGCCGCCTGACTTATGACGACATCAATCGCATGTTGAGCGATGAAATGATGTCGGCGGAGGAACTCGATGAAATCTTCATTGTCCTCAACGATGAAGACATCCCCGTGGTGGATGAGTACGCATTGCCGGTCGAAAAGGGCGGGAAACCACTGACACGGGATGAAATCATCGACCCGGAAAGCATGCGCGCGGAGGAACGGTCCCGCGTGGATGATCCGGTGCGGATGTATCTGCGGGAAATGGGGCGGGTTCCGCTCCTGACACGCGATGAGGAAATCGAGCTGGCAAAACGAATCGAATCGGGGCGATTCAAGGTCTGCCGCGCTCTCGCCCTGTCGAAACTCGCTGTCAAAGAAATCACCACCATGGTGGAGCGGATCGAGGGCGACCGGCTGAAAATGGAAGATGCCCTTCAGCACCTTGAGATGCAGGAAGAGATCTCCGAACGACAGAGAAAGAAAATCGTTGATGATCTGCGGGCCAAAATCATGCAGGTCCAACAGGAACAGGAACAACTGCACGATCTCGAAAGCAAACCAAGCACCAAGACGATCCAGGCGAGAGTCACCGGCAAGAAAATTCACTTGGGGAATCTGTTAATCTCCATGCACCTGGATCATGAACAACTGGGCAAGGTGGCCAAGAAAATCATCGGTCTTCACCGAAAAGCCGATAGTGCCAAAGAGGAAATCGACGAGGCCGAGAAAGCGCTCAACATGAAAATGGACGAGGCCATGCGCCTGTATCAGAAGCTGCGCCACACCAGCTTCGGCAAGAGCGCACTTGAAAAGAAAACCGGCCTTTCGCGGGAAATGCTCATCGAGATCTGCAGAAAAGTCAAACGCGCCCAGGAGAAAATCGGAAAAATCGAACGGGACGCCGAAGAAAATATCGAGGATCTGGATCGTATCGCCGAACAGATCCACAAAGGCGAAAAAATCGCTCACCTCGCTAAGATGGACGTGGTGAAAGCCAACCTGCGCCTCGTGGTTTCCATCGCCAAGAACTATACCAATCGCGGGCTGCAATTCCTGGATTTAATCCAGGAAGGAAACATCGGCCTGATGCGCGCCGTGGATAAATTCGAGTATCGTCGCGGCTATAAGTTCTCCACCTATGCCACCTGGTGGATCCGCCAGGCGGTCACACGCGCCATCGCCGACCAGGCGCGCACCATTCGAATTCCCGTCCACATGATCGAAACCATCAACAAAATGACTCGCGTGTCTCGTCGCCTTGTCCAGGAATACGGTCGCGAACCCACTCCCGAAGAAATCTCCAACAAAATGAACCTGTCGGTGGAGAAGGTCCGTGGCGTTTTCAAGATCGCCCAGCAGCCGATTTCGCTCGAAACCCCAGTGGGAGATGAAGGAGACACGCATTTCGGCGATTTCATCGAAGATAAGAACATCTCTTCCCCGTCAAACGTTACTTCTGACCATATCATGCGTGAACAATTGGAGGGCGTGCTGAGAACCCTGACCGAACGCGAGGAAACGGTTCTCCGGTTGCGCTTCGGGATTGGAGACGGGTACCAGCGGACCCTGGAGGAAGTCGGAAACCGGTTCGGCGTCACCCGTGAGCGCGTCCGGCAGATCGAGACAAAGGCCCTCCGCAAACTCCGTCATCCGGTCCGCAGCCGCCGACTCAAAGATTTTGTGGACTAGAATTCCGGCATCACAGGCTGGAAGCCTGTGCCACCCATCTTGCGGAGGCTGCATTCCGGCTTTCGCCGGGACGACAGGCCGTAGGGGCAATTCATGAATTGCCCCGGATCGTACCAGAGCACAATCGCAGCAGGACATCTCTGCCATACCAAAATAGGAAAAAAACATTGTCTTTCCGTTTTCAATATCCATCACACTTGCTTCGCGCAACCTGTCTCCTGGCCCTCCTGGCGCTGATTCCCGTTCTGTCGATCTGCGCCCAGCCCGCCCATCCTCGTCTGTATTTCGACTCCGGCTCCATCGACCAGATTCGGATGCGGGTCGTTTCGGATGAAAAATCCAAGGCCGGATGGGATGAGTTCTTTCGAACCGCCTATACCGAAACAGGCAACAAGGAATGGAACAGCACGGTCTGCGAACGACTCGCGTTCGCGTATATGCTGATCGGCGTGGAGGACATTGGCAAAGCGGCGAAAGAGATGCTCCTGCAAGCGATTCAAATGCCGTCCTGGCATGATGGGAATCGTTCCGATCGCGCCTCCTTTCCATGGCACAGCGGACTCCGCACCAGTGAATTGTGCATGACGGTGGCCACCGCCTACGACTGGATCTATCCCCTTCTGTCCGAGAGCGAGAGGGAAACCGTCCGTTCCGCACTCATTGAAAAAGGCATTCTGCCCTTGATCCAGGATTGGAGCCAACCCGGTTCCCGAATTCATACACTCGACAGCATGGGGCATAATTGGTGGGCGGTTTGTCTCGCGGGCGCTGGAGTTGGCGTGCTGAGCGTGATGGATGAAGATCCACGAGCCGGAGAATGGGAGCGCGATATCACACAGTCCCTTGTGGATTGGCTTCGCTACCAGGGCAATCCACTTCTGAACAAGGTCCCGAACTTCGGCCTCGATGGCGGTTTCTATGAGGGGCTGAACTACGCCGATTACAGCCTCCGGTGCCTGTTCCGATATGCCGAAGCGCTTCAGCACGTGACCGGCCGTGACATCCTGACAGACAATCCCGTGCTGAAATATATGGGACTGTTTTATCTCTACACCGCTTATCCGAGTTCGGAGGGATGGTGGAGTGTCAATTTCGGCGATTCCCCGTCACGATTTGTTCCCGGCAATTCCGTCCTGTTGAATCTGGCCCGTCGAATGCAGGACCCATACACCCTCTGGCACTGGAACCAGGTGTACGGAAGACCGAGCGATCCCTTCGGATTTCTCTGGATGCCATCGAATATGCCGCCCAAAGCCCCCGACGATCTCCCTCCCTCACGTCTGTTCGAGGGAATCGACTGGGCGATTGTCCGAGACGGCTGGGCACCCGATGGAAATCTGTTCGCTCTCACCTGCGGGGACTACTGGAATCATACCCATGCGGATGAAGGCTCTTTCATCCTGTATTCCGGCGGCAAACCACTTGTTATCGACTCCGGCTGTTGTGAATATTCCAAGGACGAATATGTTTCTTACTTCGTCCAGAGCGAAGCGCATAATGTCGTCCTGTGGGAAAACCAGGGGCAGCCGAAAGAGGATCGATACCGGGGCAGTGCCGTGCGCGGAGAGATTCATGGGTGGGTCTCCAGCCCGCACTATACCTATTTCTACGCCGACGCAACCGGACCGTACGCCTCCATCCTCTTGAGGAACTTCCGGCATGTGATCGCGATGGACGGCGTGTATGTGCTGGTGGACGATCTTCGCGCGTACAAACCGGGGGTCTTCTCCTGGCTGCTGCACCCCGAAGGGAAATTCGACCTCAGGACACAATCCGTAACGATTGCCAATGATCCGGCGGCAGCAGACCTCCACTTTGCATTCCCGAAGAACCTCCAAAGCGAGAAACGTTCAGGGATGGAAGAAACCACTGCAAAATCCAAACCGTATCTTGCTTTCAAAACCAAAGAATCCGCCGAGGATATCAAGTTCCTGTCCGTCCTCTCTACAAGGAAGTCCTCGGATCGTCCCGCTGCGCCGCCGGAACCGCTGGAAGGTTCCAACTGGATCGGGATGCGATTCGATTGCCGTGACGGGAAAGCGGAACTGTACTGCAATCTCCTCGCCGATGGTCGAAAGATGCACGATAACAGCGAGAACAACATGGCGGGATTTGTAACCGATGCCTTTCTGGTACTCGCCGCGAGAGATTCCCAGGGGAAAATCATCCGGCTTGGAGTACACAATGGCAGTTTTCTGCGCGATGGGTCCGGCTCTATTTTCGAGTCGTTCACCAAGTCCGACCTGGTCTATGAAATCGGATCGAATCAAATCGACGCGAGCGCGCGAACACAAGCCGGATCGCGTATCCTGCTGCGGTCTCCCAGGCCTGCTGCGGTCGTCCTGGACGGCACTACAGTTACCGATTCCCTCTGGAGGGAAAGTGTGTCCATGCAAGAGATCGCTCTTCCAGCAGGTTCGGGAAGGATCGGCATTCGATGGTGAAAGATCAACCGACGGGAGTCCGGAAGGAATTCGAACAATTTCAGAAGAATGCTCCAAAACTGTTTGGAGACTTGCTCCAACCGGGCAGGAAAGTCTTTGTGGCGCGTGCGCCGGGCCGATTGGATGTCATGGGCGGCATCGCCGATTACTGCGGCTCGCTCGTTCAGGAAATGCCGCTGAAAGAAGCGGTCTTCGCCGGGATTCAGAAGCGGAAAGATAGCCGGATTGTCATTCGAAGCGTGGAAGCCGGGAAAGAGGGCTTCTACCCGGATGTGGAATATTCCCTGGAGGACTTCTATTCCGCACGCGGCTTGAAGAGTTATTCTGAAATCTCTTCCGAACTGAAAACAGATCCCCGTAAAACCTGGGCTTCCTATGTAGCAGGCATTTTCTTTGTTTTGGAGAAGGAACGGCTTGCGCCGCCGTTTCAAACAGGCGCGACGGTTTGCCTGACAAGTTCCGTTCCGTTCGGCTCCGGGATTGCCTCCTCGGCGGCGTTGGAGGTCGCGGTTCTGTACGGTGTCCTGGCGGCTTACGGATTGCAGATGGAGGGACTGAAGGCCGCGCGCGCCGCCCAGATCGCCGAGAATCGGGTCGCGGGCGCTCCCTGCGGCATTATGGACCAGGTCACAGCCGTGTTGGGAGAAGATCGGGCGCTTCTGGCGTTGCGTTGTCAACCGCATACCGTGGAAGGCACGGTCTCCATCCCGGAAGGGTTTCGACTTGTCGGTATCCACTCCAATGTAAAGCACAGTGTCGGCGGGGCTCGGTATACAGATACCCGCATCGGCGCATTCATGGGGCACAAGATCATCCTGACTGAACTGGGCGCGAAAGAAGATCCGTTTGACGGATACCTGGCTCGGATTCCGCCCGATGAATACAGAACCCGATATCGCCGATTTCTCCCTTCACGAATTGAGGGTGCGGAGTTCCTGAGGCGTTACGGGGGGACAGTGGACCCGGTGACCCGTGTCGATCCGGGGAAGACCTATGCCGTCCGCAGCCGTACCGAACATCCCATCTATGAAAACAACCGCGCCGGACAATTCCGGGAGATCCTGCAATCCTTGCCGCAATGCGAGAACGTGGATCGGGCGATGGTCCGGTTGGGCCGGTTGATGTACGCTTCCCACTGGAGCTACGGAAGGCGCTGCGGGATGGGATGTGCCGAGACGGACTTGCTGGTGAACCTGGTGCGCAAAGCCGGATCGGGCAAGGGGTTGTATGGTGCCAAGATCACCGGCGGTGGCTGCGGCGGCACGGTGGCTGTGCTCGCATCGGAAGGAACGGAAGCCCTCCTGCGACAGATCCTGACCCGATACGCGGAACAAACCGGGCTGGAACCCAGGTTTTTTGCAGAAAGTTCCCCTGGCGCACAATCCGCCGGAATTCACACTTTCATTCCGTAATCATGGTGTAAGGCGTCCTCCCGCTCTGTCCCTTCCCTTTCTCTTCCGCCTTCAATGCTCCTTTCTTTCTTTCCTTCCTTCATCCTTCATCCTTCATCCTTCATCCTTCATCCTTCATCCTTCATCCTTCATCCTTCATCCTTCATCCTTCATCCTTCATCCCTCCTCCTTCTGCTATACTGAACAAAATGGACACCAATTTTCTGACATACGCAATTCTGTTCGTGAATTTCTGTCTGGCCGTGTCGGTGCATGAATGCGCCCATGCCTGGGCGGCGTATCGCCTGGGGGATGACACCGCCCGCGCCCACGGGAGAATGACCCTCAACCCACTGGCCCACCTGGACCCGATAGGAACCTTTTGCCTTCTGTTCGGGTATTTCGGATGGGGAAAGCCGGTTCCGGTCAATCCCGCCAACTTGAAAGACCCCCGTCGCGATGGCGTCTGGATCTCCGCGGCGGGTCCTTCAGCAAATCTCCTCTTGGCGATACTCTTTGCATCCGCCCTCTGGATTCTCTGGATCGGTCCCGGATCGGTCATGTGGATCGGACAGGAATCCCTGGGAATCATGGTGAGTGCGATAATCATGGGGATTCTGTTGAATCTCTCCTTGATGTTTTTCAACCTGCTGCCGATCTTTCCTCTCGATGGAGAAAAGGTTATCGTCGGGCTGATCCCGGCGCGATGGGTGCGGCCGGTGCTTCAATTGAGAAGCTATGGGATGGTGATGTTGCTGGTCCTGCTGGCGAGCAAACCGCTGTTGGATTTCTCCATCATCGGCTGGCTTGCCGGAATAATCATTTATCCGGTGTATTGTCTGTTGGTTCCTTCCGGATTAGAGACGGTTTTGTGAGCATGGAGAGTCAGTCATTCGACAAAAATATGCAATCGATGGGGGAATCGGAGACAACGCCGGTGCTTCCTTTGGATGAAGAGGATCTGCCGTTGCCGGACGGGGAGCAGTCCCCCGATGAGGAGCCAGGAAACGGTCATGCGGTGCGCCTGCCGGTGGAGATAAACGGATTCAGCGGTCCCCTGGATCTGCTGGTCCTTTTGATCGCCAAACACGAGATCGAGATCTTCTCCATTTCCATTTCAACCATCGCCGAGGAATTTCTCCGGGTGATCCGCGAATGGGAAACAAAAGACCTGGATCTTGCCGGAGAGTACCTGGTCCTTGCAGCGACTCTGGTTCGATACAAGTCCCGAAGCCTCGTACCCCGTGAGGAGCAGGAGGAAGAGGAGGAAGAAGAGGGAATCAGCGACGAACTGCTGCGCCAGCGCCAGCAGGAATACGAACGGTTCCGAGAAGCTGCGGTCCGGTTGCGCGAACGCGAGGAGGAAGTCTCCGCGCTGTTCCCCAGACTCGGTCCCACCGCCGAGCAGCCGGAAGAAGTCATCGAATTCAGTGAAGTCAGCGTGTACGATCTGTACGCCACGTTCAAGCGGATTCTCGACGATCTTGGAGCAAGCGAACCGCGAACGATTCAGCCGGAAGATTACTCGGTCGATGAGAAGATGATGGAGCTGGAGACTCTGCTCCAAAAGGAAGACTCACTACTGCTGACTGCCTATCTTCGGACCCTCACTTGCAGGCTGGAGATCATTGTAGTGTTCCTGGCCCTGCTGGAACTGATCCGTCTCAAAATCGTGAGAGCGCGTCAGGATGCCCGCCATGGCGAGATCTGGTTAGAGCGCGGGCTGGGACCGGTGACAATACAGGATGGGAATTCGGATGAAGAATCCGACGATGCGATTCCCGGCACAGAAAACAAGGAAATGAAGATCGAGGAATAACATGGAAATATCGGAACTCAAGCCGGTTATGGAGGCTTTGCTGTTCGTTTCGGGCGATCCGCTGCCGCTGCGGCGGCTATCGGAGATCCTGGAAACAGACCTGGACATTGTGAAACTCGCGCTGGACGATCTCGCGGCGGATTACGCCGCCAGGCCCGGCGGATTGCAGCTGCTGGAGGTCGCCGGTGGATATCAACTTCGAACCCGGCAAGACCATGCAGTCTATGTCCGACGCATGTTGGAGCGCAAAAAGAAGATCACCATCAGCGGACCGGCGCTCGAAACCCTGGCCATCATCGCCTATCGGCAGCCACTGACCCGCGCCGAAATCGAGGCCATTCGCGGTGTCTCGGTGGATGGCGTACTCCGATCCCTGCTGGACAAGCGGCTGGTGAAAGTGGCCGGTGTCAAAGAAGTCCCGGGCCGACCGAATCTCTACAAAACCACCCGGACCTTCCTGGAATTCTTCGGTCTGAACTCACTCTCGGATCTCCCGCCCATGGAACAACTGGAGGATACGTTCAGCTCCCAGTCCCAGGTCGAGGAGGAAACCCCGGCCGCTCTCGATGGGCCGGTCATTGACGAATCCGCACAGGAACACCTCCTTGATGAGAACGGAGAATCCACTGAACCGATCTCCTGAGCCGATCCGCCTGAACAAATTCCTCGCGCAGTGTCGACTCGCGTCACGGCGGAAAGCCGAAGATCTGATCCGGTCCGGACATGTGGCTATTGATGGCATTCCTATCCGCTCGGCAAACCAGGAGGTCGCTCTTGGCAGTGTGGTGACTGTGGATGGGAATGTGGTGGAGCCGGAGCGGGATCGCCTCATCGTCGCCTTCCATAAGCCGTGCGGTGTCGTTACCACAACGGATGATCCCCAAGGGCGAAAGACGGTCCTGGATCTGCTGCCGGAGAAGTTCCGTGGCCAGGGTCTTTTTCCTGTAGGCCGATTGGACAAGGAAACCAGCGGCCTTTTGTTGCTGTGCAATGATGGCGACCTGATGCACCGCCTGCTGCATCCATCCCATGAAGTCTGGAAACGATACCAGGTGGTCGTTCACGGTAAGGTCAGTGGCGCGGTGGTGGCGCGTCTGCGATCCGGCGTTTTCGTGGACGGGAAAAAAACCGCGCCTGCCGAAATTCACACACTCAAGCATGCGGATTCTTCCGAGACTGTGCTGGAGATCCGCATTCGCGAAGGAAGAAAACGACAGATCCGTCGCATGTGCCGAGAGGTAAAACTTCAAGTGATTCATCTGAAACGAGTTGCATTCGGCCCGATTGAACTCGGAAACATGCAGGAGGGAGAGTGTCGGGCACTTTCCATGAATGAAATCCAACAACTGGAAAGAGCGGGAAGTCTTTGACATCGACCCCCATTCCATGTATTGAATAAAAAGTGAGCACTTCCTTTTGGGCTGAAGAGGCGGTGTCTTGACGATATATTCAGCCGGGAAATCATCAAACTGCATCATGATCAACAGGATGCCAGGGAGGAAACCTTGTCGAAATCTCTTGTGATTGTGGAGTCACCGGCGAAAGCCAGAACGATCAATAAGTTCCTGGGCAGCAATTACCGCGTCGAGGCCTCGATGGGCCATGTCCGCGACCTGCCCACGCGCGAACTGGGGGTGGATATCCAGAATAACTTCACTCCGAAATATGTCTTGAATCCCGGAAGTAAAAAAACAATCAAGAAACTGGAAGAGGCCGCAAGTAACAGTGATGCTATCTACCTCGCACCGGACCCGGACCGCGAAGGTGAGGCCATCTCCTGGCATCTGTTTGAATTGCTGAAAGCCGATAACAAGCCGGTCTACCGGGTTACATTCCACGAAATCACTCGCCAGGCCGTTCAGAAAGCCATTCAGAATCCGGGCGAAGTGGATATGCAGCTGGTCAATGCGCAACAGGCTCGACGGATCCTGGACCGCCTGGTGGGATACAAAATCAGCCCGCTGCTGACCCGACGACTCACCCGCAAAGGCAAGGCGCTCTCCGCGGGGCGTGTGCAATCCGTGGCGCTTCGGATGATCTGCGAACGGGAAGCGGAAATCCGCGCGTTTGTGCCTGTTGAATACTGGACTATCGACGGGATATTCGGAACGAACGATATTGAACTGGCCGCGTCCCTGTATCTCATGGACGGCAAGCGAATCAGCCGCGAAGGTGAGGAAACACTGGAAGACCAGGACAAAGACCTGCAAACCGTACGGATCGCCTCCGAGGCGGAAGCCAACGAAGCTGTAAAACGTATTCGCGCCGAACAATACCGTGTCGAGGCAGTCAAAACCCGCAAAAAAACGCGCCGTCCGTTTCCGCCGTATATCACCAGCACCCTCCAACAGGATGCGTCACGAATCTACGGCTTTACCGGCGACCGAACCATGCGCGCCGCCCAGGCTCTCTATGAGGGCGTCGAACTGGGAGAAGAAACCGTCGGGCTGATCACCTATATGCGAACCGATTCCGTCCGTGTTGCGGAAGAGGCCATTCACGCTGCTCGAACTCTCATCCAGCGCACATACGGCAAGAAATACCTTCCCGAAAAACCAAACTACTACAAAACCAGGAAAGCCGCTCAGGACGCCCACGAGGCTATCCGACCCACCCATCTGGATGAGAACCATTCCCCCGAACAGATCGGAAAACACCTCTCCATCGATCAACGCAAGATCTATGAACTGATCTGGAAACGATTCATCGCCTCGCAAATGCCGGCGGCAGAGTATCTATCGACAACCATTGATATCGCCGGAGGGCCGTTTGTGTTCCGTGCGCAGGGGTCCATCCTGACCTTCGACGGATACACGAAAGTATACCGGGACGAGTCATCCGACGGCGACCCGGAATTGCCACACCTGGACGAAGGCACTCCCATGGATCTGCGCAAACTGGACCCGAATCAGCACTTCACTCGTCCACCCGCACGCTACAATGACGCCTCCCTCATCAAGGCTTTGGAGGCCGAGGGAATCGGACGTCCCAGTACGTACGCCTCTATTGTCAAAACCATCGTCGATCGCGAATACATAGAACGCCAGGATCGACGTTTCTATCCCACGGAACTGGGAGAAGTCGTCAACCTCGTTCTGGTGAGAACCTTCCCGGACATATTCGAGATCGGGTTCACCGCCGGTGTCGAAGAACGACTGGATGAGGTGGAAGAAGGAAACACCGACTGGGTTCAGCTGCTCAAGGAGTTCTACGAACCGTTCTCGAAAGACCTTCTTGCTGCCCCTGCCAATTTCGGCAAAGTCCTGAAAGAAATGCAGCAGGACATCGGGAAGAACTGTCCCGAATGCGGTAAACCGCTTGTGCGAAAATGGGGACGCACAAAATGGTTTGTCGGATGCTCCGGATTCCCGGAGTGCTCGTATGTGGAATCGGATGGCGAGGTGAAATTCGTTGAAACGGACGAATTGTGTGACAAGTGCGGCGCAAAAATGATTATCCGGGACGGCAAGTTCGGCCCGTTTCTGGCCTGTTCCGCGTACCCGAAGTGCAAAAACGCCAAGTCCTTACCTACCGGAACGAAATGCCCCATGCCGGGCTGCGATGGGGATGTTGTCGAACGCCGGTCCCGCCGGGGCAAAGTCTTCTACGGGTGCAGTAAATACCCCAAATGTGAATTCGTGAGCTGGGATCCGCCCGTCGCGGAACCTTGCCCCGAATGCGGTTCCCCGTTCCTGGTCCGAAAAGACTACAAGAAGAAGGGCCTGACCATCAAATGCCCCAGTAAATCCTGCAAGTATTCCCGACAGGAGGAAAAGCCGGTCAAGGAATAGAGGCCATAAAGGCTCCCGAAGACTCCAGGAACGTGGTGCAGTCCCTGACGCCAGACCAATCGGCAATTGTGTGGAAAAGTGGTATCATTGCTGGAAACAGATTGGGCAGGAGCGGCCATGCTCAGACAGGATATCATCGACACTCTGAGAGCACATCAAAGCGAACTCCGGGAGCGGGGAGTCAAATCCCTCGCATTGTTTGGCTCTGTCGCGCGGAATGAATCTCAGCCGGATAGTGATGTTGATCTGCTTGTGGAATTTGACGGCCCCATAGGGATGTTTCATTTCTTGCGCGTGCGTCGGCATCTCTCACAGTTGCTGCAACGCAAGATCGATCTGGTCACCCGTCCCGCGTTGCGAGAGGAGATGCGAGAGAGCATTCTGCGGGAGGCAGTCGATGT
>JAKPYU010000284.1 GCA_029568995.1 Candidatus Omnitrophota bacterium | reverse complement strand
GCGGCGCGGTAAGAAACATCAATCACGCGGCCTCGGATGAAAGGACCCCGGTCATTGATGCGGAGTTTCTCGGTGCGACCGTTTTCCAGATTGGTGACTCGTACCCGGGAACCGAACGGCAAGGTGCGATGAGCGGCCGTCATGGCGTTCATATTGAACCGCTCACCGCTGGCGGTTTGGCGCCCGTGGTGTTGCTCCCCGTACCAGGATGCGATTCCGTACTGGGGATACTTGGTGCCCGCAACGCGCTTTGTGCCGCTCGCGCATGAAACCAGAAACAAGGTCAGAAAACAACAAAGAAGGATTTGGATAGACCGCTGCAACATGGTATGAACCTCCTGGTCCATCCCCATTGCCCGGTGAAGAAACATCACAAAAGATCGACTGCTTTCGGGACTCCGTCCCCACAGTCGATCTGCAGATGAATGTTATAGTATCTGTAACATGGGGATTTGTCAATATGGGAAGTAGGTTTTGCGCCTGAAGCCCCTTACCCCATACTCTCTCCCATCCACAGTCCATTCCGATGTACAATCCCGTTATCGTTTTGAGCGCTGAGGGGGGGCAATTCATGAATTGCCCCTACGATAACCGGCGAAAGCCGGAAACCAGGGTCTATCAGAATTCCCGGTGGGCTGGCCCGCAAACAGGCTTGAGCCTATCCAACTTTAGAAAAACGGGGAACACAGAAATGAATACCGCCGCTGTTATTCTCGCTGCAGGACAAGGCAAGAAGATGTGGCCTTATGGAGACACGCATCCGAAAGCCACCCTGCCCATCGCGAATCGACCTCTGCTGGATCGGACGATTGAGCATCTCAGACAGATGGACATCGACGAGATCATTGTCGTTTGCGGGCATCTGTGCGGACAGGTGCGGGAAGTCACCGCCCGGCACAAAAATGTCACCTGCATCGACCAGCCCAAACCGGCGGGGACAGCGGATGCGCTGCTTCGGGCGCTTTCGGTCATGGTTGCGCAGCAGGTGCTGGTGGTGTATGGCGATGTGCTGGTGGTGCCGGAAGATTTGCAGGCATTACTGGGTTTCCACGAAGACCACCCGAAGGACATCAGCCTCCTGGTCTCCGGTTGGGGCGATGAGAAACAACAAGACGGAATCGGCGTTCATGTGCAGGATGGAAAAGCAACTCGGATTGTGGGACATCCGCGAGAGGAGTGTATGCGCTATTGCGGAATTGCGATGTTCCCGAAATCCTTTGAGGACTATGTGAAACGGAATCCCGGCATGATGACCAGCGTGGAAGTGGGAGTCATGCCGCCTCTCGAAGCGGAGCTGGCGCAGTCCATCGAAGCGTACCGAAAAGACGGCGGGACGGTACATACCCTTGGGGCGGTCGGACCTGTCATCGACCTGGATAAACCGTGGCATATCCTGACGGCGAACCGTGCCTGGCTGGACTATGCATCTACACAGCTGAAAGAAAATGACATCCACCCCAGCGCCATTGTCCATCCCGATGCGGAGATTGGCGGACATATTGTAGTCGGCGAGGGGAGTGTGATCGGGCATGATGTCAAAATCAAAGGCGATTGCTGGATTGGCAAGAATACGCATGTCATAGACGGTGCAATCATCTACGGAAAAACCAGCATCGGGGATGACTGCAAAATTCGCGAGTACTGCCAGGTCGGGGATCACACAATGATTGGGCATGAGTGTGTGGTGGGGCATTGTTCCGAATTTGCCGGTGTCCTGATGGACGGGGCGTATGCGTACCATTACGGAGAATACTGGGGAGTGATCGGTCGCTCCTCGGATCTAGGGGCGGCCACAGTATGCGGAACTCTACGATTCGACGACCAGGAAACGATTCACCATATACGCGGACGGCGGGAAATACCGACGCATGGAGCAAATGCCTCGTACCTGGGGGATTTTGTACGTACAGGTGTGAATGCGATTTTAATGCCGGGTGTGAAGGTGGGACCGTACAGCCTGATCGGAGCCGGGGTGCTCCTCCAGGAAGATGTACCCAACAATTCCTTGATCTATGTCAAACAGGAGATTGTCCGTAAGGATTGGGGACCGGAGAGGTATGGGTGGTAGGGTTTTAAAGAATCTCCTTATGTCTTGTTACCGCGAAGTGAGGAGCGAAATCGCGCTCTCCTGACTTGATGAGATTCCTCACATTCGTTCGGAATGACAACCTTTTTGTCATTTCGACCGAAGGGAGAAATCTCTCACATAACGGCACACGACAATAGGAACAATTCCTCATGTCTCCCTATCGGGCCGTATGGGGATTTCCTGGCTGAGCTGCCGCCATTCTTTGAGGAGCGATTCATCCAGTGAATAGCTCTCATCGAGAGTCGGGAATCCGCCGGATCGGACCTCGGAGACGTAGGTTTCGAAGGCTTTCAGGGTTTCATCGCCCAGCTGGGCGAACCGCCGCACGAAATGCGGTTTGAAGGCCGTGAACAGCCCCAACAAGTCCGGCGTGACCAGCACCTGGCCGTCGCAATACGGCCCCGCACCGATGCCGATTGTGGGGATGGTGACACGGCTGGTGATTTCCCGCGC
>JAKPYU010000283.1 GCA_029568995.1 Candidatus Omnitrophota bacterium | reverse complement strand
GGAGGTTGTCCCGGCAAAAGAGTTGGAGGGTTCAAAGGTATAGCTTTCCAGGTTGGGGATCGGTGGCGTGTCGAAATCGCTGGGAGGGGGTTCGGCAAATACGGCAGATTGAGGATCCTCGTATCCGTCATCCTCGCTGATTGTATCCTGAATCCCGGGCGGAAGGAGCAATTCTCCTAACTTGGTATCCTCGCTCTCCTCACCGGAACGGCTCAAAGGAGGAACCAGGATCCCAATACTGATACAAATAATAAAGACCAGCGTGGAACTGACTGTCCACGCTCCAAGGCGGTCCGTAATCGGTTGGAGGAACCGGAGCATGGACCAATTCCGGTTGGGAAAGATCCGATTATATTGGCTCCGGCAAAAAGGCAGGACTTTTTCCACCAGAGCGACAAACAGGCAACTGAAAATCAGGCAAAACAGTTGCCTGAACCAGCGGAAAGAGGTTCTGAGATGAAATTCGGAAAAATGTTGTCGGAAAATATCAGCGGCTTTTGGGTCCTTTAAAAGCCCGTGATTGCGGGTGGGAATCCCTTCCTGGCGGTTCAGGCGCGCTTTTTTTTCATTCATGGGTCGATTCACGCTCCTCCGCCCTCAACGTGTCGTACCTCAGTTTTTTCATAAGCAAATATCGAACCACAATGCTAGCGTCGATCTAAGACCAGCAAATTCAAATACTTAGAAACTCAACCCGATGAACGGCAGTTTGTTCTTCATGCTCCGCAGAGGAAAAATGGAGCAATGCCCATCGCTTGAACGGCTGATGATAAACATACAAATTTCCGAATGTCAAGACGTTCTGATTTTCATTTTTATGTCAAAATCAGGAATTATTTCTCATAATTGCAGAATAATCAATAGGTTATGAGATGATCTCTATATTTTGAAGGAGCCTGAAATTTCTTCAGCAGGGCTTCGCAGCCAAAATTGTGTGAAATAAGATGCAAGAAGATGCATTTTGTGTGGGTGAAAACGCTTGACACTTGGCAGTTTTTCACTATAGTTAGTGGGTCTCTGTGCCGGGTATTATTTCTGGGCACTTGAAGAAGAACCTATTATTCTTTGTCTGATGATTCGTCGAAAGGAGAACTTGGCATGCTTCGGACATCCACGACTCCGCGCGTTGCCTATCTTTTCTGGGTTGGCCTGCTGGTGATAATGGTTCCGGTTGCGGTTTCTGCGCAACAGGAAACCCCGACAGCGGTGCCGGAAACCCCCACGGAAACCCCGACGGTGGTGCCGGAGACTCCCACCGCGACCCCCGTCCCGACTAATACTCCGAGACCGACCGAGTCTCCGACTGCGACGCCGAGACCGACGGAAACGCCGACCGCAACACCAAGGCCGACGAATACGCCTGTTCCGACCGCGACGCCAAGACCGACCGAAAGCCCAACCGCCGTGCCGGAGACTCCCACCGCGACACCGACGGTGACTCCGCAGCCCGCAAAGCCCGGCGATCTCAATGGTGATGGCGTGCTCTCCCCGGCGGATGCGGATCTCATTATTGAATTGATTCTATATGGAACCGTCAACGGACAACCCGCTACCACCGAACAACGCGCTCTCGCCGACCTCACCGGTGATGGAGAGGTCACGGCACAAGACGCACAGAATGTCTTCCTGCTTCAAGCAACCATTTTGAAAAAGTAGACTTGGAAGACCAGCGACAAAGGATGTATGGCAGAGCAGTGAGTGCCGATTCGGACGATGAAATGACGTAATCAAGAATGACGGATGTCCCTTCCTGGCTAAGGGATGTCCGTTGTTCTGTTCAATCGGTTTGAAAGATCGACTCGCGATGATGAATACGAAGTACGCAACGAGAAAGGCCAAAACCGGCGGAATGAATGCAAGCGAAAGGGGATCATCGATGACCTCGACGACCTATTCCATTCCAGCGAGAACTCTCAGGATCGTTGGGATCCTTTTTATCGGGCTATGCCTCTCCTTCATGACGATGGAGACGTACGCTCAGGAGACTCCCACGGCCATCCCCGAGACTCCCACGGAGACTCCGACGGCTGTTCCCGAGACTCCCACAGAGACCCCGACGGCCATTCCCGAGACCCCGACGGCAACACCTGTCCCGACCGCGACCCTGCGACCGACGGAAACGCCCACGGCCACGCCAGTTCCGACGGAAACGCCTACGGCCACGCCGGTTCCGACGGCGACCCCCCGTCCTACAGAGTCACCCACGGCAACCCCACGGCCCACAGAATCTCCCACGGCCACCCCGATTCCGGTGACTCCCAAGCTGCGCGCGGGACAAGTCGAAGGGCAACCCGGTGATACGGTGGTTGTTACGATTACCGGCGAAGAGATGCCTTCAACGGATGCCTTTGGCTTTGATTTGACTTATGATGGGTTCAACTTGAAGTTTGTTCGAATTGTTCGTGGTTCTCTGACCCAGAACTGGTATGCGGTCAGTTCGGCCGATTTCTCAGGTGTTCTGCGTGTTGTCGGAATTGCGGGAACCGCTCCCGCGATCTCCGGAAATGGTGAGATTGCTCAGGTCCTGTTCAACATCGAACCGAACGCAACCGCAGGAGTTGTTCCGCTGGAATTTATGGTTGTAACCGACGATCTGGCTTCGGCGGAAACGATCTCCGGTTCAATTACCATTCTGCCTGCGCCGGCGACTCCGACAGAGACTCCAACGGCCGTTCCGACGGAGACACCGACTTCTGCACCGACTTCTACACCGACTTCTACACCGACTCGAACGGCGACACCGGTTCCAACCAGTACACCGACGCTCAGACCGACGGAGACCCCAACCGCAACGCCGATCCCCACATCAACGCCAACTGCGACCCCGGTGGCTACCCCAACCCCGGTTGGAACTCCAACCGTGACACCGACGGTTACGCCTACCCCGATCCCGAGAATGGATCCGGGCCAGTCCATCATGGCATTCAGTGCATGGGGTGATATCGCTGCACTGGGCAACATCAAGGGCTTCGTCGATGTCGACAACAACGGGTATCTGGACGATCCGCTGCCACATCCGGCCGGACCGAATCTGCCTCGTGTTTCCGGATACACCGCTTTTGACATCGCGAATGTCGTCAATAGCCGAGGACTTGTCACTCCGGGCTACCTGATTACGTTGACCGACCAGGGCAAGACCATCTCATATCAGTTTGTGGAAGACACCGCTCCCGGTCAGAAGATTGTCCGAAATGTATTTCCTGACTTGGTCCGTGACGTCCTTGGTCGGGCCAGCCAGGTTCCATTTGTGGATATCGAGATCAATGATGTGATGAACGGATACTTCGCGCTCAGTCAACTGGGCCGCGTGATTTCCGTCAGCGGAACGCCGCGCAATGTTGTGGCGAACGGTGCGGAAGTGAAACCGTTCCTCGCTTCGCCGGAGACGGCGGTCGACCTGGAACTGCTTCCGGGTGGCGGAGTGGCCGGTCGGTTGAAGGGGTACATCCTGACCTCTACGGGCCGGATTGTTGCAATCGGCAATGTGCCGAAACTGACTCCGACCAGGGAACTTCGAAACAAGGGAACGTTCATCGAGATGGACCTCGTGCTGAGCCAGGCCGGAGATTTGCTGGGTGCGGTCCTGGCGAACGGTGTTGGCGAGTTCTATCTGGCGAAGGTGGAAGGCTCGAATGCCCTCCCGCCGGTCGATTTGCCAGATGGCGATTATGCCCGCCTGCTGTTCCCGCTGAGCACGCCTTTGGTTCTTCAGGCGTTTGAGGTGGTTCCCACCGAAGGAACCTTTGGAATCATTGCTCTCGACCGGACCGGTGCGCTTCATACGTTCGGTCGTGCCAGTCGGTTCCTGCCGACGATGGAACAGCTCGAAGCGGTTCGGCTCTTGTGGGGTACCGCGGGTGTCGATCTCTCCGTCAATCAGTATCCCGGTCTGGGAAAGTGACGGTGTGAACGGCCCTGAAATTGGATAGATTTCTCATAGATCAGGGGCTTGGCTTGGCCAGGCCCCTGATTTCTGTTTATAGACAGGTCGGATCTTTCCCTGTCGAGTGTCTTTCTTGGTGTGACTGGTTCTTGCCGTTGATTCGATCCTGCCGAGGCTCTCTCACCCAGTTGGAGTATTCCGATATTCTCGCCCATGGAGGTGGCCGTTCTTGACGTTTCGCGGCAATTTCTTGCTCCTCCTCATTTCGTTTCTTGTATTTCCAATGAGTTCTCCCTCTGTGAAGGCGAACAAGGGAGAGGAGAATTATCTGCTGGTGGATGATTTTGGCCTTTCCCCGTCCGACTCAATCCCCGAAGGATGGACGGAATATCAGTTCAAGAAATCCAGACATGCGACCGAGTACCGTGTAATCCCTGATGCGACTGTGGAAGGGAATGAAACGAATGCCCTGTCGGATGGTTATGTGCTCCGGGCGGAATCCGACTGTGGGGGATCGCTCATTGCGAAAAGATTCATTGTGGATCTGCATCAGTATCCCGTTCTCCGATGGCGATGGAAAGTCGAGGAGATTACTGATGGTGCGGAGGGAGAAGGAGACGATAGCGGAGATTTCCCAGCCAGAATCTACGTGGCAGTGCGGCCCAAAGAGGGATTTAATCCCATTCGCTCTGTCGCGCAGGAACTAGCCCGTTCTGTCACCGGTGTGCCGATTCCCAAAGCCGCTCTTAATTTCGTCTGGTCGAGCGCCGACGAACCGGGTGAGACCCTTTTCAACCAGGATGCCAAAGTCAGGAATGTCATCGTAGTGGTTGAGAGCGGCGACGCCAATGTCGGGCGATGGGTGGATGCCGAGGTGAATGTCCTGGAATACTATAATCGTTTTTTCCCGGGGGGACCGGCAAAAACCGATGGAATTGGGATCATGACAGATTCCGACAACACGGAGACGAGAGTGGTGGCTTATTATGACGATGTCCGATTCTGCACCGGAGAGACATGCGATCCTCGTGAAACCGGCGGATGAAAAATCGGGAGCCGAGTCCGCTCACAGCCTGCCTTCAATCTGCTAGAATCCAAGAAAACGAATCAGTGAGGAAACCCGCAATGAGATTCTCTCGTTTTCTTTTGTCCGGACTGACCTTGCTCTTCACATTTTCGGTTTCTGGTGACGAAATGAATCCCGATCTTCAATATACCTTTGAAACCTGGAAGTCAATCACGGATCATCCGACACCCTCTGCCGTAGGCGATCAGCCGCAGGCGGGCAAGAAAGAGTTGGTCGGTCTGGTCGACGGAATCCAGGCAATGGACTGGGCCTCCCGGCGAGCGGATATCGCGAGGACCGTCGGGCAATTCCTCGGTGAGCCGCCTGCCGAGGTTCCCGCCGTGCAAGGCACTGTCATCCATTCGGAACAGTCTTCCGACCATGTTCGTCAGCTGGTGCTTTACACCGGTGAACCGGGGGAGCTGATCCCGGCGTACCTGTTTATCCCCTTGGGGATCACCTCCCCGCGCCCGGCAGTGATCTGTCAGCACCAGACAGTTTATCCGGGAAAAGAGGAACCCGCCGGGATCTGGGGGAAACCGGAACTGGCTTTTGCCAAGGAGCTGGTTCAAAGAGGCTATGTCACCTTGGCTCCCGATTGCATCTGTTTCGGAGATCGGAAGGTGAAAGGGTCCGGGCATTACGGCGAGGCCGTGCCGTTTTTCAAAGAGCATCCAAACTGGTCGATCATGGGCAAGCAGGTCTGGGACATCGGTCGGGCGATTGATTATCTGGAAACGCTGCCGTTCGTCGATTCCGGTCGAATCGGGAGTATCGGTCATTCCCACGGGGCTTATGGGACCATCTTTTCCCAGGCCTTTGATGAGCGCATCCGGGTCGGAGTTGCCAGCTGTGGATTTACGGCCTTGCGAAGCGACCCCACGCCGGAGCGCTGGTCGCATCTGACCGCCCTGATTCCGGAGATCGGCTTCTATAAAGACCGCGTGAACGATTTGCCGTTCGATTTTCACCATGTGCTGGCATTGTCCGCGCCCAGGCCCATGCTGGTGACTATTGCCCTTGATGATAAAATCTTCCCGAACGGCGATTCCGTGCGGGAAGTGGCGGAACATGTCCGGGAGGTGTATGCGCTACTGGATGCCCCGGATGCGTTCGATGCGTTTCTCTTTCCCGGCGATCACAATTTCATCCCGGAAAGCCGTGACCGCGCCATGGCCTGGATCGACCGCTGGATCGGGCCGGCAAAATAAGTCCCAATCGACGATGTGGGTTGAGCATGGAGGCTGACAATGCGATTTTCTTTCTGGTTGCCCATCCTGGTGGTTCTTGCTGCTTTGGCAATGGTCGCCCTGCTGCTGTTTCTGCCGCCTCCGACCGAAATGCCGGAACAGACTGGGATGGCAACACCTGTCCTGGAGCCGACGCGGGTCGAGATCACCCAGACCGCCGAAATCCCCCAAGGTCTGGGTGGAAACCCGCTTGAGTCAGGTCTCGATATTGCCGCAAGCACAGTACAAGAAACGACACCTCAGAGTGATTTGACGGGGAGCGTCGAAGGATCGTCCATCGCTTCCGGTACGGATACTGTCTCCTCAGCCCAACCAACTGCACGGGAAACTTCCGACACGGCGCATCCACCGACTGGCGACACCGTTTCCGGCGCGGTGTATTCGGGAAAACGATTGCCGCTGGCCGGTGTCGCCGTTGTTGCCGGGGAATGGAACACCACCTCGGATAGCGCAGGGCGGTTTACACTCAGCGGACTTCGGGAACCGAAAGTGGATATTGTTTTCTCGCTTGCGGGTCACCAAACGGTCACTAAGAACGCCGTGCCTGTCGGTACCAAGAGTCTCAGCGTCATTCTTGTTGAGGATGGTCATTTGGCAGGCCGGGTTACGGACCAGAACGGGAAGCCGGTCAGCTATGCCTCGGTTCGCCTGGAGGCCCAGACCGGGGTCTGGATACTCTCGCTGGAAACGGATATCAGCGGGAGTTTTGATACCGAAAACGTGCCGAATGCGCAAATCCATATCACCGCCACCTGCGAGGGACTGACCGATACCGGCGGCGGGTCGGCTGTGATTGATGCGCCTTATCCCGAACTGGTGATGCTGCGTTTGCAGCGTCCCAGTCTGTCGATCTCCGGTTCCGTGGTCATGGCGGACACGGGGCAGGGAGTTGCCGAGTTCGCCCTGATCGCCCAGAAACAGGACGAATCTACCGCCGAACCCCTGCGCACGACTACCTCATCCGGCGGATCTTTTCGTTTCGACGAGCTGGATATCGGTGTGTACCTGATCTCCGCCGATGCAGGTGAGAACCAGGATTTGGGCGTGGCGATTCCCGCAACGGAGGACCACAAGACCGTTCGAGTATTTGACAAGAATGTAGAGAATGTCGTTTTTCTGGCCGGTCCGGGATTGATCGTCTCCGGTCGTGTCATCGGCCCGGATGGGAACGGAGTCCCCGGAGCGATGGTGACCCTGGCGGATCAACCCGGGGGATCCTCTTCCGGTGTCGGGGCACAAGGGCGATTGGATACGAATACTGTGTCCGATGGAGGCTATGAGCTGCGTGCCGTACCGTCGTCCGGTGGAGCCGGCGGGATGCAGGCGCGGATGTTCGCCTCTCATTCCCAGTACGGTTCCGGGCTGAGTGAGCCGTTTTCATTGGATCCGAACACGCGGGTAATCGAAAACATTAACATTACTCTCACCGGCAGCGCGACGGTTACCGGGCATGTCCTGATCGGTCAACAAGTGGCTTCGGGGGCGCGGGTGACGCTGATCGACCTCTTTCAGAATACAAGTTCGGAACAGGCTACCGATCAAATGGGCGGCTTTGCCTTTGAGAAGGTTTCTGTGGTTTCTCAGAGATACTCGGCGGTAAACGGATCGCACACCCTGGTCGTCGAAATGGACGGCTACGCGACCAAACGTCAGGATATCCTGGTCGATTCCACGAATATCGAACCGATCATTGTCATATTAGACGAAGGCGGATTTATCCAGGGACGGGCGCTGGACAGCCAGGGACGCGGCGTCCCCGGCGTTTCGGTTAATGCGATTTCTGTGGACGGACAGAGATACTCCGGATCGACTAACGATGCCGGTGTCTACTACATTTCCGGATTGAAATCGGGAACCTACGATCTGCTGTTCCGCCTGGAATCCAAGCCGCCGATGTATGGGGCGCTGTATGATGTTCCTACCGGGCAAACCGCTGCCGATGTAGTCTTGCAGAAACAGGCCTGGACCGTAATGGGGACCGTGGCGGATCGCGACACGGGCAAGCCGATTTCGCGGTATGTCCTTGCTGTCGAAGGGCAACTGAAAGATCCGAACGCCGGTACGTATGTTACCGAGCAGAATCTCAATACGCCCGATGGAACGTATCAATTGACATTCCACGAGGCGGGCGTGTATTACATTCATTTCTCATCGGAAAACTACCAGCCGTGGGATGGGGCTGTTGCGATGACACCGGAAACACAGGAAATCCAATTTGTCAATGCGGTATTGGAACCGCTCCAGGCAACGGGCCGGATTGTCGGTTCCATCGAAATGCCCCAAGGGACCACTTTTGTATTGATCGAGGTACTCGGTCATGGGCAGTATTCTCCTTCTGCGCCCAATGAATTTGTACTCGAAGAGATTCCGGCGGGGAAACACAGTTTAATTTTCTACGTACGCGATCCGCGTGAGGCCGGAGCCAGGGTGTACGGTGTGCTTTCCTCCATACGCGTAATTCCCGGCCAGACAACTAACCTGGGATTTCTAACGGCGTCTGCGTTTCATGTATCGGTGCGGTGATTGGGAACGGGTACGGTGCCGGTGCGCTGGATGTGGGAGAATGTCGCCGGAAGGGGGGCAGACTGGTGCGTCTTGCCTGGACTGAGGAAGTCTGGCATTTTCTGATTGATAATCCACTCCCGCCGGAATAGGATTTGCGGGGATGGAGGATGGGATGGTGTCCAATGGGCGGCCCTTCGGGAAGGGGGTTGGACTGAGGAGATTCAATGATTTGCGTGGGGGAAGGGATTGAATTTATTGAAGATAGGCACTGAAGTCCAGGATATGTCTGTCTCCCGGCGTTGATCGGGAACAACTCAGCCAGGAGAGAAGTGATGCCTGATTTGCAGCACAAGAGATTTGACGCGCCATGATCGCGGGAATATCCTATATCAATGGGAATGCTTGACGAAATCAAAGAGAAAATACAGCGGCGGCAATATGAGTTCTCCAGACATGCCGTAGATCAAAGCATCCTGCGAAATATCAGCGTTGCCAAGGTGGAGCAGGCTCTCTCAGGACAAAGCGAGCTGATAGAGGACTATCCGAACGATAAGTACGGTCCAAGTTGCCTGATCCTGGGGTGTACGAAACACCGACGGCCATTGCACATCCAATGCAGTTATCCGAGTCGCCCGCTGTTGAAGATCATTACGCTGTACGAACCCGATCTCGACCTCTGGATCGACATGAAGAACAGGAAGAGGTAAACGGAAATGAATGAGACGATGATTCAGACTGAAGTAACCTACACGCTTGAACATGACGGGAAGTTCTTTCTGATCGAACATGTCCCCGCGCGGGTCTGTAAAGAAACCGGAGAGCAGTATTTCTCCCCCGAAACCGTGGAGCGCATCCAAGCGATTCTGAAAAC
>JAKPYU010000272.1 GCA_029568995.1 Candidatus Omnitrophota bacterium | reverse complement strand
GGCGTGTCAGCATTTATCGTCGGAGTGAAGAAGAGACACAGTTGGCTTTCTGGGTTGGTTCTTTCCGATCCAGCCTGGATATGCGGAGGGGTTTGCGGGAGCTTTCCGGGCATCTTCGCATCATGGTCCCTCATGACGAGGCGATCCTTTTTGCGCGGGACGAGCTGGATGAGACACTTCATCTCTATGTATCCACGGAGACCGTACCTCACTTGGACCTGTTGCCGGTGTCCTCGTCGCCAACCAGCCTGCTGATTCGGGCGCTGCAGGGGGATATCAAATGGGTTGCGGAGAGTTTGGAGGTATTGGACCCGGCGGAGCGGATGGTGTTGGAAATGGCCCGGGTCAACTCTTGTGTCGCCGTGCCCTTGCGGGACAACAAGAGGTTTGTGGGAGTCCTGGCCTTGTTTGCCAGGAAGTCTCATGCATTTCAGAGTGAGCATGAGAGGGTGCTGCTCCTGCTTGCACAGCACCTGGGACCGGCCCTATCGAACATGCGTCTCTTCTCGGTCTATTCCTCGCTGGAAGAACCGGGGAGCCAGCCGTGCGAGGAGGCGGAATATGCTGTGGCGCTTGTGTCGCTGCAGGATGGGAAGATGATTTCCGGTAACCGCACCGTTTGTCTTATGCTGGACATTGCATCGGAAGATATCAGCCGTCACTGTCTGAGGGATCTGGTCGGCCTCGAAAGTCGGAGCAAGTTCGACCATCTCCTTCGGAGAAGCCAGCAGGGGGAAACCGTGGTCGAAGAAGTCCAGTTGATCTCATTGACCGGACGTGTCGTGTGGGCGGAAATGCGTGGGAAAGTCCTTACACACAAGGGGCATACGCATGTCTTGTTCATGCTTCGAGATCTGACGGAACGCAGGCGGATGTTCAATGAACTGGCCGATCGGGAGCAGCGATATCGGTTCTTGCTGGAGAGCGTTGGAGAGATCAACGATATCGTCTACATGGCAGATAACCGAGGGGCTTACCTGTATTGCAACAAGTCTTTTGAAGAAACGCTTGGATATGGGATCGAGGAATTTGCGGTGAACCGGCAGAAATATCTCACCGATAATCCGCTCAACAAGATCCTGACCGAGAAACAGGGACAATCTTCCGAGTTGCGGGACGGCAAACCGTACCTGCTGGAGATTTATGATTTTCAGCAGCGGCGTGTTCTGTTTGAGGTTACTGAAAAACCGCTCCAGTTGCAGGACAGTTCCACGGGACTTCTTGGTGTCATGCGGAATATCACAGAGCGCCGTCTTCTGGAGGAACGGATCCTGCAGGATAACCAGGAATTGACCCTGTTAAACGAACGGTTGGAACGGCTTGCCAAGGTCAAGGATGAATTCCTGGCGAATACATCGCATGAACTTCGAACCCCGCTGAATTCGATTCTCGGATTTACGACCCTTCTTCTGGAGGAACCGGTTTTGCCACGGGACGAGGCCATGGAATTCCTGGGGAGTATCCACCGAAGTTCCCGACATCTTCTGGGACTGATCAATGACATACTGGACATCGCCAAGTTGGAATCTTCGGAAGTGCCGGTTCATCTCCAGTCGGTCTCGCTTGATGAAGTGTTTTCGGAGGTTCGCTCCATCAGTCATGTGCAGGCGCGGGAAAAAGGGCTTCTGTTGGAGTTTGAGAAGATCTCGCCGGAGAGACCCCCCATTTACGGGGACCGGGAGAAAGTGATTCGAGTTCTGCTGAACCTGGTATCGAATGCCATCAAGTTTACGCCGGAAGGCCACATCATGGTTCGGGCGGTCTACGAGCAGGAACCGGGCTATGTGCAGGTCGAAGTGCGGGACACCGGAATCGGAATTCCCAAGGACATGCAGGACCTGGTTTTTGAGGCGTTTCGGCAAGTGGATGGGTTATCAACACGCTCACACGGGGGCACCGGATTGGGCTTGGCGATCTGCAAACAGCTGGTCAAGTTGATGGGAGGTCGTATCTGGATTGAAAGCAGAGGGACCGGTCGGGGAACGGCTGTTCAGTTTACCCTTCCCCTTGTGTCCGGGGAGATGGCCCGCAATATGGATTCCCAGGCAGTTTTCGCTCCTGCAAAGCCTGAAAATGGATTTGCATAGCAGATCTGTTTGGGAGTATAATGAATGTTGATGCAATTCTGAATTGAAAGAAGTTGGGTGGAAAATGTCTCTAAACGACCAGGAAGTTCATAGTCTCAAGACTCCGCTGACTGTGGTCATCGGATATGCGGAAGCCCTTCAGGCCGGAGATTACGGGGCGATGACCCCGGACCAGCGTGAAGCGGTTGATGTGATTCTGAATCGGTCTCGTGAAATGCTGAGAATGCTGAGTGACATCTGGGAAGGTGCGGCGGTCAGGTAAGGTCGACGTTGTCGGACCGATCTTCCGACCTCCATTTGTTATCCCCTCAAACCAACTGCGGGATCAGCGGCTTAAGAAACCGGTATCCCAGCCGAAATCCTTCGTCGAAGTCCTTGCCGCTGAAAACCGGATCTTCGTGCTCGATCACCATCCCGCCCCGATACCGGATTTCCACAAGCGCAGTGAAGAAAGCAGGCCAGTCGATCTCTCCCCATCCGGGGATTCGGAATCGAAAGGACCCACGTGTGATTCCTGTCTCGTACAGATTGTCCTTCAGGATCTCCGTGTCTTTCAGATGCACGTGGTAAATGCGCGATCCGAATTCATGGACAGCGCGAACAAAGTCAATCTGCTGCCAATAGAGGTGTGACGGGTCGAATTCCAGTCCGAGCGCCTTACTCGGAACCGCGTCGAACATGAGTCGCCAGGCCTTTGGGCAAACGGCGATGTTGATGCCATGGTTGATATCCCAGCCACCGGGCCAATTTTCGAAAGCGACTTTGACCCCATGATCCTCTGCGAATTGGGCCAACGGCGTCCAGATTTTCTGGAACTGCGGAATGCTTTCTTCGATGGACTTTGACGGATCGCGTCCGGTCAGTGCGGGGATGACGGATACTCCCATTTCGCAGGCTGCTTTCACCACGGTTCGAAACCAGGCTGCCGCATCTCGGCGCACTTTTGGGTTGGGATCTATATACAGACGATATGCGGTGATCGCACGGATCTCCACATTGTATTTTTGGCAGGTTTCCAGAATTTTTTGACGGCCTCCTTGCGTGGCAATGAGTTTTCCCGCCTTGTTGCGGGGGTCGGCCAGGATGCTGACACAGTCGAATCCGACCGTTCCCGCCAGGCGAATCCGTTCTTCGGAGAAATCGGTGAGAATACCTAGCTTCATAGTCATGTCGGGGGCGAGACGCCCCCGCTCCTATCAATACGCTTTTGCCATAAGGACCCGTTCGGGCGAGGGGTTTCCGCACAGGAGGCATTTCCCCGGCTCTTTCGGTCGGTCGAACGGGAGGCATCGAATGGTGGCCTTGGTTTCTTCCTGCAAGCGGTCCTCGCAGGCACGCTCGCCGCACCAGTGTGCCCAGAAGAAACCGCTGTTCTCCTCGTTCATCCGTTTCATCTCTTCGTAATCATCAATGCCGACTGTGCGATCTTCCATGCGTTTCCGGGCGTTCTCAAAAAGACCTGTCTGCATGGAATTCAAAACCTCGTCGATTCTTGCCCGCGCCTCGGATGCCGGTACAAAGACCTTTTCACCGTTGTCCCGGCGGACAAACACGACCTGTTCCTTTTCGAGGTCACGGGGACCGACTTCCACGCGAATGGGAACGCCGCGAACCTCCCACTCGTTGTACTTGAATCCCGGTTTGTATCCCTCGCGGGCATCGACATGGAATTTCAGATCACGCCAATCCCGTGTGATTCTCTCGATTCCTTCGAGGACTGTCGGTCGCAGTTCCTCTTTCGGCCATATCGGAACGATGACCACGGGCAGCGGGGCCAGACGGGGCGGAACCACGAGGCCGTCATCATCGCTATGAGTCATAATCACTCCGCCGATCAGCCGGGTGGAGACTCCCCAACTGGTGGCGTAGACATACTGGCGTTGGCCCTGTTCGTCCTGGAAGGTTACATCAAAGGCCTTGGCGAAGTTCTGGCCGAGATTGTGGGAAGTTCCGGCCTGCAAGGCGCGGCCATCCTGCATCATGGCCTCGATACAGTAAGTCCGCACGGCCCCGGCGAATTTTTCTTTCTCGGTTTTGCGGCCGCAGATCACAGGCATGGCCATGTATTCCTCGGCGAATTTCCGATAGACGCCGAGCATCCGCAGGGTTTCTTCTTCCGCCTCCTCATCGGTTGCATGAGCGGTGTGTCCCTCCTGCCAGAGGAATTCCGTGGTGCGCAGGAACAGGCGGGTGCGCATTTCCCAGCGAACGACGTTGGCCCACTGGTTATAGAGCAGGGGCAAATCGCGATGAGAGTCGATCCACTTCTTGTACATCGCCCAGATGATGGTCTCCGATGTGGGACGGATGACCAGCGGTTCCTCCAGCGGCTTGCCGCCGCCGTGAGTGACCACGGCGCACTCCGGGGAGAATCCCTCCACGTGTTCCGCTTCTTTGTGCAGGAAACTCTCCGGGATCAATAGAGGAAAATAGGCGTTCTGGTGGCCAGTCTCTTTGAACATGCCATCGAGTGCGGCCTGCATTTTCTCCCAGATTGCGTATCCATTCGGACGGATGACCATGCAGCCCTTCACCGGCGCGTAATCGGCCATTTGCGCTTGCAGAACCACATCGACATACCACTGGGAGTAATCCTCGGATCGTGGAGTGATCGTTCGTTTTGCCATAAGAAATCCCTCGTTTCGGCAGTCTCGCTATGGAGAAGAAAATCGTGGCGACAAAACCGGGTCCGGTCAATAGTGGTGACCGGTTGCCTGAGGCGCGAAATGCGATAATCATAGAGTCCTGTCGTTGAGACCGTCTTGCAGGATGTTTCTCTTCGTTGTGTCATCGCGAGCCTCCCTCCGGCGGGGCCGGTGATTGGGGTGAAGAAAGTGCGGTCCTTGTTACGTCATCGCGAGTTTCGGGTCCTGAGTCTACGAAGGAGCCAAAACGTGGCGATCTCAGGCTTGCACCCTCCAACGATGAGATTGCCACGCTTCGCTCGCAATGACGGAATTCCGCTCCTGTTCGGATGGGGTTAGAACGAATTTCCGCGAGGTGGAGAACGAATGAATTCACGTGAGCGAGTCCTGACAACGCTTCGTCACCGGGAACCGGATAAAGTCCCGTTTGATATGGCTGGAACCAATGTGAGCGGGATTCATGTTCGGGCGTATCGAAACCTTCGGGCATACCTGGATTTGCCGGAAGTGCGGCCGAGATTCTCGGACGTGGTGCAGCAGATCGTGATTCCCGATGAGGACATTTTCAAGCGGCTTGAAATCGACACGCGCGGGCTGTTTCCCCTGACGGGCAGTAATTGGAATATTACGAGTGAGGATGTCGGCGACCGCTGGAGATATGTGGATGACTGGGGGCTTGTGTTGGAGTTTCCCAAAGACGGGGGTCATTGGTATTCGCTTGTGAAAAGCCCGATTGACGATGCCGAAACCACTGTGGAGGCGGTGCAGAATCATTCCTGGCCCAAGTCGGACCTGCCGGAGCGGCTGGAAGGCTTGCGTGAACGAGCCATGCAGTTTCGCCGGGAAGGGAAGGTTGTGATCCTGAAAGGGTTTTGTGCGGGCCTGGTCGAGATGGGCGAGCGTGTGCGGGGCATGGAGAACTTTCTGTGCGATATTCTTATCGCGCCAAAGGTTGCCGAAGCGGTCATGGAGAAAATCCTGGATTTGAAAATCCGATTCTGGGAAATGGCGCTGGATGCCTTGGGGGATGTGATCGACATTGTCCATGAAGCCGATGATTTCGGAACGCAGGAATCTCAACTGATTTCCCCAGAGAAATACCGGGAATTGGTGAAGCCGAAGGAATTAAAATTGTTCGGTTTCCTGCGCCGGAAGCTGGAGGAGACCAAAGCGCCGGGAGAGGATCGTTATATCCTGTTTCACTCCTGCGGCAACATCCGTCCGTTCCTACCGGATTTTGATGAGCTGGGGATTGACATCCTCAATCCCGTCCACACCACAGTTCCTGAGATGGAGCCACATGCGCTGAAACGGGATTTCGGGTCCCGGTTCACATTCTGGGGCGGGGGAGTGGATACCCAGGGGATCTTGCCGTCCGGGACGCCGGAGCAGGTTCGTGAGAATGTGAGACGGAATGTGGAGGCGCTTGCGCCGGGGGGCGGGTATGTGTTCAATACGATCCACAACATTCAGGGCGAAGTGCCGCCGGAGAATCTCATGGCGATGTGGGAAGCGTTGCAGGAGTATGGAGTTTACTCGTGAGTCGATACAAAGGGGTGAATTATGCGACTAGTTGAGGCGCGGATTTTTCAGGGAATCTCGTGGATTCGCCATGGGGTATTGGCTCCATCCTGGCGCGATGGGAAACCGGACCCGGCGGACAATCTCAGTTTCAAATCCGGTACGGAATCCCAGGTTCGCCAAGCCAGGGCGCTTGCGGGGGAATTGCTCGGAGTGAATCCCGCCCATTTCACGCATGTGTACCAGGTTCACAGCGCAACGGTTTTCCGCGTGACAAGAGCGGATCGGGGAAAGGGGGCATTCCCCAATATTTCTCAGGTTGGGAATGGGGATGCAATGGTGACGGATACGACGAATGTTCCGATATCTATTCTTGTGGCGGATTGCATTCCGATATTCCTGGTCGATCCGCATAACCATGCAATTGGACTGGCTCATGCGGGGTGGCGGGGGACGGCGGGAAGTATTGTTGCGGAGACGGTTCGAAGAATGCACGAGTGTTTCAACACCGATCCGGGAGATCTTCTGGTCTGGATCGGGCCCGGCATCGGTTGCTGCTGTTTTGAGGTGGGGCCGGAAGTGATTGCACAGTTTCGGGAGTCGTTTCCCGGCTGGGAGCCTTACTGGCTTGACCGGTCCGGGAACATCAATTTGAAGGAAATCAATCGACGAATCGCCCTGGCGGAGGGAATACGCCCGGAAAATATCGAAATTTCCGGGGATTGCACATTATGCGGGAAAGGATATTTCTCCTATCGGCGAGACGGGGCAGGAACGGGGCATAACCTCTCCGCGTTGACCATCGTGGAGTGAATCAGTGAAATCCGTGTTTGCGCAGCTTTTCCTCCAAAGTTAATTTCGCATCAATCTCTTCGCCGACCACCCAAGGCGTATGACGCTTTGCCTCCGGTGTATTGGGATCGTCGACAACGGACAGGCCGATCATCTCGCCTACATTGTACCGGCGGGTGATGGGGCTGCCGTGTTCCAGGCCGCACAGCACCGCGCCATTATCGGTGGCCTCGATTCGCACGGGGGTTACATGGCGGTACATCCCCCGATAGAGAAAACGCACCATCTGTTTTCGCATTACTGCCTGAAAGAGAAAACCAACCATAACAACCTCTCGAATCCGGATTTCGAAGATAGTATAGAATGAAATCGGAAGATCGGGAGGGAAATGAATTATTGCACGGCAGCGCTCTTTTGTTATCATAAGGACCAGGAAAATGAAGCATATCGGGTCCATGAAAATCGAGGAAATTCTTCTGAACGGGATTCTCGAAGAGGAGACCGACCGGTACTACCATATTTGTTTTTTCGGCGCAAAGGGACCGGACCGTGAGCAGCCGGAGAATTATGTGTTTGTTCCGAAAGTGGTCTGCCGTATTATGACCGGCCGCACAGTTGCAATTCAGGATTGGTATGCCAAGCGGCACAATCTGATGCGTTTCGCCCAGCCGTATCGACGAGAGAACCTGGAGATTGACATCGACAAGATCCGTCTTCGTCAGGCGGTCAAGAACCTGCGACGGAAGGCGGAGGAGTGAGAGTCAAGGTCTGGATTTCCCTCACCCTGACCCTCTCTCGGAGGGAGAGGGGATCGCCTGTGTCGTTTTCAGTTCGCATTCCACAATCCACAATCCACAATCCACAATCCGTAATCCGTAATCGACACTCCGCTATTCTGCGGTGAGTCGGTAGACATGGTTCTTCGCGCTTTGAAAGTGCAAGACTCCCTTATCTTCATTCAAGAGAGATGACCGATTGTCGGTCTCATCGGTGACTCGAACGGACTTTGCGGGCCAGGGATTTGCGACGGCACAATCGTTCTCCGCCAGGGATTCGATCTGTACGAAGCGAACTCCCGAGGGAGTTCGCTCCGAGGAGATGATGAATCCTCCCTGTGCCCCCAGATTTTCGAAACCGCCCTCAAAATCGTTCGGCACTGCGGGAAACACCCGAATAACTCCCGTGTGAGACTGCAGCACGTGCTGCACGCTGATTCCATCCTCTTCCCGATAAATCCCCAATCGCGCGCGCACGCCGATCAGATACCCTCGATGCGGTTCCCAGACGTTGATCAGGCGCAGGGTCCGTTTCGCCAGTTCCACCTGCTCCGGCGGGGAATCCAGGCCGATGTCATCTCCCCAGAACACGGCGCTTAACGGCACGGCGATGTTGTATTCCATGGGTTGCGCTCCGGCGACGTCGATAAAGATCGGGCCTTCGGGTGTGTCCACTGTGGGGTATGGGGGCAAGTGCTCGGCGATTTCTCTCCAGCGTTCCGCCTCTTCACGGTCGCAGTCGAGAAGTTCGGAGGCTTTAGCCGTAGCACGGAGAAGGTAACGGATGAGAGTAATACCGGACTGGCTGTCCCGATTGTACTTCAATCCTTCCGTAATTCCCCGATGTTCCGGCGAGACGGTCGGGTAGACATGATACAGACCGTCGTCACTTTTTTTCAGAAAATCGGTGTAAAAACGAGCGCCCTCGCGCATGACCGGGTAAGCCAGGTTGCGCAGATAATCCAGGTCCCATGTGTACAGAAAGCGCAGCCAGAACGGTTTGAAGAGCAGGGCGGTGATCTCCATGCTCTGTTCCCATGTCAGATGGGTATGGATTACCGTCTCAGCCTTGAGCGGGTAATGAACCAACGGATACATCGCGCCCGCGCACTCATAGACCTCTCGCGCATTGGCCTGTGCCATGGGCAGCATAGTGGCGATCATGTTCAGATACGGGTCCATGGATTCGAACTGACGCAGGATGCAAAGCGAGGTCGCCTCAATTTCATTGAAATGGAAATCGGCGTGCCACCGAGAGGAATCCTGGAAACAGAATTTGGTGGTATCGACCGAGCACAGGGGGATGTCTCCGTAATACCCTGCCAGGCGCAGGCGATATGGATTGCCGCCCACGGCTTGGTCGATCTTCAGACGCCCGTCTTTGGACCAGGCGCGCACATGAGGGCGTTCCGCGTATGACTCCAGTTGTTTTTCATGCTGTGCGCGGAGTTTCCCGGTTCCCGATCTGACCGCCGATCGTAAATCGCGGATGGCCCGATCCAGGGGTGACGGATCGTTCTGTGTCGTCGTTACAGTGGCGTAGATCTGGAACGGTCCATCGATGGCCTCAAGGTTGGCGGTCACGGCGGAACCCGCCGCCTCGTTAATTGGCGTATAGCGCTTGGTGATTCCGTGAGACAACCGACCTTCCTTTTCCGTAATCAACGGAGTTCCCAAACCAGTCTGTTCCGCCCGGACCTCAGAAGTGTATTGGACTCCCTGCACACGGGCGGCCAGAATGGAGCCGAAGCCGTCTGGGAAAGTCAGATCCGCAGCGAAATCCTGTGCCAGCCAGAGAACATTCTTCTCGGCCCCGACTCGGGGAAAAGGTAATTGCTCGAAATCGGTTCCGGAGATCTTGCCGGATAATGTGGGATGGCGTTCTCCTCCCGGAACGATGGTATCCCGATGCCGATAAAGCCGAACGGACATATCTCCCCGCTCAAGACCTGTGCCGGACCCTTCGATGACAATGAGATTCCGCACCGAACTCACGAATATCTTCAGATGGATTTCCTTGTTTCCCCGAATTGCGTGGATCTGCAGGTCATGTTTGCCATGGTCTGCCCGGAGAATTCCGGCCTCGTTTGCACCCGGATCGGTTTTCATGAAATTTAAATTGAAGATGATCTGGCCTGCCGGTTTCGGACAGGGAAAATCGTAGGAATTGTAGACCGTGTAATAGGCGGTCCCGTTCAGGATCGACTTATCCCCGTCCATCGCGAGTTCGATCATTCGGCGCAGAGTCATGACCGGTTTGGATTCTTTCGGGAGGCGACGGTCCCAGATGTCGCTTTTCCCAACGCTCAGAGTGGGGGCATGATCCGGTCCCCAGAGGATGATCCCCAGATCGTCATTACATAGTTGCAGGTCCCCCGGTTCGAGTCCAAGCGCGGGTGAGGCACTATCAACGGCAAAGGCGGACAGGCAGAAGAGCGACAGAATGGCAAGTGTCTGCAGAAAGATTCGAAGGCAATGATACACGGCGAGGGTCCTTTCAGAAAGATTTCGACATTGCATTCCATTTCCTCATACAATAGAATTGTCTCATCTCCTGCGTTTGACTTCAACCGGGAGAAGGGGTGGAAGAATCGAGGTGCGGATCATGAGGATGATCAGAGCGTTCACGCTGATCGAATTGTTGATCGTCGTGGCGATCATCGGAATTCTGGCGGCGATTGCCGTGCCGAATTTCATGAACGCCCGTCTGCGATCCAACGTCGCTCGATGCTTCGCCGATATTACCATGCTTCACGATCAGAATATCATCCGAAAAATGGACACCGGCTTGTGGATGATCGACGGGAACGACGGCGGTCCCGATCCGAACTGCAATTTCCCCGGCGGCTACAAATACTGGGGCAAGACTTGCGAACAAGCAGGATTACCGAGCGGTTGCTACGACCCCCTGCATAACGGACAAATTTTTGAATATCTCACGACGCCCGTGGCCTATATCGGCGGCATTCCCATGGATCCTTTCCTGCCGGGGCTTTTCTATAACTACGGAGATGGCGGATGTGCCAACGATCCCGCCAATGCCGGTTCTTTCTGGGTTTTTTTCTCGTCCGGCCCCGATAAAGACTATGTGGACATGCACTGGTCCAACAGTCACGATCCATACGCAGCGTATAATCCATCGAACGGTCTGGTCAGTAATGGGGATGTATGGAAGGCCCATCCCATCACGGAGAAAAGCGAGACGATGCTCTGGGTGCTCGGCCAGCAGCATTCCTTTTTCTAATCCTGACAGGCGAGATCAGGTCAAGAACATTTGCGCAAGTCGAAATCGAAACCTACTGTTCGATCACGTGGAACCGGATATCCCGGATAGTGGGTCCGTCGCCGGCTTTCGAGATTTCCATACGCAAGTCCTGTGTGGTCACTGGAGGGAACTTCCTTGCCCAGTTGCGGTCAATCCTTGTCCCTGAACAAAAGGTCTTCCAATCGGTTCCCTGTCTCGATTGAATTTGGAATTCCTCAATACGTGGACCGAATGCTTCATCGATCATGATGACATCGAATGTGATGGGAGCAGGCAGATGGATTTCCAGCCATGCCTGGGTGATCCCATCGTCAGTAGCCCACCGGGTCAACGGACTCTCATCGACTGCCATGTCGGGTGCATATTGTTCTTCGTTTCGACGGACGTTTGAAGCCTTCGCTGTGGCTCCGACAGGCGTTTCCATCCCGGCAGACTTATAGGGGATGTCTTGTGCAAGACCATCCAGTGTCAGTTCGACAATTGTGACTGGGGACTTACGGTATTCGGAAGGAACATCAATGGTGATCCCGTCTCCCGACTGGACTACTTTAACCTCACCCCTGTCGAGTAATCTGCCGGACATGATGGTCCGTTCAATGGGCGGCAATCTCAATGATGCCTCCCAACCTCCAAGAATATGCACATAGATTTTTTTCTCTCTGAAAGTACTCACGCCCCAATAGCTCGGAGCGAAAGGGCCACCTTCCGTTGCATAGATGGACTCTCCGTAACGGTGCAGCCAGGCGCCGATTTCTCGAAGCTGTTGAACTTGTCGAGGTTCGATTTCGCCGGTCGGCATCGGACCCACATTCAGCATCATATTGCCACCTCCCCCCGCGCAACGGACAAGCAACTTGATGCAATCCTCCGCGGATTTGATTCGGTCATTGGGTTTCCAGGACCACTGCTGGCCCAGCGTGATGCAGGATTCCCAGGGCCGGTCCGGTTCGATGCGTCCGATGACTTGTTCCGGCGTGTCGAAATCCGCAGGGATTCCGCTCCGATTGTTGATGAGCACACGAGGCTGAAGGTCTCGAATCATTTGGATGAGACGTGGTGCATCCCACGCATCGGGGCCACCCTGCTTTCCTCCGTCAAACCAGATCAGATCGACAGAACCGTAGTTTTTGCACAGTTCCGCGATCTGTCCGTGCAGGTACTTGACGTATTGCGCGTGTTGGTCGGTCCGAAATGCGGGGTGATACCAGTCCGGTAATGAATAGTAGAAACCCAGGTGTAATCCGTTGTCATGGCACGCTTCAGCCAGTTCGGCGCAAATATCCTTGTGGTAAGGCGAGTTGGTGATCTTGTAATCGGTGAGTTGGCTGTCGAACATACAGAAGCCGTCATGGTGTTTTGCTGTAAACACCATGTATTTCATTCCGGCATCTCTGGCGATGTTCACCCATTCTGTCGCATCGAACCGGACGGGATTAAAGTCAAGATAGAGACGGTCGTATTCGGATACGGGAATCGTTCCCGGGAGCAGGTCCGGAAGCCCCCGTCGTAGACCGGCACGAGACCAACTGATTTCCTGACCTTTTAAGCTGACAGGTCCCCAATGGACAAAAAGGCCGAGTTTTGCATCGCGCCACCAGCGAAGATCTTCGGATCGGGCCACCAATCCCGAATCATGCGTGGTGAGATTCCTATCTGCCTTGAGATGCTTTTCAAAGAAAACCAGGATTTTCTCAAAGACCTCACGGTCTCGCACAATATCCATTCCATGTTTGCCCCCTTCCACGAGGATCAGCTCGCAGGGCGCACCAGTTTCCCGGAGAGCATCGGCCATGGAGATTGACTGCGTGACATCCACACGATTGTCCGCTGTTCCATGAATGATCAGCATCGGAGGCAGATCAGAACGAACGCAGGTAATGGGCGATGCCCGATAGGCCGCATCGGCTTTTTGGGCCAGTGAGCCTCCAAGAAAACGAACCACCAGGGGATCGTCCTGGTTTGCCAGATTCTTCGTCAAAGGAACACGGAGATCGAAAGGTGCGCAGATGGGAACAGAAGCCTGCACGGCACTTGACCGATCCGATTCGTTGTCCTCTCCTTCGAAACCATCTCTTGGAGTCGTCACTGCAAGCATGGCGGACAGATGCCCGCCTGCGGAAGCGCCGATCGCACCCACCCGCGCGGGATCGACGCCATACCGGTCCGCTTGCGCACGCAGCCATCGAACTGCACGTTTGCAGTCTTCAACCGCAGCAGGGAAAACCGCTTCGTCGGACAGCCTGTAATCAATCGAAAGAGGCGCGTAACCGGCCTTAGCGAAGTCGCACATCATCCGGAGGGTTTTGAGGCCACCTTTGCCGCCGGTATACCAGCCGCCTCCATGAATCATCACAATTGCCGGAATTCGCTTCGCGGGATCGACAGGATACAGAATATCCAAACGCTGTAATTCCGACTCGGTCCCGTACCGGACATCCCGCTCGAACCGGAATCCATCGGGTAACGCAATCGAATCCTTCTCCGAGGTTTCCTGGGCATATCCGGCAGAGAACGAGGTCAGAGCAACCAGGATCAGAAGGCATTGATGGTGAGCGAAAAATGGGCCGGATTTTCTCATTGCAGGGACTACCTCCCGTCCTGTGGAGTTTGTATTGGCATTTGACAATAAGAAGGATAAGAATGTCCAGGAGTGCTATAATGCTCCCAAAATCGGACAGATGCCCGACTTGAACGGTTGGATGGGATCAGAGAGGAAAGCAATGCGGAAGAGGTTCTTATTGCTCGTGTTTGCGATAATCATCGCAGGGATGGACCATGCCACTCTCGGTGAGGAACCGACCCTGGAGCGCATCGAATGGACGGATATCTGGGTTGTGAATGCAAACAAGGACAATTTGCCTCGTGTCCTTCTGGTGGGGGATTCCATCGTCAAGGGATATTATAGCGAAGTTGAAAAGCGTCTTGCCGACAAGGCGAACTGCACGCGCTACGCCACGTCCATGTTTATGGGAAATCCGGATTATCTTGCGGAACTTGAGATTTTGCTGAAGCGATATTCCTTCAAGGTCATTCAGATCAACAATGGCCTGCATGGGTGGGGATATACCGAACAACAGTATCGGGACAGTCTCACCGCGCTTTTCGCGATGCTGAAAGAGTATTCAAAGGGGGCGGTCTTGATCTGGGCGACAACAACTCCGATTCAATCTCGCGACGCTTCCGCTCAAGCCCTGGAGAGAACGGAAAGAACCAAGGAACGCAACCGAATTGCCACCGATTTTGCGAAGGATCGCGGGATCGAGGTCAATGATCTTTACGGCTTGATGGAGCCGTTTTCGGATGTTCATGCTGGCGATGGTGTGCACTTCAACAGCAAAGGGAACATTCTTCTGGGCCAACGTGTCGGGGACGCGATTCTAAGATATCTTGTTGACCGTCAGGATGCAGATGAAGGCGGGAAACAATGATAAGGAGGAAAATGTACCGACAAATACGAAAACGGGCATTCACCCTGATCGAACTACTCATCGTCGTGGCGATCATCGGGATTCTGGCGGCGATTGCCGTGCCGAATTTCATGAATGCCCGTGTGCGAGCAAAAGTCTCCAAGGCTTATTCCGATATCAAGGCGATTGCCATGGCGAACGAGATGTATGCGCTTGACAACGGCGGAGCGTATCCGAACGAATCCGAAGACCATCCGTATGAACGTGGCTGGGCGGAGGCGGGAGTCTTCTGGCTGACGACGCCCGTGGCATATATGTCATCCATCCCGACAGATCCCTTTGAGCGCCTGGAAGACAAGACGGAACATGCGACGCCACAGGTTTATGAAACGGGAACCGGGAAACGTGGAATGAAGAATGTGGCGTATAACATCTTTACTGTGGGACCGAATGGAGTGGTGGACGGGATCACGTCATCCAATCCGTTCACGGGGCCTCAAAAGGCCGGGGTGAACAACACATACTCCTCATCGAACGGTCTCAAGAGCGGCGGGGATATCTACTGGTATGGCGGGGATTGTTCGGTTGCCAAGGGACTGATTCTGGATGGAAAGTTGTACAACGGGACCTGCCCGCCGAGTTTCGCGAACTGATTCTTCTCTTGTTCCTCATTGATTTCAAAGACGGGACCGTTGTCCAAACGGGATTGACTTACCTTGCGATGGGGATTAAGGTTTTGTCCGACAAAACGCAGACCTCCCTTGTGGAGAGAATTCCCATACTCAGGTCAAGGTGGTGTGATGATGCCCAACGAGATAAACAACCATTCGGAACGAGAAGTCGGCTGGTGGGAACCGGTCCTGTTTGCGGCCATGGCGGGCGGCATGGGGTGGGGCATTCGCGGGCAATACGGGCATGAAACCGGCGCGATGATTGCCGGGTTGCTGGTCACTCTTGTGCTGACGCATTTGTTCTGCAAAGGCGCGCCTGCATTGTGGACAGCACGTGCGGCAGCCATCGGCACGGTCGGGATTTGTTTTGGCGGCTCGATGACCTACGGGCAGACGGTCGGATTGACCCATGATCCGGGCCTCGTCGGCAACTGGGCGGCGTTCCGGTGGGGGATGCTGGGACTCTCCATCAAAGGCGCGGTCTGGATTGGCCTTGCTGGAGTGTTCTTCGGCATGGGACTCGGCGGTATTCGGTATCGTTTCCGGGATATGCTGCTGTTGATGTTTGCCATGCTGGGCGCGTATCACATCGGGATCGATATCTTGAACAGTCCATTCTATCCCGACCGCAGAATCCTTCCCCCGATCTATTTTTCCGGTGACTGGTACTGGCAGCCGGATAAGGCCGACCTGCTCCCGCGCCGGGAGTGCTGGGGCGGACTATGGTTTGCTCTTCTGGCGGCCATTGCCTATGTCCATTGGTTCCACAAGGACCGCCTGGCTCGCAATCTCGCGCTTTGGGGGATTCTGGGCGGCGCAATCGGATTTCCATTTGGGCAGTCTCTTCAGGCTTACCATGTGTGGAATGTGGAATCATTCAAGACGGGATTCTGGGCGGTGCTCGATCCCCACATGAACTGGTGGAACTGGATGGAGACCACGTTCGGCGCGACGATGGGCGGCATACTGGGACTTGGCCTCTGGCTTAATCGAAAACGCATTCAGCCATACGCCGATGCGGACAAGGAAGTGATTCCGTCTGGGATGGAATGGACCCTGTTTGTCGTTCATGTTGCGTTCCTGGTCGGCGCGGAGTTTCTGGAGTTTCGACTGCTGGGACGGTTGTACGGCTTTGGTCTGGTCATGGGGATTATTCCGATGGCCGCCATTGTCGGTGGCCGCTGGTGGCCGTATTTCCTGGTGCTGCCGGTTACGCTTGTCCCCATTGCGGGTAAGACTATCAAGGAGCTGGTGTATGAGAAGCCTGCCATCGACCCGACTCTGGGGTGGATTGTCTACCTGATCATTCCGCTGCTGATTGCGCTGGCGGTGTCTATCTGGTTTGCACAAAAAGGAATGGCGGGACAGATTGGACGCGATTTTACTCGTCGTGTGCTGCTATTGAACACCTGGATGTATTTCTTCCTGAACTTTGCGTTTTTCCATTATCCGTGGCCCTGGGCGGAGTGGACCGGCCGCACACCGAATGGGATCATGTTCACGATTTGCGCCATTGGTCTGACGGTGGCTGCTTTAAGAGGAAGGTCTGCGAGGAGCGTTCAGGAGTAAGTCAGAGAGTGGTCTGGATTCCGGCTTTCGTCGGAATGGCGACGAAAGAGGTTACAAAGAGAAGGGAGCGGAGGCATCTTGCTCCCGGAGTTGGTGTAGGGGGGAGGAGAATCGTTTTATTCCTATTGACATCCGGTATCTTGGAACGGGAGAATTCGAAGAGGAAGATTCCGGCAGGAATTCCAGGAGATTCCAATGGACGACCGTGTATGAGCGATGTCCCAAGTCGGTAGAGGGGCACGATGGAGAGGATGCCATGAAAACACGTGAAGAGATACTCTCTGTTCTTGCCGAGAAGAAGCCCGGTTGGGAGAGGCGTTTCGGGCTGAAATCTCTTGCGCTGTTCGGTTCATTTGCGCGAGGGGACCAGCGAGAGAGCAGTGATGTGGATATCCTGGTTGAGGTCGATGCGAGCATCGGTCTGGAATTTGTCACTCTGGCGGAAGACATTGAATCCTCGTTAGGTATCCCCACCGAAGTTGTCTCGAGAGGTGCGGTTAAGCCGAATCACTGGACGGTGATCGAGCGGGAATTGCTGTATGTTTAGAAGGCCGGTGACTGTCTTGATCGAGGACATCCTGGAAGCGGTCGAAAAAATCGAGCGTTTCACCAGAGACATGGATCTCGGTTCCTTTCTGACGGACGACAAGACCTCCGATGCGGTTGTTCGAAACTTCGAAATCATTGGAGAGGCAGCAAGCCGTCTTCCAGGGGATTTCCGGTTACAGCACTCGGAGATTCATTGGAGAAAGATCATCGGGCTGTGTCATCGCATTGTGCATGAGTATTTTGGAATTGACCTGAGATTGGTTTGGCAAATTTCTCGGAGGGACCTTCCGGAACTGCGATCCGCATTGATGATCGTTAGTAGAGAACTCAAGAGTGAAAATGAGGCCGATCGAGAGGATTGAATTCAGAATGTCATACGTACTGCCACCGGATTTCAGCGGAGAGGTGGGCAGGGGGTGAGGATCAAGAAAGAATCAACTATGCAGAACCATCGCATTACCCGCAGAGAATTTGCGCGAATTTCCGCCACGGGAAGCACATTTCTGCTGGCCGGTGTTCCGGTTTCAGGAGAGGAGAACATGGAGCAAACCATCGTAAGCAATGAAGTGGTCGAGATAGAATTCCAGTCCACGCAGGACTATAAAGATCCGTATCGCGATGTGGAATGCAATATAGAGATGATCGGGCCGGGGGATAAAACAATCGTGCATCCGGCATTCTGGGCGGGTGGCCGAACCTGGAAGGCGCGTGTTTCGGCATCGAAGCCGGGTGAATACCGATATGTGACAGCCTGCTCGAATGCGAATGATACGGGCCTGAGCGGTCAACGCGGCACAATGACGGTATGTGAATACAGGGGAAGGAATCCCTTGTTTTACCATGGGCGCGTTCGTGTAGCGGAAGACAAACGTCATTTTGAACATGAAGACGGCACGCCGTTCTTCTGGCTTGGAGATACCTGGTGGATGGGGCTGTGTTCGCGGCTGGATTATCCCGACGGATTCCGGACCCTGGCCGAAGACCGAAAACGAAAGGGATTCAACGTTATTCAAATCGTTGCCGGACCCTATCCCGATATGGAAGAGAACGATCCACGGGGACAGAATCCCGCCGGATTTCCATTTACATCCGGCTTCGAGTCCGTTAATCCAGGTTATTTCGACGATGCAGATCGGAAAATTATCGGCTTGGTTGAAATGGGATTTATGCCGTGTATCGTCGGGATGTGGGGGTATTACCTGCCACGCATTGGCGTGGACGGGTGTAAGCGATTCTGGAGGTATCTTGTTGCGCGCTATGGGGCCTACCCGGTTGCCTGGTGTATTGCCGGTGAGGGAACTATGCCGTTTTATCTCTCGGAGACCAAGGAGAAGGATGCCCAGGAACAACTGAAAGGCTGGACCGAAGTAACCCGATTCGTACGCGAACTGGACGGATTCCACAATATGATCACCATTCATCCCACTCGCTTCGGGCGGGAGATGGTGGAAGATCCGAGTTTACTCGATTTCGACATGCTTCAGACCGGGCACAGCGATCTGGATACGGTTCCGTATACCGCAAAGTCTGTGATTCAGTCGTATGGAAGCGAACCAGTCATGCCGGTGGTTGTCGGGGAGGTGAACTATGAGGGGATCATGGGGCGATGTTGGCAGAATATCGAGCGGATGAGTTTTTATGCGTCGGTATTGAACGGCTCGGCGGGACACACATACGGCGCGAATGGGATCTGGCAAATGAGTACGCCCGATCAGCCTTACGGGAACTCTCCGCATGGAAGGTCCTGGGGCAACACGCCCTGGCAGGAAGCGTATCGCCTTCCCGGTTCGGCGCAGATGGGAATCGGCAAGAAATTCATGAAGATATTTCCCTGGTGGAAACTGGAGCGGCGTCCCGAATGGGTGGAACCGGAATACGATCCTTCCAAGCCGTATTCGTGTATTGCATCGGGTATTCCCGGAAAACTGCGGATTCTCTATTCACCGCTGATGTGGGATCCGCCGAAGATTCGAGGCATCGAAGCGGAGCAATCATATCGCGCATATTTCTTTGATCCGATCCGCGGGGAAGGGATTCCCATCGGCAAAGTGAAACCGGAAGCCGATGGCTCGTGGCGTGCTCCGCGCCACCCTGGTGAAGTTCATGACTGGCTGGTAGTGCTGGAGGCAGAAGTGTAACGTTGCGGCACGGGTATCCCGGCTATGGGCCTCGGATTACTCATCGGTAATTGTCACGGGATAGATGGTCAAGTCATCGAATGCCACGGAGACATTATCGATTCCTGAGCAATTGGCGATTTGAAGAATCGGCAGAACACCGCCGGATTGGGGCATAAAATAGGCGTAGATAGTTGACCAGGAGTCCCGATAGACCTCACTGTCGATTCGTGAAAAATAGCCGATACTGCCATCGAATGTCTGTTCGACTAATGCAGCGACCACGGTGGCTCCGGGGCCGGAACTGGTGACTCGGACGGAAAGAAAGACCGCCGTATCCGTCCGGACGGGCTTTACCGAGTCCAGGATGACCGTGATGACTTCACCCGGATCGGCACTCAGAACAAGACTGCCGCCGGTGCGGCCCGAAGGATCGGCCCAGCCGGGTGTGCCCAAGGCAGCGGTTCCAGCCGGAGATGTCTTTTCGAATCCGCCCGGATAGGCAAGATAGCCGATATCTCCAAGCTGCGTGTGTTCGAACTGCTCTCGATACAGCACATTGTCGCTCCGGAATCGGATAGGATACGGCGAAGGTTCCACGGAATCGGTGGTCAGGATGCCGAGCGCCCAGCGTTGCAGAGTTCCCGTATCTGCCTCGGCGGTGTCGGTGATTGTGAGTTTCCAGGTCCCGTGTGCTTCCTCCCCCAGAAACGAGCGGATTTCAGTTAGGTCCGTCGTTGTCTTGTTTGCATAAAAGAGAACTTCCAGATCCTTGCCGGGTTTGGAGGATGCCGGGACCAGGGTGCAGCGGGTTCCCAACGGGGATGTTAATTCGACTCGCAGATCGCCCCGGTAAGTATGGTCGACATCCACATACAGCAGAATCTGGGAGACCGGTCCGGTGCCCGAGAAATAAACGGTCCGGGTAACTCCCTTGTCATAGTCGTCCGGAATCGAAACAGGATTGTCGGGAGCATCGAACAACACGCCATCCCCGAAGACGGTTACGGTGAGGTCGTTGTGGGATAAGGGATTTCCATTCTGCTCCGCGAACAGGCGGAAGACCAGATCCGACATGAGAGTTCCTTCGGGCGGTTCGGGAGCGGTAAACGAAAGCGACTCATCGGTTACCACAAAATTTAACGGAAATGGACCGGAAATCTGTTCCCATCGAAATTGTGCCGAACCACCCAGGATGGCCCGACTATACGGAACGACTACGGATTCTCCCGCAAGTGTGTTGATATGTGTTTTCGACAAGGTTGTCGCGGCCAGTCCGCGCTGGTCGAAGAGACGGAAAAGTACCTCCAGATGCGCACCCTCATAAAGAATCCGGTCGGCTTCGTAAATGGCCTGTGCTCCCTCAAACATGGAAGCGTCCGGACCCAACGTAAAATGGGACTCCAATACAAGCGTATCGGCGACGGTTTTGCCGAGGGAGTTCCAGATTCCATAGAGCGATCGGGACCAGATTCGCCCGTCCTCGTGGAATTCACCGACCAGATCGTCGGGATATCGCAGGTCCTCATCCACCCGGCGCAAGTAAGGTGGATCGGTATCCGAATAAGAGGTGGCGTCCCACTCTCCGATCAGTTCGTGATGGAACGTACCATCAGTGTCGTTTGTGAAGGCCCAATAATCGGCGAATCCTTCGCCGAGGCAAATGGATTCGTCAATCGAGCCGAATTCGGGGATCTGATCGTGCTGAATAACATGGCCGTATTCATGCAGGATAATATCCGCATCTTCGGCGTCATCGACTCCACCGGTCCCGAACGTGACCCGGCGCAGATAATCGCTGTAAAAGGACTGGTCCTCCGGGTGATTGTTCGCGATTGCCGTAAGTGGGAAGTTCGCCACGGAATCGTAACCCAGGCTGGTGAGATATCGGTGGCTCCGGTCGATATGGTAATACACCATCACCTGTTCAAACCAGCTGTCGCTTCGATCATACAGGTATTTCAATTCGGGTTCCCACGCGCGATCGGCGACTCCGATGACATTGACATACGGCCCGGAAAGGTATCCGGACGAGTCGATGTCTCTCAGGGTCACGGTTTTATAGGCCTCCTGCGGGACGGCATCCGGAGCGTTTCCCAAATCGCATAGAGTGAAATCTTTCATGGTGACGATCGGATTCGGATCGAAAACCAGTCCGACACCGTCTGCGTGACAGAGAAAGTCCCATTTTCGAAGCAGGTGTCCCGTTTCGGCATCCACCAGGACCCGGAAATCGCCCAGCGGTTGGGAAGCCGGGATGCGGACTTCCCAGATTTCCTTTGGGGTTCCGTTCGCCGACCAGATTGCGCGTTCGGCGGAAGCCGGACTGCGAACTGACTGGATCCGAAGACCCTGCATTGCTGCCGTGATCGCCTCCTCGGAGGCGATCATCGTACTGGACCGCCGTGTGCTTGTTCCCACCAGAGGCTGCAGGGAGCTACATAGGCTCCGCACGGAACCTGCACCATCCACTGTGAGAACGAGGCGCCCGTCAATCACACGAAGCCCTCGGTAAAGTTGGTCGTAGTCCAAACGGGTTATGGCTTTTCCCTGTTTGACCGAGCGCAGCCGAGTTTCGGTTGCAGGATCGGTCAGTCCAACGACTCCACCATGGGCCTCCAGGAATCGTCTGCCGGCATCGACGGCATCGGTTCCGTACATCTGGACGGACCCGGCGATCAATTGACGCACGCAATCCCCGGACCAGATGACAGTCCATTTGGCCTGACTGGCAGATTGCAGGGCTGTCACAGACTGAGATACCGCCCCGTTGGTCGGCGCGGCAGCTCGGCCAGACGAAGGTAACAGGAGCAGTGCCAAAGAGAAGAAAAGCGCGGAACGTACCCGATCCATTTTCTCCAGAGGACCCTTTCTGTTCATCAAAATATATATCTTAGCGACAATCTTTTGTCTAACCAATGGCGTGCCTTCTTCAAAAGAATCTTCCGGAAACCCGGTGAAATCTGTTCATGTCCACTCGTCATGCAATGCCGGAACGGAAGTTCCGTTGACCCGAGTGGATTCCGGATGGAGAATGAATTTCAGAGATCCGGAATCATGAGAGTGATACTGAACGGCAAAGAACGGGAGATACCCGACGGATTGACCGTGGAGGGCCTTCTGGGTCATCTGGATGTCCATCCGCAGCGAATTGCGGTCGAGATCAACCGGGTAATAGTGAAAAAGGACCGATTTGCCGAGCTTCACTTGCGGCCGAACGACGCAATCGAAATCCTGCAATTTGTCGGCGGCGGTTGATAGAAAGGAAATGGATATCCATCATGCCGAATGCGGATGTTTTGAAAGTAGGCGAAATAACGCTCCACTCCAGACTCATTGTGGGAACGGGGAAATACGAGACCTTTGAGCTGATGGAACGTGCGCTGGCGGAATCCGGAACCGAGATGGTCACGGTGGCGCTGCGTCGGGTGGATTTCGATGCCAAAGACCATCTAATGAATCATGTCGATCCGAAGAAATATGTCATTTTACCAAACACGGCAGGATGCTATAGCGCAGAAGATGCGATTCGTGTGGCTCGCCTGGGGCGGGAAATGGGCATTGGGAACCTGATTAAGCTGGAGGTGTTGGGTGATCGTGACACGCTTCTGCCGGACCCGGTGGGCAGCCTGGAGGCGACGCAAGTTCTTGTGAAAGAAGGATTTACGGTGATGGCGTACACCAGCGACGATCCGGTGGTGGCGAAACGCCTGGCGGAAGCCGGGGCAACGGTGGTGATGCCCGCGGGTGCGCCCATCGGTTCGGGGCAGGGGATTCTCAATCCGAACAATATCCGGATCATCCTGGAACAGGCCACGACCCCCATTATTGTCGATGCGGGAGTGGGAACGGCTTCGGATGTTTCCCGCGCCATGGAATTGGGGGCGGATGCGGTTCTATTGAATACCGGTATAGCGGGTGCGAAGGATCCGGTACGCATGGCTCGCGCCATGAAACATGCCGCTATCGCGGGCCGGGAGGCCTATCTTGCCGGACGAATCCCGCGCAAGTTGTATGCAACCGCCAGCAGCCCCCTGCTGGATTTTTGAACGGATTATGCCGATTCCATCGGGGCACCTTGTCCTGAATTCTCAACCGAGGTGAACGCATCCATCGATGCCCAATTCGACCGAGCCTTTGCAAGCGGATTCCGCTTTGATTTGTCATTTGATTGTCGCCCAGCAACAACAGTATTCTCTTCAGAGAAACCAGAGAGTTCATTTTGTCGATGCGCTGCATCCCCTGGCGATTGCACCGCTTCGGGAATGGGATCGGACCCGTCGGGCGGAGGGGCGTCCACCAACCCTGGAGGAATTCCTGGAGGCGTATTGGCTGGGATTCGGTTTCCTGATGTGGCTTGCGGGATTCGGAGAGTTCTTCAAGTGTGGGAAGTGCTATCAATGGATAGAGAAGAGAGATCTCGCAACCCATGCCGAGCGTTGTGCCCTGGCCGTAACTCAGCGGGAGAATGTTATTCCCGATCCGCCTGAAGAGATTTACTTGTGCCCGGATGAGGAATGCGGATTCTGGGACACGGAATACACGAAGATCCGTGCTCCGCACCGCTCCAAAGCACACGGAGGAACGCATATCAGCCAGTCATTTATCCTGGAAGACGACCCGGATGTCATCCTGGATCTTTGGATGCAACGGTATACCAGCGAAGTGCGCGACATTTTCCGCTGCGAACTGTGCGACACCACGATCAGCGATTCCGCCGCTGCCCTGGAGCATTTTCTGGAACGTCATACAACGCCCCTTGCACAGGATGATATCTGGGGGCGATTGATTGCTCCGAAAGATCGTGAGACCGAACAAATCCTGGCAGATGCCCTTTCCAGGAGGATTCAGAAACAGGGAATTGAAGAGCTGATAGTCGCTTTCTCTCCCTCTTTTCAGCGGATCTATCGGGATGTCATTGCACGTGGCAATCCCGCCGTGGCGAATGATGCGGATTTCTCCGGAATTTTGAGGTGGGCCAAACCGGCGCAATTGCTGATCGATGCGTATCAGGCGATGAGCCGCTCCCCCCAGTATGCCTTGGATGCCGGTCCCTCGTCCAAATCTGCGCCGGCTGTGCCGTTTCCGGGGAAAAAGTGTCCGATTCGTTCTCAGACCGGTCATACGTCTACGATGAAGATCCGGCTGTGCGATCTGATCCATCAGTTTTCAAGTTGAGCGCAATCGTGATTTATGTCATCGGTGACACTGTTTCACTCACCTGGTTGGTCGATGGATAGAATCGTTGTTCGCAGAAGTTCCGGACCTCGCGCGTAATAGGCGTGTCCCAGCGCGTCGAAGGTGAGAAGAACTCCACCGTGCCCAATTTTCGTTGCAGACCACGTGTCGGGATCGAATGAAAGCAATCCTGCTCCACTGTTCGTGTAGAGTGTTCCCGCAAATGAAGCGATGCCGGTAATCCCGCCTCCAGGCCCAGGGTCATTGCGAAGAACCTTGCCGATCTCAGAATCCACCTGGATCAATCGGTCGCCGCACGCGGCCAATACTGTCCCGTCCGGCAACAGGTGGAGATGATTCACGATCCCCGATCCCGGTACGGGGATAAGATCCGCTACCAGCCGTTTCTCTGCGCAATCCCAGGCGAACAGGTGTGCATCTCTTTCCGGTGAATCGACCCCTCCCCCGGCGATGATCCAGCTGCCGCCGAGAATCCGGTTCTTTTGAGTATCCGAAATCAGGCAGGCGATGCTCTGGTTTGGGATGATGTTGCGAAAAACTTCGATCCGATCGGTTTCCGGATCGTAGATCGATAAAGCGCCGCCGATCTTGCCATAGGCCGGAATACTGCCGATATACAATTTTTCATCCGGTCCGATGACCAGTCCGGGAGTGCGGTATTGCTCGTGCCCCAGTTCCCCCAACAGGCGCGGATTTACGCCCGGATTCCATTCTTTGCTCGTGTCGTAAACCGATAGGCGGGCATACGTATAGGACGCCATGTACATCAGGGAACCGCTGTTTGCGAAGGCGTACACCTCGCCGCTCTGTGGGGGGATGGGATTGCCGAGGTCGGTTGTGATTCCCGTTTGGATCTCCGTGCGGAAAATATGGTGCAAGTTATAGGAACTGCCGTAGACAGAACCGTCCGGCCCGGTGTGCAGCGCAAAGACGTCCTGCCCGTTTCCACCCGCACCGACCTCTGCCTGGCCCACTATTTTTCCTGTTGTGAGATCTACGGCCGCAAAAAGCCCCTCCTGATATGTGAAAGCAATTCCCTCCGAGGAGATATCTCTTGTGCCGGGAGGAAGCTGGATTGTCTCAATCCACTCTCCCTTCTCAAAATTCCATCTCCCTGTGGTTCCTGCCGCATTCACACAGACAACGCCATCCGTTCCGATCATCGAGCTCCCCGGGCCGAAATCACGAATCATCTCATTCGTCCGTGTGTCAAATACGATGATTCGATTATCGAAAAGCAGGAGCGCGTAGAGATACGGTCCCTCCCGCAGGAGTTGATTGACAAACGAGTTCTCCAGGTATTGTTCGGGCAGCAATTTCGTTCGTTCGCCGGTTTGCGGATTGAAATGAACCAGCTGAGCATGGCTGGCGATCCCGCAATAGACGGTTCCGTTCGGTCCGGGTGCGGTTCCGCTCACGTAACATTCCGGCGGATTCATTGCACCGAAGTCCACCAATTCTCCTTTCTGAAGATCGAAACCGGCCAGCCGGCCACCGCCATAAGTGCCGCCCAGTATGTACCGATTGTCGATATTGACCAGATTGTAAAGCCAGACTTCCGTGGGAGCGGGCCTGCCAAGATTCTCAAGCGTCTTCTTCTCAAGGTGATACCGATACAGGCTTCCATCTGTTACGGTTCCGATATAGATCCACCCATCCGGTCCCTGCACGAGGCCATACGTACCTTGCGTATCGACGGGGACTCTCTCCAGGGTGTTCGACTTGAAATCGAAAATGAAAACCGGCGCATCTCCCCCGGCGGACCAGGTGCCGGTCACCAGAAGGGGATGACGATCCACGGGATCGCGAGCCACCACACTGCCCCAAAGTGTGTGGGCCACCACCGGCGTACCGAGTGAAACCTCTTTCAACAGGGGTTTTCGTTCGGAAACGACGATCTCGGCAATGAGGTGGGAGGAACTTATTGCCACGAGCAAGAAAAAGAAGAGGGATTTTTTTCGCATGGGGACTCTGCCTTTTCAACCGTGTGGGATGATTCCAACCATCCTGTTATTTCGACCGACGCACCTGTCATTTCGACCGAAGGGAGAAATCTCATCGAAGAATCGAGATTCCTCACATTCGTTCGGAATGACAGTTATCCTGTTCGCCCGGTCCCTGCAATTCGGCGGACTTCTTTTTCCGCGATCCCCATAGGATGTCAATTACTCCCCATAAGTAAGAACCGAGAATCAGAAAAACCGGCCCCTTCAAATCCCATACGCTGAAAGACCGGCGGATCTCCACTGTCCGCTCAACGAGGTCATCCGATGGAAGCAGAGGCGTGTTCTGAATGCTGGACAGCACAAAAGAACAAAGATCCACAAACAACCAGATAAACCCCACCAGGCAGCAGCAGAGGATGAGAATGCCTTTGAGGAATTCGCGTCGATAAATCTGTCCCAATCCCGGCGCGACCAGTGCGGAAAGAAGAAGTGGAGTCATGAAAGTCAGTCCTTCGTGTTTCATCCCGGTTTATTCGGAATGGTCCTCTGTGATCCTGAACGGCAGGTCCAACTCTCGACTGTGATCGAATCGCCCGCGCAAACGATGTTGAACGATCTCGAACAGACCGCGAACCCAGTTTTCATAATGATAGTGTTTTTCTGTTCGAACGCAGCTCCGCGCGGCTGATTCTTCCCGTTCACGGGGATGATTCAAGTAGTAAGCGATCTTTTCCGCCAGATCTTCCTCGCTGCAGAAGGTCGGGACTTCATCCGGAACGGAATAGAAATCGCTGAGATTAAGCAAGGGATCGCAGAGTTGAAATCCACCCGCCCGTGCGACATTGAATACGCGGTCGCTCGGTGTATGCGTATTCCCTGGCGCGTGAAGATTGAGATTGATCGCGCTGGAGGCATACAAATCGGGAAGAGAATTCGGTTCGATTCTGCCCTTCAGGTGCGGGAGCAGCGGGGATCGTGGATTCAATGAGGAAGCATCTCCCGCGAAGATCCACGGTTGGAATCTCACAATAGATTCCAGCAATCGCTGACGATAGAGATCCGAACTCATCCGGTTCGCCAGAAACAGCACAGCCCATCGCGCCTGGAGGGAAAGCGGCGGATCGAAGTTTTTGACAGCCCTGTCCACCATCTCACACAGTGTTGCCTGACGTTCGCAGCGAATCATGCCCCGGACCAATTCCTCGACAACCTCCCACAGCCCCGGATAGGCACGTTCCAGTTCTGTCTTCTTCGTCTGGAAGTCTTCCGGCGGGATGCTGGTGATTCCTCCCACAAAGGACAGCGGGACTTCAAGATCCGCTCTTTTCCTTCCGCTCCGGCTGAAATGGGCGACAATGGGAAGGAAATCTGTCTCCACGTGGGTGTATTGCTCAAGGACCCCACTCATTTCCGCCATCGGCAGGACCACCAGGTCGTAGCGACCGAATTTCCCCCAGGTGGGTAGCTCGTGATCCACCATATAGACCGCTCGTGGAATCGGCAGCTCGTCGAAGACCTCCGGAAGCAGGTATTCCGAGGAACCGAACATGATCGTGACCAGCAGATCCGGTTTCGTTTCCGCGATACGATGAAGAATGTGATGCTGGAATACCGACTTGTCCGGATACTGCGCGGTTTCCTCACAGATCTGTACCTCCAGGCCAAGCCGTTGCATGGCATCGGTGATGGATTTGAGTATCCAGCCGCCTGGCCGCCGGGGATAGAAATTCAGTCCCAACACCTTACGGATGCGAAAAAGATCATGGTCCTGATAATAACGTCGGATCTCCAACCGGCTGTTGGCGGTCTGGGATTGATGATGGGTGTTGTGAGAACTCCGTATGATCTCCGTTAAACCAGATAATGACGGAAATCCGGGTTGGTCTGCCAGTGCAGATCCTCCCGCAATCGTGTAGTAAACCTGTTCGGCAAGATGATGTTCCAGAAGGCGCGCGGGTAATTCCTTGTGAATCTCAGGACCGAGAAACCACAAGATCTGTTCCGATTCAAACAGGTTCCGGAAATCATACAGAGCCATGCCTGCAAACAGTGGGCTGAGCTCGTCCTGGATCACAACAATCCGTCGCGAGGGGTCCTGATCCAGATAATGCCGATTCGTGGCGATTGTAAGCCCCATACCTGCCTGATAGAGATAAAGAACTTGACCGCCCCAATCCCAGAATCTTGGGACCTGAATCATCAGTCGGTCAATCTCCCGTGCGACCGGCATATTGTTTCCATGGATGGGGATCCAGCCTTGAGGAGTGAGCATACGGCAGGCCATCCAGGGAAACTCGTCTTGTCGAACCTCAACCGGTCGGGATGGCTTGGCGGTGAAGAGTGGAGCCAGTTCGGGATGTGTTCTCTTCAGGAGGGCCAGGTTCTCCTGAAATCGCCCCTTCGGAAGACGCTCGAACGGAATCCACGGGCTTGTGTTCGTATGGCCTGGTCCGGCATCCATATCGGTTTGACTCCCAACCTCCGCATCGGTAACGGACTCCCTTGGAATGTGCTATCCTTGCATTGTGGCTGCAACGAATCTCACGCACGGGAGGACGGAACAATGAATCGCGCTATCCGAATTCTTTTCTCAATCGCATCGGTCTGTCTTCTGATTCTCACTGCAAACGATATCCAGGCGCAAGGGGCGGAGCTGGTCTCACTGGAGCTGGGAACCGGTTTTGACAAAGCAAGCCGGGCGGTGGCGAACAAGCTGCCGGTCGAGCAGGCAACCGTGAAGCGTTCTGAGAGTGCTCGGATGGTTTGCGCGACCACTCTCAAATCCGCCGGGAAAACTTATATTTATCACGTCTGGTTGTATCGGGGTGATGAACAAGTCGCCTCGGCAACAGAGGAGATTCAGGTTTCGGTTTATGACAGCGAGGCTCGCACAACCGAAAAGTATTCGCTGGACGATCTTCTAAACCGGACGGAGGATCTTCGTGAATTGAAAGATGTCCGGGCGGCGCTGGTGATCAAACTTCCTGTGGGAACCGCACCTGCGTTCCGAACCTACAGCGTCAAAAGGATCGACAGCGTTCCTTCGCTGGGCGTGTGGGAATGCCGGGTGTACAGCGCGGAGGAAAAACTGCTCGGAAAGCAGGCATTTACCGTCGTTGCGGAATGAATAGTTGGCGTTTCAGAGGGATTGCGATATACTTTCATTGTCCTGAGATTGAATTGATTTGACGTAATGCCACCCCGAAAAGGTTACCGGCAGGGTGCCGGTGTACTCTTTTTTCCCTCTGATCTGGGAGAGGGGCATTTCTTTCTCCCTCTCCCTCCGGGAGAGGGTTGGGGTGAGGGATTTCCGGGTGGCACGGGCTTCAAGCCTGTGCATAGAGAGAATGTGAATCTGCAAAGCAGTTCAGTTCCGGGACACAGCTCAGGAATCGGTTGGCGATGCCGATACCTATAATGAATCGGGCGGTTCTGCCGCCGGTTCCTGATTTCTTTGATTTGTGTTGTTCACCGCACGTCATGCTGGTTCGCCGATAGCGAACCCTCCTTGAGGACTGTTTGAGGGCGGAGAGCCGACCGGGCATTTTCTGCCGGTTCGGCTCATCGTGCACGTTCGCAACCCGGTTGTTGCGAATCACGGAAGATTTATGCCCAGGAGTGGTGTCATGCCGAGCATCCGCCCGCACGAGGTTCTGTCAGAGGCGTGGAACGAGATCGAGGAACCGCGCCGCAAGGAGATTTCCTCTCTGATTCTATTTGCCACGGCGATTATCTTAGCGCTTGCCCTGTTGACCGCCGATCCCGCCGATGTCGCCGGTGCCGCCGGATCGCAGGATAGCGGCGCGGCGATTCGGAACTGGATCGGCAAACCGGGTGCTTATCTGGCCTATGCCTGTTTTGCCTTATTCGGTTGGTGTGGAATGGCGCTTCCGATTGCCATCGGGTATATCGCGGTGTGCCGATTTCGCGGGATTCGGCGTTGGCAGATCGGCTGGGCGGAGTACGCCGGAATTGTGCTTTTGCTGGCGTCCAGTTGTTCCTTCCTGGCGGCATTCCGTCTTCTGAGTGACTGCGCCGATTCGGTGGAATCGGCTTGGCATAGCGGTGGGGCACTCGGTTTTTTCCTGGCTCACCGGGTTCTTGCCCTTGGGGAAGTAGGAGGGATGATTGTCAATGTGGCGGTCTGGGTGGTTGGCTTTCTTCTGGCCACACCGTTTCTCATTTCCGACCTGTTACGCGGCTCGTATCGGACAGGCGCGGATCTCTATGACCGATGGCGTCGCCCGGTGGATGAAGAAGACATCGAGCACGATCTGGAACCCCTGGAACCATTTGACGTGGAACCTTCCATCCGGACAAAGAATTCCTTTGATTCCACCCTGCTTCCTCCCCTGAAAACCATTGAGGAACTTGAGAGTGAATCCAATTTTCAGGAATTCAATGAGGAGCCGTCCCCCGCACCCAGAAATGGAGCGTCGAAAAAGAAACGCAGGGGTGTTGAGGAACTGGAACCACTGATTGTAACCAACGACACCCGCCACTCCCAGGAACGCGACCGGAGCGTCAATTACGTTGAGACTCCCAATAATGAGAACTATCAGCTTCCCCCTCTTGCGCTGTTGAAAAAATCCGCAGGCGGGCAGCCGGACTTGGCGCGGGACGAGATCCTTCACAATTCCCGAGTTTTGGAAAGTACTCTGAACGACTTCGGAATCTCTGCCCGTGTGGTGGAAGTGAACTACGGTCCGACCATTACCTGCTATGAACTCGAACCGGCCCCCGGCATCAAGATCAGCCGGATCGAGAACCTGGCGAACGATATCACCCGTGCGCTCAAGGCCTGCACCGTGCGGATTGTGGCCCCGATTCCCGGCAAGGGAACCGTGGGTGTGGAGGTTCCGAACAAGCACCGTTCCGATGTGTTTCTCCGCGATGTGTTGGGATCGGACGTCTACCAGCGACATCCGAGTAAACTCAAGATCGCGCTGGGAAAAACCATTACCGGCGAGCCGTTCAGTTTCGATCTCCGCCAAGCCCCGCACCTGTTGGTTGCCGGTGCGACCGGTTCCGGGAAATCGGTCTGTGTCAATTCCATTATCAGCTCCATTCTTTACAATGCCGCACCGCATGAGGTCAAACTGCTGCTGATCGATCCCAAGCAGGTCGAATTGGCCCTGTATCGTGACATTCCGCATCTGCTGTCTCCCGTGGTAACCGACCCGAAACGCGCGGGAGCCGCACTGCGCTGGGCGGTAGAGGAAATGGAGAATCGCTACCGTTACCTGAAACATGCCGGTGTGCGCAATATCGGCGAATACAACGAAAGACGCAAGCAGGACTACGCCAACGAGGAAATCGTCGTTCTCCCGTCGTTCTTGCCGTATATCGTCATCCTGATTGATGAATTAGCCGACCTGATGATGATTGCCCGCGCGGAGGTGGAATCCATGATTGCCCGGCTTGCTGCCATGGCCCGTGCGGTAGGGATTCACCTGGTATTGGCAACCCAACGTCCTTCCGTAGATGTATTAACCGGCGTCATTAAGAATAATTTTCCTGCGCGGATTGCCTTCCAGGTTTCTTCCACAACGGATTCACGAACCATTCTCGATATGAAAGGCGCGGAGTCGCTGATGGGGCGCGGGGATATGCTGTTCACCCCCGGTGGGGCGGGCCGACCGGAACGCCTTCAGGGATGTTTTGTCTCCAGTGAAGAGGTGGCCTGTCTCGTAGATTTTGTGAAAGATCAGCAAGAGGTGCAGTACATCCAGGACGAGTTTGTTCCTATTGAAGATGACAGAGAGAGCGAGTATGGCGAATTCTCTGATGATGACGACTATGACGAGCTGTTCGACGAAGCGGTGCGGATTGTGCTGGAGAATGACTCCGCATCCACATCCCTGCTTCAGCGTCGCATGAAAATCGGCTATGGCAGAGCCGCTCGCCTTCTGGACCTGATGGAAGACAAGCAGATAGTCGGTCCACCGCGTGGCAGCAAACCGCGCGAAATCATACTGCATAAAACACCGTAGGGGCGCACGGCTGTGCGCCCTTGGAGTGCGGCAGCGCAGCTGCCGCCTTCGATTTCACGGAAAATGCAGCGTCTCCCGAATCCGGTAAATCGGCTTCTGCCGAGACTCGTGGTAGATGCGAGTCAGCAATTCGGCGAGCAATCCCAGCATAATCATTTGTGCGCCGAGCAACGCCAGAAATACGGCCAGCAGCAAAACCGGATTTCGGTGCGCTTTCTGGTCGTTGAGGAATTTGTCTGCCAATACCCACACACCGCACAGGAATCCACCCCCCATAAACATCCCGCCGATGGCCCCGAAGAAATGAATGGGCCGCGTGATATAGCTCCCCATTAACTTCAGAACCAGCAAATCGAGCAGCACTTTCGGTGTGCGCTCCAGCCCGTACTTTGCTTTCCCGTGTTGACGTGGATGGTGGTGAACCGGTATTTCGCAGATCCGTGCTCCGAGTTGACGGCCATACACCGGCAGGAAGCGATGCATTTCGCCATACAGGGAGACCTCTTTCAGCAGGTCCGCCTTGCAGGCGCGCAGCGTACAGCCGATATCGTGTAATGGCAAGCCGGACACAGCCCTCACAAGCCGATTGGCTGTCCAGGAGGAAAACCGCCGAAGCAGGGAATCTCGGCGGTCTTTCCGCCATCCGCAGACAATTTCGTATCCCTCGGACATCTTCTCGATCAGGATGGGGATATCGACGGGGTCGTTCTGCAGGTCGGCGTCCAGCGTGACAATCGTCTCCCCTTTGGCAAAGTCGATTCCCGCCGCCATGGCCGCCGTCTGCCCGAAGTTTTTCCGAAAGACCAGCACCCGAATCCGGGCGTCCTGGCGTGCTAATTCGCGGAGGGTGTCGAGCGAGCCATCTGTGCTTCCATCGTCGATGTACAACACTTCATAAGCCTTGTCGAGCGGTTCAAGCGCGGCCACGAGTGCGGAATGAAGCGGCGCTAAATTCGATTCCTCGTTGAATACCGGAATCACAACGGAAATGTCCACAGTGTGGGATTGCTCTGCCATCGGAAATCCTCCGATTCTGTAGTCATTCGAGCATAGCAAGTCTATTTCCGAATGCCAATAACAGCCGGTCCGTTTTTCGTGTCCCTCCCCGGAAAACCGGGAAATCTGCGCCATTTCAGCAATAAATAGAACGGCAACTGAAAAAAAAAGGAAAGACGATGGAACAGCCTGCCACCAACCGAAACGAGTCACTGCGAATGGGAATGCTGCAAGTCAGGCGTCTGGCTTATGCCTTCGCCGAACAATCCCGGGATCTCTGGACGCTCCGGCAGCAATGCAGCGCGTTGGAGAAGGAGCGGAACGCCCTCGAAGCCGGTCAGGAACAACGACACGATTTGCTCGAATTGGGAGAGCAGTCTCTTCAGCGGCTCCGCAGGGAGACCGAAACGCGGATGCGTACGATTGTTCTCACCACGGGCAATGAAGAGCGACTGTCGGATCTGCAGAAGCATCTCGCCAGGCTGGACCTGCCGGTTCATGAGTTGACTTGTTTGCATGAACGGATCTCCGAGGAGTTCCGGCTTCTGTTTCCCACACGTCCACATTCGTTGACTACCGATCGACAGGCGGCGGTTGATGGGTCCACGGATTTCCTGAACGAATATCGTCTTCGAGGCGAATCGCCTCATTCCCACATTCCATTCACTGACAAGGAGAACACACATGGCACGGTCCGTAGATAACAACGGTGTCGGGGCCTTGTACGCCACGTTCCAGATCGACACCACCGCTGGGGCGTATGACCTCACGACAGACAACTTGTGCGACGCGGTATCCCTGTCCGCGAGCAACGAGGTCGATCACGGCTCGGACGGCGGGGTGCTGCTCGGAAGGCTGGAACATGTCGGCGACGGTCTTGCGACAGTACAGATTGCCGGCGTTGCCCGGTTTGCTGTCAATACCGGCGAGACCGAACCCGTCGTCGGGAACGGTGTAGTCGTGGACGGTGCGGGGAAAGTCTACCAGGCTCCCGCTATTGCCGAAGGTTCTGATGTCCCCGCCGGAGGAAATCCGGCACGCGGTACGGTCATCGCGGTGGATTCCACCAATCACACCTGCGATATCCTTCTGGGTTGATCGCATTCAACTCAATCAGCCATTCATTCAAGGAGAATTGACTATGTTGATTCCTGAAGAACAACGAACGGGATTACCCTCGGAATTGCAGCGCGCCGCCGGAATTCCACTGCATCCCGGATTGTATAGCGAAGCCCGGCAGCGCGGCGTTCCTCTCTCAAGTTACCTGGAGGAACTCGATCCCTCCGGTGCGGAATCGGCCCTGGATGCGTTCGAGCGGCAGCTGGCCCTGGCGGGCATCAAGGTCAGCGGTCCCGAATCCAGTATCATCGACCGATTCTTTGCCACCCAGGAAAGCGCCGTCCTGTTCCCTGAATTTGTCGCCCGCTCCGTGCGGATCGGCAAGGACGATTTTACCAAGCTGGGCAAGATCGTCGCAAATCGTACCCGCGTAGACGACAACACCTACAAGGCGATTTACATGGACGATTCGGTGCTCTCCGACAGCGACAAACGTCTTGCGAAAGTCGCCGAAGGTGCGGCCCTTCCGAAGATCGAACTGGAAACGGCGGAACATTCCATCCAACTCTCCAAGTACGGCCGCTACCTGGAGGCCACGTACGAGGCCATCCGCCGGAAACACGCGAATGTGATCGCGTACTTCCTCCGCGCGGTTGGAGTCCAGATTCAGCGTGACAAGTTCGCCGATGCCATCGGAGTCCTCATCAACGGCGACGGGAACGACAACGCGGCTTCCGTCATGGAAACCGCCGCCAGCGGCACGCTCACGTATGAGGACTTGGTGGAGTTCAAACTCTCCCTTGACCCGTACGAGATGAACGTCCTCGTAATCAGCCAGGCGATGGCGAAAACCATCCTGGGCCTGGATGAATTCAAAGAACCTCTTGTCGCCGAGAAATTCCAGAAGTCCGGTGAAATGATCAAGTTGTTCGGGGCCGAGATCCTGGTAGATGATTCGGTAGCCGATGACCTGATCGTCGGTCTGGACCGCCGGTTTGCGCTGGAAGAGGTATACGAAACCGAGGTGATGACCGAAAGCGAACGGCTGATTCGTCAGCAGATCGAAGGTACGGCTATCTCGGAAGTGGCCGGTTTTGCAAAGCTGATTCGGTCGGCCTGCAAGGTCCTCGACACCGTTCACACATAATCTTTCTAATGGTAGGGGCGACGCATGCGTCGCCCCTACCATTGCCTGAGACACTTGGAGAGAGAGGAATCTGCCATGGCGTTTACCAATGAAACCCTTGTCCGCCAACGGGGCCTGATGCGTCTGTTCGACGAGGTTCCGTCCGATCTGGTTAGCCGATGCATTGACACGGCGCACCTGCGAGTGACGGACGCGATTATCGAAGTCTCCGAGATCGAGCCGCCTTTGCCCGTCGTGGAAGCGGAAACGGATCTCGCCATGGCGGAAATTATCAGGCTGCTGGCGGTCTCCAGAGAGATCAATCAACAACCCTATAGAACCCCTGAAATTTCCTTGGAAAGCAAAGATCGGGCAGAGCGATATCTCGCCCTGGCCTCCCTGGAAGAACTGCAAGCCTGGAGCCGCCTGCAGCCTTACTTGAAGAATCCCAGCCCGCTGCCCTGGGCCATGGAATGCCCGCGCTGATTCGGACACTCCGTTCGGCGCAACAGGAAAGTAGAAGAATGATCCGGATTGGAACCTTTCTGTTTCCCGAAGATTCCTCCTGGTGGCGATCGGCTACCATGGAGGCGCTTTCGAAAGAGCGGCGCGAAATCGTGATCGAAGCCATTCTGTCCGATCCCGACAATCCAATCGCATTGCGAAGACAGATAGAGATATTCGAGCAGGAAGTCGAGCGCCTGGATCGCGGAGAGGCGGTCCTCTGCCTTCATCCCGGACGATTCTTCGAGGGTCGGCGACGCGAGTTGTCCGTTGTGCCGTCCCCGCGAGAAGATGCGGCTCGAATCTCCCTGAAGGTGCTGACGATTGACCGTTTTGAGCGCAGCGATGTGCTCCACCGCCTTAACGCGGATATATCGCCCCCGGGTAATTCTCTTTACATCCTCAATCGCGGCAACCACTTGACGCCGCCGTTGTTTCAAGTTCAGCCGGAAGAGGCAATGACGGGATTCCGTATCGACATCGGTGCGGAAGTATTGAACTACAGCGGATCGTTGAACTCCGGGGACATACTCACAATTGATTGCGAACGGGGGATAGCCCTGTTGAACAGCGAAGAGAACGTCACAAATCTGGTAGATGAATTTCCCCGGCTTTCGAGCGGATGGATCACGGTAACTCTGCACAGTGAGGCTACTGTAGACGGTGCATGGGAAATTCAATATCGGGATCTATGGGTGTGAACGGAGGTCTGCAATGTACCATTCTTATCGAGCGGCGGAACTGACGGATAGCCATTTCAGCGGTGTGGGGGCGGATCTCGCTGCGATCAATGCGCTTGCGCAGATGCCTCTTCAATTGGAGGATGTCTACATCCGCAGCATGTATCTCTGCTCGGATCAGCCTTGCGAGACCGATTGGTCACAGTTTACCCCACCGGCGCTGGAACAGATTAGCCGCCTGGTCGTTGGGCAATCTGTGATCGGGGGGCACGACAGGCGTTCGCTCCCCCTGGCGCGGTTCTTCAAAGCGGCCGTTGTGCAAAAACCGGGGCCGGGTGGCGAGCCTTCGCATTGGGTGCAGGCTTGGTTCTATTGGCTGCGGAAGACCAGCGGGGCAACCGACCTCCTGTTGAACATCGACGGCGGCATTTACCGGGAGGTTTCCATTGCCTGGCGATATCGGCATTGGCGCTGCTCGATCTGCGGAAAAGAAGACGGGGTGTGCGGGCATCGTCCGGGCGAGCAGGTTGAGGATAGCCGATGTATTTGTCTTATTGATGAGGTAGTAGACGTCCTTGAAGGTTCGTTGGTCTACAAGGGCGCGGATGAGGGAGCTGTCGTTGCCGGAGCGCGGAGCATCGCCGCCGATATGGATGATGAGGCGATTCTTTGCATCTGGCAAGACGGCAATCCGCTCTTCGATCTTCTCTACCGGGCGGAACTCCTCTCCGATGTGAGAGAGGCGACCCCGGAAGAATTGGCGGCTCTGCAGGGATCTGCAACCCATGTGTGGGTAGACGATCTGGAACAGGCCGTCTCATGCGGCTGTGAGCCGCGCCATCTTTTATCGCTCGGTGGAGTCCTGGTCACCTGTCATGCTGACTCGGTTGCCTCTCGCATGATCGGTCTGCCGAATTTCCTCGTGACCAGCGAGGAGACGGAAGTCCCGGCATTGACAATCCAACGACTGGAGTAAAGAGTCCCATGGCGAACTTGGGGAAATACGACGCAACGCGAGAATCGCACAGTTCATCTTTGTTTATTTATGGTGAAGTTCCCGTATCTTCGGTGAAACTGAACCGCTGGAACGGAAATGTGGACGCCTCCCTGGAGGCTTTAAATCGTGCGATTTCCCGTCTCGTGAACCTGGATCGGAACGCCGTGTTGGACACCGGCTCCGGCGGATCGCTGAAGGTTATCGCTCAGCCGACTCCGAATATGACCGTGCGCATCCTGGCCGGGGTGGGAATCGTTCATCCTTACGTTGTTGCCAGAACTACAATTGAGACGCTTCCCGACGAAGGGATGATTGAGCCTCCCGTCTCGGCTCCCCGCCTCGACGTCATCTACGTTTCCCAGGACGGTGAGGCCGCAATCGCAACCGGTACGGAAGGCGCATCGCCGGTCGCTCCCGCTATTCCGGCTGACACCGTGGCCCTGGCGGAAATCTATCTTCGTCCGGGATGCACCACCATCAAAGAAACGGACGATGGTGTGAACGGATACATCACCGACCTTCGTGCTCTGGTGAGCGCCGGGCCGTCGCACCGTCATTCCGTGGACCGCACACCGCCGGAGATTCCTGACGGGGAGAATGTTCATTTCAGCACAGCTCTGCAGTTCCAATCGGGAACTCTGGAGGTGTTCCTGAACGGAGTCTTGCAGGCGGTTACCACAGATTACACAGAAGAAGAAGCCTGTCGGGGTTACGTCTTTCACGGTCCACCACCGACAGGTTCGATCATTCAACACCGATATCTCATCGAACAGGAGTAAAGAATCATGAATCCGTTTCTGCGTCGATTTCTCAAACTGCTCATCCCGCTCATTTTCAATTGTATCGAAGAAGCATTGAGTCAAAAGGTCAGCGAGGAAGGAAACCGAGAGAATAATGATGACAAACAGTCCGACAAGTAGTCATTTCATTTCGTTGTGTGGAAAGGGCCGGTGCCTGGCGGTTATGCTATCGATTTGCGCGATTATTGGAGTGGCCCCGGTAATCATGGCGCGGACACTCATTCACCCCAGCCAGATTGAGGATGTCTATCTCCGAAACACCGGGGATGCCTCTACCGGCGACATCGTTGCGGCGACCTCGCAGGTGATGGCCGCCACATTGGTTGTGAATGGAAGCGACACTGCGGCAAGGATATTCCTGGCCGACGATGTCCAGGAAAAATTGTGGATTACGACCAACGGCTATGATATCCGTATTGACCCGAACTATGGGGTCTCTCCGGAAGCCCCGGCCACTGCGTTTATTCAGCTGGGAACCACAGTCGGCTTTGATGATGTTCTCGGCGACAAAATCACGTTCTGGTCGCATTCGTACAAAATCGGCCTCTCCCCGTTCGACCTGGACGTTACCTCGGATCGAAATATCAAATTCCACTCCGACACGGCAGAGGATCTGTTTCAAATTCTGGGAGATGAAGGCGATATCGTGGCGAAAAACAACGTCACCGCGGGGGCGAGCATTTATGCCGTGACCGCATTTCGATTTGTTGAGCAACAACCCGGCGACAAAATCTACCTATATTATCCGAACTACAAAATCTCGATCTCGCCGAACGATCTCGATGTCTTCTCGGATCGCTATATCAGGTTCCATTCCGATACGAACGAGGATGCCATGGTTCTGGACGCCGATCCCGGCGACCTGACCGTGGAAGGCCGTATGAAAGCGCCAAGTGCCGTGTTCGGGGCGACGGACGATCCTCCTGCGGGCTACTCGCTGGTGGCGGACAGCGCCTGGATCGGGAATCTGAATAGTACCGGCAGTTCGGATTTCGGATGGACTGTCTCCGGGAACAATGTACTCTCCAATGTCAGCGGGAATGTCGGGATCGCCACGTCCGAAACGAATGAGAAACTGACACTGGACGGCGTGCTAAGCCTGAGTAACCAGACCGTCGATCCGACAAGCAGTTCCCAGTACGGGAAGATCTTCTCAGCGCCCAGGCTGGTCGGACAAATCGCACCGTATACATCTCTGTTGCTGCATACGGACGGTGCCGACGGAGCGACTTCGTTCAGCGATAGCGCAATCTCCGCCCACGTCATGACAGCATACAATGGCGCTCAAACCGATACCGACGCGTTCAAGTTCGGAACGAGCAGCGCGAAGTTCGACGGGACGAACGATTACATCGACGCGCCGGATCACGCGGACTGGAACGTGGGAGGCGATGACTTCACCGTCGATTTCTGGTTCAAACGCGATGGCGGAACCGGCGCGTATCGGTATTTCTGTGGTCAGTACATTGACGCACCGGCGAACGGCGGCGTCTACCTGTTGATGCGAAACACCAATCTTGTTGAGGGGGGAATCTATTACGGAAGCTCTTACACCACCTTGCAGCATACTTCGGCGATCACGGACGCGAATTGGCACCATGTCGCTTTTTCTCGAAGCGGGGATTATTTGCGCCTGTTTGTGGACGGTGTCAATTCGGCTACCGCGACTGTCACGGGCGTGACAGTGAACAATTCTTCTTCCCGGTTTGCCGTGGGACGGATGGGCGAGTACAACCAGGACTATTGGAAAGGATGGATCGACGAATTCCGTTTCAGCAAGGGCATTGCCCGCTGGACAGAATCCTTTACACCGCCGACCTCTCCCTATCCGGACGGGTATTTCGACACGAATGCGCTGTATTTTCTCGATGGGAATGGTCGAAGGTATCTGCTGTCGGCGTGGGAAGAAGACGAATCGGGAATGCACTACCAGGGAGGATACCTCGGCCTCGGCACGGAGGAGCCGCAACGGGTCCTGGAAATCGGGGTAGGGCACGGCAACGCGCGTGCCGATGGCTGGGATGTCTGGAGCGCGGCGAAATTCAAGAAAGATATTGAGCCTCTGACTCCGGAGGATCGCTCGTCAATCCTTGGTGAATTGCAGAACGCCCCTCTCTGTTACTTCCGCTATAAGGGGGAACCGAATACTCACCGGAAACGGCTAGGTTATTTGGTTGAGCAGGCCCCTCAGTCCATCATCTCACCGGATGGTCTGTCCATCAGCCTGAGCGACGGACTCGGCTTGGCATTCGCCGCGCAGATGGCGCTTCTGGATCGGATTGACGCGCTGGAGCGGAGTCTCGTGGACGCCGGGATTCCACTTGCGACTCCGACCGCCACGCCTGCCCCGGCATTCACGCCGATGCCGACCGCAACGGCTACTCCCGTGAGTGCGACGCAGGAATCGGAGGGGAATTGAATGAACCGAAGGCCGACCTACAGCCCCGAATATGTGGAATTGCGCACGGCCATCGAGCATGTGACTGCGCGCGTGGAAGGCATCCAGATGTTGTTGCGCGATATCCAGCGCGATTTCGCGCGGACCGAATCCATGGTGTTGAAGAACCGAAGCGATATTGCGGCGATCAAAATCACAGCCTCGCTTCTCGGAGCCGCCGCCGGGGCATTTATCGGCCTGTTCGGGAAATCCTGGTGGCCCTTCTAACCAACGGTCTTGTTGAAACACGAATATTCTCTGAGGAGACAAAGATGGTTGATCCGAAAGGCGATCCCGCACTGACCTGCGAAGAGGAGGAGACCGGACGGATGTCTCTGTCTGCACCTCTCACCTCCGATGGAGCGATACCCGCGGTCGAGGTGACTGTCCGGTTCCCCGAGAACAGTGTGCATTTCGTCTATTTCCTTGCGTGATTGGAGAGTTCGAAACATGACCACGACCATTCTGTTGACCCGAAACGATCACGGGATCCAGTTGCGATTCACCTGCCAGGACCATGAAGGCAATCCCATCGATCTCACAGACCGCGAGGTCCATTTTCTTCTGGAATCCGACGGGGAGATTCTGAACGCAGATCGGAGCCTGTGTGAGAACATCGACTCACCGGCAGGAAAGGCCGCTTATACAGTGGACGCCGCCGATACAGCCCAAGTGGGAATCCTGAAAGGCCGCCTGCGGCTGCAGAGTGAAAGCCTTCAGGTGGAGAATCTCGAACCGATTGCAGTCCGGGTGAAAGAATGAGGCGCAACGAGATCCGCCTGACAGAGCATTTCCTTCTCTCGGAATTTGAGGATAAAGCCACCGGGCTGGTGTGCATTCACCCCTTGTTGCCGCTGCGACTGGAGCAACTGCGCATCCGGCTGGGCACTCCGTTGCAGGTCACCTCTTCCTGTCGGACCTGGTCGGAACATCGGCGCATCTACCGGCAGCAATATGGTGAAAGGTGGGCGGAGGAGATCTGCCTTATGAGCCGTCATCTCCTCTGCGGCCCGGACGAAGAGGATTTTCAGAAATACCCCGTACTGCTGGAGCGACTCGGAGACCTGATGTATCTACCTGTAAAATCAACTCTTACATGTTGTGCCGCCGACATTCGCCAACCAGCAAATATCCCTCCAGGAACCTTTGAAACCATCGCCCGTTCCCTCTTCGATTTCGTGAAACCGTACCCTTGGGGACTTCATGTCGATCTGCGCCACACCTCGCTGGACAAGTAGCCCGCAGAATCTCTTTTTGCCGTCCGAACCACCGCGATCTGACGGGAATCCGTCGTGATTCTATTGGAGGTTTTCGGACCTAAATCAAGTAAGCCAAGGTGGTTAGTTCCTCTTCTGCCAGATGTTCATTTTACAACATATAGGTGACTGGACATAAAAAAAGCACGATATGTTGTAAAAAAAGCTTGACAGGCGGTCCGAGAACTCGTATGGTGAAGTTCACCTGAAGATGGACTGACTGTTTTTTGAACACACTCGGTGTGAGGGTGTGTTTTTTTCGCTTCTACTGCTCGTGGTGGCCGGCTCGCATTGCGGGCCGATAAATACGTGTTGAGGGATCGGAGAGAGAATCGTGGGTGAATTGGCAATTACCGAAAACGGCGATTTGGTTCAGACCAATGGGCACGAAGGCGCGTCCGCCGTGGGGATTGTCCCCGTGGAAAGCGGATTGCAGGTTCCGAGGCGATGGACTTCGCCCGGGCGGAATCCTTTCGATCAAGTCAAGTGGGAAACCCGCAAAGCCACCATTACGAATGAAAAAGGCGAGGTGGTATTCGAACAGGAGAATGTCGAGGTCCCCTCTTTCTGGTCGCAGATGGCCACGAATGTGGTGGTCTCGAAGTACTTTCGCGGCAAGGTCGGCACGCCAGGCAGGGAAAAGAGTATCCGGGAGCTGATCGGCCGAGTCGTGCGGACTCTGCACGAGTGGGGCACGAAACAGGGCTATTTTGCCACGGAAGAGGATGGGCAAGCCTTTGCGGATGAACTGACCGCTCTCCTGCTGACTCAGAAAGCCTCGTTCAACAGCCCGGTCTGGTTCAACCTGGGGGTGGAAGAGCATCCGCAGTGTTCGGCGTGTTTCATCAATTCCATTCAAGACACCATGGAATCGATTCTGAACCTGGCGAAGATCGAGGGGATGTTATTCAAATACGGTTCCGGCACGGGGACGAACTTTTCAACCTTGCGTTCCTCCAAGGAGCACGTAACCGGGGGTGGAACGGCCTCCGGGCCGGTCTCATTTATGAAGGGATACGACGCGTTTGCGGGAGTCATCAAGTCCGGCGGCAAAACCCGTCGCGCCGCCAAGATGGTTATTCTGAATATTGACCATCCGGATATTGTCGAATTTATCAACTGCAAGGTCACCGAAGAGAAGAAGGCGTGGGCGTTGATCGAACAGGGATACGATGGATCTTTCAATGGGGAAGCCTATTCCTCGGTGTTTTTCCAGAACTCCAATAACAGTGTCCGGGTGACCGATGAGTTCATGGTCGCTGTCGAGAAAGACCTGCCATGGAACACCCGCGCGGTGGTCACCGGCGAGATCATGGATACTTTTCGCGCGCAGGACTTGATGCGCATGATCTCCGAGGGAACGCATGTGTGCGGCGATCCGGGGATGCAGTTCCATTCGACGGTGAACAAGTGGCATACCTGCCCGGTAACCGGCCCCATCAATGCCTCGAATCCCTGTTCGGAATTCATGTTCCTGGACAACTCCGCCTGTAACCTGGCCTCGCTGAATTTGCTGGGGTTTCAGCGTTCGGATGGGCAGTTTGATGTGGACGGATTCCGCCATGCGGTGAACATTGTCCTTCTGGCGCAGGA
>JAKPYU010000233.1 GCA_029568995.1 Candidatus Omnitrophota bacterium | reverse complement strand
GGTTTTTCCGGAACATTCCTGCATGTTACCTACGACAGCAACAACAGCACATCCGGTACGCCTCCCGCAGACATGAACACGTACTCCACGGGGCTCTCCGTCACTGTTCCCGACAATTCCGGGGTTCTTGACAGGACCGGCTATACATTTAACGGCTGGAACACGGCCCCTGACGGCAGCGGTACGGGGTACAGTCCGTTAGACTCCTTTACCATCGGCAGTAACAGCGTGACCCTTTACGCATGGTGGATACCCATCCCCTTTACCGTTACCTTCGATTCGCAGGGAGGCAGCGCGGTTTCCCCGCAGACTGAAAATTACGATTCCCTGGTGACCGAACCTGCCGCACCCGCCCGCACCGGATACACCTTCAACGGATGGTTCCGGGAGCCGGCCTGCACCTCGCAGTGGATATTCGCGACGGACACGGTTGCGGGAGATATGCACCTCTATGCCGGATGGAACCCCATTCCCTACACCGTAACATTCGATTCACAGGGAGGCAGCGCCGTTTCTCCACAGGCGGTTATTTACGGGGACCTTGTTGCCGAGCCCGCGGATCCAACAAGGGTCGGCCACACCTTTGGCGGGTGGTTTACCGAGCCGGCCTGTACGACGCAATGGATGTTTGCGGCCGACACGGTGACGGGAGACACGGCACTTTACGCGCAGTGGACAATTATTACGTATACCCTGACCTACACCCCAGGGCCGGGCGGTTCAATCTCGGGAACGACGCCCCAGACAGTCAACCACGGATCAGACGGATCTATGGTTACCGCAATTCCCGACACCGGCTACCACTTCGTCCAGTGGACTAACGGATCGACCAACCCTTCCCGGACGGACACCGGAGTGACAGCCGACATTACCCAAACCGCGTCATTTGCCATCAATCAGTACACCCTTACCTACACCGCATCAGCAGGCGGTTCAATTTCCGGCGCTGCGACACAGACAGTTGACTACGGATCAGACGGAACTGAGGTCACCGCAATTCCAGACACCGGCTACCACTTCGTCAATTGGACTAATGGATCGACCAACCCTTCCCGGACGGATACTAACGTGACAGCCGACATTACCCAAACCGCGTCATTTGCCATCAATCAGTACACGCTCACCTACACCGCGGCTTCCGGCGGCACAATATCGGGAGCGACGCCGCAGACGGTGAATTATGGTTCGAACGGTACTGCGGTCACGGCGATGCCATCAACCGGATATCACTTTGAGCAGTGGAGTGACGGCATAATGACGGCGACGCGGACGGACACCGGCGTGACCGGCAACATTTCCGTGTCCGCTTCATTTACTGTCAACCAGTACACGGTAACCTACGATGGCAACGGGAGCACCGGGGGCAGTGCACCGCCCGGAAATCCCTACACCTATGATTACAACAATACGGTTACCGTGCAAAACAATTCCGGAAGCTTTGTGAAAACCGGGTATACCTTTACAGGCTGGAATACGCAGGCAAATGCATGCGGGACCCATTATGATACCGGGGCGACATTCGCGATGGGGGCCGCCAATATCACCCTGTACGCGCATTGGACCAATCTTGACATGACATTTGATCCCGGAACAGGCGCTAATGATATAGTTATTGCAATAGCAATCCAGAACGATGATAAAATCCTTATTGGCGGACGATTTACTTCCTATAACGGGACTGCCAGAAACCGCATAGCCCGCCTGGATACCGATGCAAGCCTTGATACATCCTTTTCGTCCGATGCAAATAATGATGTGTACGCCATTGCTGTTCAAAGCGACGGGCAAATTCTGATCGGGGGGTCGTTTCAATTGTACAATGGCTCGTCGAGAAATGCAATTGCCCGCATCAACGCTTCAAATGGAAGCATTGATACCACATTTAATCCCGGATCCGGGCCACAGGGAGGAGGGATGTTTTCCCCCTATATTAATGATATCGCCCTCCAGACTGACGGGAACATCCTTGCCGGGGGAAGGTTCACCAGCTTTAACGGGGCGGCGCAGCGCCACATCGTCCGTCTCTATACCAGTGGCGGCGTGGATGGGTCCTTTACTGGACTGGACGATGAGCGCGTAACCTGTATTGCCGTCCAGGACGATGGGCAAATACTGATCGGGGGGGATTCCTTTTCAACGTCATACGACGGCGTGTCACGAAACAGAATTGCGCGTCTCGATACAGACGGGACACTGGATACGTCATTTGACCCTGGTACAGGATTTGATTATGCTGTGAATGTCATAGCGGTTCAAAGCGATCATAAAATCCTCGTCGGAGGGTCATTTAATTCCTATAACGGAACCACGAAGAATAACATCATCCGGCTGAACGATGACGGAAGTATAGATCCATCCTTTAATTCAGGAACAGGAGCGAATTTCGGGGTGAATGATATTGCCATCCAGGGGGACGGGAAAATTCTGATTGTGGGTGATTTCACCATGTATAATGGAACCACAAGGAAGAAGATTGCACGCCTGAACACGGATGGTACCCTCGATACCACATTTGATCCCGGATCAGGGCCTAACAACACTGCTTATGCAGTATCCATTCAAAGTGGCGGGCAAATCATCATTGGGGGTACATTTACCGAGTATAACGGAACGACAAGGAACAGGATTGCCCGCATAAATCCCTGATGCGCCACACAAGTGATATGAGGGTACAGCTCCTCTTTCAATGGCCGGGGATGCTTCTGCAGAATCCTGATAAATGTGCCGTTTCTTCGCAGTTATACCCGCAACTTTCTTCCCACAGTAATCGGATCAAGTCTTCGCCATTTCTTTCAGCTTCAGGATGCTAAAAACATTCTGTTCCAGAATCAATGTTGACATTCAATCAATATGTAATTATATTGGTATGATAAAATCAGTATGAAATCATGGATTAAATAATATGAAACTGATGGAACGCGGACAGATCACCATCCCGAAAAAATTAAGGGACCAGTACGGATTGAAGCCGAATGCGGAAGTCGATCTCATGCCCGTGGACGAGGGGATACTTATAGTGAAGCGAAGTGCGAAATCAAGCCCCTTCAGGCAGGTTTTCGGTATTCTGCAAAAACCCGCCGACAGCGATACACTGCTT
>JAKPYU010000213.1 GCA_029568995.1 Candidatus Omnitrophota bacterium | reverse complement strand
ATATAGGAAATGGTTTCCTTGTTCTTGAATCTCTGTGCCGAAAGAAGGAAATCCGGCAACTGGAATCTCTCCGGACACAAGATTATCAAAAGATTCGCAGGATGTCCGAGGTTCACTGCTCCTTGAGTCGATGAACGAGATCAAACCGCGTCCGGGCCGCGTTCTCCCGTGCGAATCCGGAACACTTCGCTCAGATCGGAAACAAAGATCTTACCGTCGCCGATATTTCCTGTTCTGGCGGTGGTCATCAGTGTATCTACAACCTGCTGGGCCATATCGTCTGTGACAACTACCTCTATCTTGACCTTAGGAAGCAGATCGACGACATACTCGCTTCCCCGGAACAGCTCCTTGTGTCCTTTCTGCCTTCCGAATCCCCTCACCTCGCTGATCGTCAATCCGACAATGCCGATTTCGGTCAGGGCATCCCTCACCTCATCCAATTTAAATGGCTTGATAATAGCCTCAATTTTCTTCATTTACGTGCCTTTCCGTGGGCCGAAGTGCGTTACGTGGACGGTGTGGACTGAGTGGACTTTTGTTTAATACCCATTCACCCGGTCCTGCCGTACTTTCGTGTCAGTTCCGCGTCTTGTTGCATCTCGTAAGGTCTATCTTTCATGAAAAATCCGACACAGACCGCATCTGTGTTCTTGATGTTTTTAAAAGCGCATTGAAATGATTCTTCGGAATTGTTTCTTCCGGCGGCGAGAATCTTGAAGGCTATCACGGGTTTTTCCAGCTGTCGAATGGTGGCAAAAGCCTTTTCGCGGTCCTCGGCCAGGTATTCTTCGTCGCGGTCCGACAGGTTGTAACAGCACTGCATGTAAAAATCGACCGGCCAGCCCTTGTCCTGGATCAAGAGCAGAACATCCGGGCGGTGCGATCCCACACCGACCAACATGCCTCGTTCCCGGATCTCATCCAGCCAAGGCCGAACAGCATCTAATTTGCCTGCTTTGAACAACTTATCGGTATGCGCTCCCTGGATATACATTCCCTTGCCGCCGCATTCGGCGACCTCTCGGATGTTCCGGCTCATGTCGGCGAATTCGGGGGCGCTTTGGGCAATCCAATTCCTGATGCGACCTTCGCCGTTCCAGTATTCCTGCAGCATTCTCATGATGTGCTGGTCCGCGCGTCCCAGGAAGGTGTTGACGCCCACATCCGCCGCCTGTTCCAAGGTCGATTTGATCCGTTCGACAGTGTACCAATCGGTCATTTGTCTGCCGACATTGCCGGGCTGGTGAGCGTGGCCGGAGAATGGGTTGCCCCCGATAATCAGGCGTGAGACCGCCAGGGAACCGATCCGAATCGTCGGCATTTCCACGGCGGCGGGTGTTTTCTCAGCCACGCCAATGAGTGCGCCACCCATGGCTGCAAAACCGGTTCGTCTCAGAAATTCCCGACGATTTGTATCTTGTTGCATATTTTTGTGTCCTTGGTTCAGAGATGAGTTTTCTTCGGTGTGTCGCCGGACTTCCCCAATCCCTTTCCCCTGTAATAATGCGCTATGGCAAAATCCCGATCAATGATATACTAATCTTGTAAACTAAAAACCGGAATGGTTCGGTCAGCGAGGTTCTCATGTTACGGATATTGTATCGCGACTTCCGTTCGGCACTGGATAACGATCCAGCGGCACGGGGATTCTGGGGCGCGGTGGAGGTCCTGTTCACTTATGCGGGATTTCACGCCCTCATCGCGCACCGTATCGCCCATCTCCTTCGGCGAGTGGGGATTCCGTTTCTGCCCCGGCTTATTTCGCAGATCGCCCGTTTTATCACCGGCATTGAGATCCATCCCGGGGCGAAGATCGGCGAGGGGTTCTTCATCGACCATGGCATGGGCGTGGTGATCGGTGAAACGGCGATTGTTGGAAACGATTGCGTGTTGTTTCAGGGAGTGACCCTTGGCGGCACGGGAAAAGAAACCGGGAAGCGCCACCCGACACTTGGAAATAACGTAATGGTCTCGGCAGGCGCGAAAGTGCTGGGGAACATCACCATCGGCGATAACTGCAAAATCGGTGCGCAGGCGGTTGTGCTGAGAGATGTTGCCCCCAATTGCACCGTGGTCGGGGTTCCGGGACGAGTGGTGATCCGGGATGGGATTAAGGTGCAGAAAGGTGTGGACTTACAGCACAGCGACCTGCCGGATCCCATTGCGGAGCGTCTCATGTTGTTGCAGAAAGAAATCGACTGCATTCACGAACACCTCAAGTGCCACGATGTCGAGCGCTGCGAATTGATTCAACTTGCCTCGAAAGGAGAGTTCAGTCCTCCTGGTGAGCGGTCCTGAACCTCTGACAACACAGTTTCCTCGATGGATTGAGGAGAGCGGGTTGCCGCAGAAGATGGCGCGGGAATTCGGTCCCGCTGGGTGGAATCTTTTTCGAAAACTCGTGGAGATCGAGCTGGAAACAAACCTTGTTCCCGGCTGGGCGGGCGCGGTTGTCCAGGACCTTGCCGATTGGACCGGCTCCGATTTGCCGACCGTTCAGAGGTTGCTGGAACAACTGGTCACAGGGAAATATCTCGAACTGCGGGATCATCCGTTTCTTGTTTCCTTCCGGATTCAGGAGCCGCTGCGAGTTTCTCTCTCCGAAGCCGAAATCCGGGAGCGGCTTTCACGGCGCTGTGCTGTGCCGCCCGGAATATATCTGCGGTACTTAACTCCCCTCGACGCGGAAGACAAAATCCAGCGAGTGGTTCATCTGTACCAGTGTTGTTTCGGGATTTCGTTTACTCCAAAAGCGGCGGAGGATCTGGAGCAGATCGCGGTCTCCTACGATATGGGAACCATCCTGGAAACGTTTGAAGAGGCATATCATCTGAAAAGCAAGGGACTTTCCTGGATCAAGAAACGGTTGGCGGGTAAGACCCAATCAACTTGACTTTTCAGCCGTTGCGGGTACCGTATTTTACCTCTGGTTCCCGGAGAGTGATCTCCAGTGTGCCGGAATACCAGCTGCTTGTCTGGAGAAGGACCCAACGGAGTATGAGTTATGGCAGCGAATGTAGCGGAAATCGACGAACAGATTGAAGAACTGAAAATGCTGATGAAAATCTGGCTGGATTTTTATCGCATCCTGACCACGGTGTTCTATGTGGAAGATCCCCAGGAAGTGGCCCGCCTGGACCCCGAGTTTCAAAAGATCAAGACGATTGTGGCGGAACACCATAGCCGTCTGATGACGCTCATCAAGAAGGACCCTCACATCGGCCAATCCGTTCTCACCACGGTGAAGCGCACGATTTCCCTGGATGGATTCGGGTCCCTGTCTCCGATTGAGATCAACAAAACGCTGATCGAATGGCATTGTGCGAATATCCTCTTCAATGAAACAATCGGCAGTCTGGAATGCGACAAAGACAAGATCATTCGGAAGCGTCAGGACAAGATTCCGCGCCCGCCTCTCGGTCAGCGAATCAAGACCTCCCTGGAAAGCCCCAAGGGTAAAGCGATCACGCTTCTGGTTGTTGCGGGGATTGTGGGTGGAATCCTGTATGTTTATTGGGACCCGATCCGACAGAATCCCATGTTTATTCAGTATTTCAAACCGATTCTGGAGAAGGTTCTTCAGCCATTGGGTATGGACTATATCCTGACCCCGCCCGGAGGCTGATCGCGAATCCAGGAATGACAGGCGGAGTGAGGGTTGGAGGTTGGATCGGCCCGTGGAAACAAGCGCAACGCACCGTTTGATTGACCCTGTCCGCCACGGACCGTACTTAAAGCTGCTTCGTTGCCCCCGGATGGGTGCGGTGCGTCTGCGCCGCCTTCTTCACCGTTTCGGTTCTCCGGAACAGGCTCTTTCGGCGTCTTTGGGAGATCTGTTGACGGTGGAGGGAATGAATGAGAAGGCGGCGGAGGCGATTCTCCAGGCGGGTCGGGGAGAGTTTGACCGCCAGGTCGAACGAGAGCTCGAATGGCTTCAGAAGCACGGTGTGCAATTGATGCTCCTGGATGAGCCGGGGTATCCGCGCCTGTTAAGGGAGATTTCCTCACCACCCCCGGTTCTGTATGTCTGGGGGACATATCGTCCCGAAGACCTTCTTTCGGTGGGTATTGTCGGGTCGCGGAATGCCAGCGATTACGGCTGCCGGTGCGCCTCGGATATTGCCTGTTTTCTGGCCGAGAAGGGGCTGACTGTCACCAGCGGTCTGGCTATGGGGATCGACACGGCGGCCCACAGGGGTGCGCTCCGTGGAAAAGGTCGTACGCTGGCCGTGCTCGGGAATGGAATCAAGATCTGCTACCCCCGCCACAATGAAGAGTTGACCCGGCAGATCCGCAAGTCCGGCGCTCTGATATCCGAATTCCCCTACGACACTGCGCCGCAAAGCCGCAATTTCCCGCCCCGGAATCGTGTTATCTCCGGTTTGAGTCTCGGAGTGGTGGTTGTGGAGGCAAGTGAAACCAGCGGTGCGCTGCATACGGCGCGGTTTGCCCTGGAACAGAATCGGGAGGTTTTTGCCGTGCCGGGCAAGGTCACCAGCGAGACCAGCCAGGGAACCAATGCTTTGATTCGGGATTCCGGGGCCAAATTGATTGCCAAGCCTGAAGACATTTTGTGCGAGCTGGAGAATCAAATCGAAATTCTCCGGCGGGAGATGGAGCTTCCGCCTCCCGTCCCTGGGCCGTCTCGACGAAAGACGACCGAACCCATATCAAAATCGACTCCGCTTGCGACGCTCTCCCCGGAGGAGAAGACCATTTATGAGGCGCTCTCCGATGAACCGGTCCATATCGACGATTTGTCCCGAGCCATCTGCGTTCCTGTCCACAAACTGTCGCCTTTGTTGGCGATGATGGAACTTCGGGGCATTGTTGAACGCCTGGCAGGAACCCGGTTTCGTCGTGCGGGATAGGTATTGGGGCAAAGATCCGATATAATTATGAGAAAAAACACGGGGGGAACATGGTTACCCGATTGATGGAAATGGTCAGTTTCATCTTGTCCCGGACCTTCGAGGGCGACGATGAGAACTGGGGCGATGTCCGCCAGCGCATCGGAGAAGTGCTGGAGACCCACGGATTTCATCCGGCGGAGATTGTCGTGGCTTTGGATGTCGTGACCCACATTCGAAGTCGGCTCAAGGAAGAGGATTACCCGGATCTTCCGCTTCATACCAACCGGATCTATCAGTATCTGGAGGAGGTTCGTCTTACCACCGAAGCGCGGGG
>JAKPYU010000205.1 GCA_029568995.1 Candidatus Omnitrophota bacterium | reverse complement strand
GGCCCACAGCAGCAGAAGCTGCGCCCAGGAATCCGGTTTGGGCAGGTGCTTCGATTTGAGTGTGGTCAGCACATCTTCCTTGCTGATTTGGTCTATGCTGTTCCAGTTGATCAGCTTCTTTCGGTTCTCGGCCGATATGTAATGAGAGAGAATCGGTCGGGCGCTGTCGGTGAACAGGCGAGAGACGAGATCGTTCGGCCATACGTCGAGGAGAACCCGAGGCACGGCAACACAGCCTTTTTCCTTTGCCAACGATCCGTCTTCCAGCAGAAGGAATGGCTTGCCTGCCAGTGCGGATTCGCATGCCTCTTCGGCGATCCGTCCGCAGTCGCCTTCCAGCGAATGGTCATCGCGATCAAGATCGGGTAGCAGCGCGTAAGCATCGCATCTTTTCTCAATTCCCAGATCCGCATTTCCAACCCAGTGAAGCAGAGTCTTCGCTGCCAATCTGCCCACACGATCCAGGAGCCAACGATTTGTCGGAGAAGTCTCCGGGTCCTTGATTTTCACTCGGGCCGGGTCTTGAATGAACGGTGCGTTGCAAGCAAACGGAAGTTTGGTCAGCACTCCTGTGGGAAGAATGACAAAAAGGCGGCCTTCCATGCCGAGAACCAGATCGACGCTGCAAGGAGGCAAGGCTGTTTCCTCGTCAACCGCGACCATACGTTCCTGACGGATTTCGTCGAGGGCTTCAGCCGGAAACGGCTCTGGATCGGACTGGATCAGCAGTACCCGTCGGTCCGGCGTGCCTGGCAACAAGAACCAACTCGATCCAGGCACAGGCCCGGGAGCTTTCAACTCCCAACGGATTTCTCGGCCGCCGATGGTCAAGCAACGGATGGAACGAAAGAAAAGCAACGATGCCGGACTCTTCGTCCAGTCATCAAGATTCTTCCTCAGTTCTCGCTGGCGGTGTGGGTCCTGAATCGTAACACGAACTTCCGTGTGAGGAGACGGGACTCCGTTCCGGGCCATCCATAGGGGCTCGGTGAAACGGCTGCGCCGGAAGGCCACCGATAGTGAAGGAGTTCTGAGCCGAACCTCATCCCCAAGGCTGAATGTGCTCTTGAAGCCGATCCCTCGGAATCCAATGGTGTGAAGGGATCGCTTGTTGGAATACCCGAACCGGCAAAGGGAGATGAAGTGCTCCTCGGTAAAGTCTTCGCCATTGTGAATGAATATGAACTCCCCATCTTGGATGTCCGCCGAAGCCATGGTTGCGCCCGCATCGTCCGCATTTTGCAGAAGCTCGGAAACGACATGACGAGGGCTTTGCACCTACTTGAACAAC
>JAKPYU010000200.1 GCA_029568995.1 Candidatus Omnitrophota bacterium | reverse complement strand
CGGGACGGGGCACGGACGGGCGCTGACGGCGGAGGGTGACTCCTCCTGCTATCCGGTCAACCCCCACCTTACCTCTCCCGATCTTCGGGGGAGGAACCTCTCCCCCACTTTCTTTACCCCAATCACCGGCCCCGCCGGAGGAATGCTCGCGATGACAGGATGGGGACGTGAACAATTTTCTGTCTCCCATTGAAACTTCCCCTGTCCAATTCCGTAATATGCAATGAGTCCCGCTTTGTCCCTGCACGCAAGGCGGCAATAAGGAGCATGTCATTATGAGGAAATCGAGCGTTTTATTCCTGGTTCTTTGTGTCTTTGCGGTCATCTTTACGGGCGGATGTTCCTTCCGGAAAGGCGCAATGCCGGAACCGAATCTGAAAATCGTCGGGCAGGTTACCGATGAAGAGACAGGCACACCCATCGGGGGTGCACGAGTCGCCGATCATCTGTACGGCGGATCGACCACCCGGCCCTGCCAGGAAACGTGGACGGATGTGGAAGGACGGTTTGTGCTGAACACCTGGTATGAGGAACACGCCCTCGTCGTTTCCGCACCGGGATATCCGCCGAAAATCTCTTCCCTGCTCACGAAGGCGTTTGAGAAGGAATCGCAGGTGGAAATGAACTTCACCGTCAAGAAAGCGGCAACACAGGCGTCCAGTGCGCAGAAGTCTGAACCATGATTCGTGGGATTACCGGATGACCATGATGAAGAAAATGAAGGGAATCCCATAATCAAGCGAATCCTGGTTCAGAACGCGATTTCCACCGGTTCTTCGGAAGGATCCAGCACAATTCCCTCGTAGGCCAGGTTGACGGCACAACGGGTCTGCGGGTGGGCGTGACGGCAATACCGGCGGGTCTCTTCGAGGAGGTCCAGGATTCTCTTGTCCCGGTTCGCCGGCTCGTGGTGGAACATGAGAAGGTGGCGAACTCCCGCGGCCACCGCGATATCCAGTCCGATGATCGGGGAACTATGCCCCCAATCCTCCTTGAGCATTGTTTCGTGGAACGTGTACTGCGAATCGAAAATCAAAATGTCCGCATTTCGGAAAAAATCGAGATGGGGTTTCATCGCGGCCTGTCCCAGGTTCTGGTATTCCCCATCGGTTGCATAAACAAACGACCCGGTGTCATCCTCAATCCGGTAAGCATAAGCTTTTCCGGGATGATGGAGTTCCTTGGTGCAAATCCGAAGAGACCCGATCTCAAACGCCTCGCCTTCTCGGATCTGTTTGAACTCGATTTCGGCGGGCATGGCACTCAGAGGAACCGGGAAATGAAGCGGATTCTGCTGAATTTCAAATCGTTTGCGTAACTCGTCGTGGACCCCGTAGATGATGATCCGATTGCCCCGCACATAGGCGGGCTGGAAAAACGGGAATCCGATCATGTGATCCCAGTGGGTGTGATTCATCAACAGATGAACCACGGCTTTGCCCTTCCCACATGGACCGTTCATCAGGTCCATGCCAAGAGGGCGAATCCCCGATCCGGCGTCCAGAATAACCGGCTCCTCCCCTTGTCGTACTTCGATGCAGGCCGTATTCCCGCCCACGGTTCCCGTCCGCAGCAATGGAAGCGAGCGAAGATACTCCGTCACTTCCTCTTTGCTCGAGAAAGTCCGGCCCTGGGCAGACCAGAGAACATCCGCGATCTTCTCGGCAACTTCCGCCGAGGATATCGGGGTTGGTATGGACCCGCGCGCACCACGAATACAGATTTTCAACCGGTTTCCTCCGTCCGATCCAGGCAGCACCCTATTCCGGATAGGTTATTCTTCGGGCAAACTGCCTGTCGGCTCACCGCATCTTCTTCGTAAATCCGTATCGCTCCCTGTGCAATTCAACTGAACGCACTATCACTTATCCAGGGAAGAGCGAAGAGAAATCATTCGGTCTCTTTCTTCGTCACCTTCACCATGGTCTTGACACTCTCGATGAAAGATTCCAGTTCCATGGTCTTGGCTTTGGAGAGAACGGGGTCATCCTCCCCCTGAATCTGATATCCGCGCTTCTTGCCAATTTTGCTGGGCTGAGACGAGAACAGAACATTCTCCGGCATTCCGTTGGTGACCTTTTTCTTACCCGTTTCTTTGTCGGAATAAATGAGGAACTTCCCCTGGTTCAGCCCCACCGCGCTGGTCAGCCCCACCGCGCTGTTCGGATAGACAAAAAGAAGGACTTCCTCACCAACCTTGAACTTGGGAGTAAATGAACTCACAGTAACGCCCTCGTGACTCCCGCCGACCTGTTTGATCGTTTCGGTCTCTTCAATATCTCCCTTGATCCCCTGGGAGACTTTGAAAGTGATCCATGTGACAATCAGTTGGCTTTCCGGATCTTTACCGCTTTTCACTTCGGTACACTTGCCCACAAAAATCTTGCCGGCATCTTCCACGATCTGAGGAAGATTCAGCGGCAGGACTTTGGAAGACTGGGCCATACCCGCAGACAGAAGAATGAGTGCAAAGAAAACAACCGTATGTCTTTTCATGATCGATTCCGGATCGGAAACAAACCGGAAGCCACTCCTTTGTGAACTTGTCATCTTACAATTGTAATAGTATAGGATGTATTTTGTCACGTACAACAGCGGCATCATACTAAACTCAATCCGGAATGGGAGTTAAAAGGATGAAAAAACAGACGAATCCCCACAAGATGTTCGGAATAGGTCTCCTGATTGTCATGGCCGTTTTTCTATTCGGCAGTCCTGCCCGGGGAGAAACCGACCGGCCCCAGCTGCTCGCCGGAAGTTCCTCCATCAGTATCACGCCGGACACGAAGGCCCACGATATCCCCCTGGGGGGATACGGCGAACGAGACGGGAAACCGGCCACGGGTGCGCATGATCCCGTGATGAGCCGTGCCCTGTATCTGGAGCAGGGGGACACCAAGGTGGCCCTGGTCTCCTGCGACCTTCTGTATATCCCATTCAGCCTGGCGGACGCCGTGCGGAGCCGCCTGAAAGAAGGCGGGAAAGAGGATGTGTTGCTGTTCATGGCCGCCACCCATAGCCATGCCGCACCGGAGGCCATGGCAATGAACTCGAACAATACGGCCGGGAATGCGGCAATCGGGATCTATGATCCCTGGCTGCTGGAATGGACCGCGAACATTGTCACCCTGTCCGTGTTCCAGGCGATGGGCGATGTAAAACCGGCTCGCATCGCATTGGGCACGTTGGAAACGGAAGGGATGATCCGCAACCGTCGCGATGATGGGACCGTGGATAATCGCCTGACCGTTCTCAGTATCAGCGCCGGTGAGGAACAACCCGTCGCCATGATCGTCCATTTCGCCGCCCACCCCACCATCCTCGGCGCGGATATGATGAAAATCTCCGCGGGATGGCCCGGTTCCCTCTGCCGGAGCCTCGAAAAAAACATCGGGGCCGGCATCAAGGTCCTCTTTCTGAACGGCGCACAGGGCGATGTCACCACGATCCGTCCCGAAGGAAGCAGCGACATTGAGAAAATGACCACCTTCGGTAAACAGGTAAGCGAGAAGGCGCTGGAATGCCTGGACTCCTCCACTCTTATGGAAGACCCTGTTCTGAAAGCGACCGAGTTGCCTGTCAAACTCCCGCCGAAGAGTATATCCCCCCAATTCGCCGCAATTGCCGGAGAGGAGTACAAGCTGGATGAAAAGCAGGCGCTCGCTTTCGCCGAACAGGCGTTTCCCAACGAGGTCACTGTATCGGCACTACGGATCGGCTCCCTCGTGATGGTCGGCATTCCCGGAGAAATGGCTTCATCCTTGGGAATGAAAGTCCGAACCGAACTGGAATCCTCCGGTAAGGGAACCGCGTTGGTGATCGGGCTGGTGAACGATCTGGTGGGATACATCCTGCCGCCGGAGGAGTATGACCAGGGCGGATATGAAGCCACGGTTTCGTTCTATGGGCGAACCCTGGGCACACTCATGACCGAATCCGCCATCAAGGCAGGAAAAGCCGTGCTGGAGTAACAGGAAAGGAACGTGCCATGCTGACCCGGAAACCAGCGCACCCTCCTCGTTGACGGGGAGGGTGGCATGGAGGTGTGTGTATAATGCCTCAATTCCTCCCCGCAAAATCGAAGTAGTAAGATTTCTTTCCTCCGTCTTGTTCGACGGTTGAACAGCGCAAAATGGATGCCCCGTCCGAACTCCGAACAACCTTTGTCTCATAAGGAACCGCAAAGGGATGGGGACCATCCTCAAAGGCTTCTCGGATCACTCGTCCATCCATGTAATCCGGTGGTTCGACGCCGACTATCCGGCACACAGTAGGCGCAATGTCCACGTTCGCAGTTGGAACAATTGACCGACTGGCCGTGCGGATCTGCGGTCCTTTCATAATCAGCACATTGTGAATATCGAACGGACTGGTGGTTCCATGACCGGCCGTCCCTTCATTGGCGCTCGTGCCGGGATAACCGAATGGTCCTTTCTGCTCCGACCAGGCCTTGGAGAACAGAATCGCGCCCGCTCTGGCGTGGTTCCAGCGGACGGCACCGAACGAGAAGGTACCCGGCACGCTCCCCAGCGGGCTCCCGTCTTCTGTGTCCGATGGCGTGAACACCGCACCGACCTGCGGCTGCGATTGAAGCACCTTGCAGACTTTCGCGACGGTTTCTTTGTCCCCGTTGCGCACGTAAATCGCACCATCCGCCACAACGATGTTCTCGGCAGGGTTACCGTCCAGAACTCCCGGTTCGAAGAGGGCCTTTGTGGGATTCTTACCACCGGAGTAAGAGGAGAACCCGTGGTCTGAGGCGACAAAGATCGTCGTCCTTTCGAGAAGACTCCGCGACTCCAGGGTATCCAGAATCGTGCGGAAAAGCGCATCCACCAGGCGAATGGCATGGAGAGTCTTCGGCGCACCCACACCGGCTCCATGCTGAGTGTGGTCCGGGTCCGAAATCCACATCAGCGTCACGTGCGGTTTGACCACAGGCAACAAGTAGTCCAAATAGGCCCTGACCGCGAAAGCGTTTCGGAATTCATTCGGAGAGCCTTCGGGACCGGGTTTCCCGCACCGGTGGGTAACCTCATCTCGAATTGACTCGGGATTCACATAGTCATAGTGCACCGTGACTCCCGCACGGTTCGCGTCCAGCAGGAAGGCCGATCCGGTCGAGCCGGAACTGGCCACAGCAAACCGCAGGTTTCGATCTCTGAGCACATCCCCCAGCGTGGGACAGGTCAGAATGGACCCGCCGAGTGCCTTTTCGTACTTCAGCAATTCCTCGGCCTTGCCGGTGTCCAGCGCTTTGTCTTCGTGCACTTCCGGCGCATAAATGCTGTTCCCCAGAATCCCATTTGTTCCCGGATAACAGCCGGTGGCGACCGCTGCCGAGTTCACGCGCGTCACAGTCGGAAAGACGGAATGATGATTGGCGAATTCCATCCCGGATTGGGCAAATTCCCACAATGCCGGTGTTGTTTGGGCTGTGACCAGATCCGGGCGAAGGCCATCCCAGACCATCACCAGCACCATCCGTTCGGGATATTCATCCTGGGAATACACGGGAAAACAGACAAGCAATGCGAGCAGAACAACAAACAAGCGCATGACATATCTCCGAATACTTATGTACTGCATTTGAAGTGCCCTTTTTCTTCTGTAATACCATGCCACAGGCTTGAAGCCTGTGCCACCCTCTTCTCCCTCTCTCGTCGGGAGAGGATTGGGTGAGGATTTCCAAATTTCCTCTCCTCTCCCCCTTGCTTTCCATTGTTGACCCGGTATAGTTCGTCCTTGACATATTTCGAGTGGTGTTTGCCGCACGGCGAATGAAAAGGGAAGCCGGTGAGAATCCGGCGCGGTCCCGCCACTGTAACCGGGAACGAAACCTCACACGCCATTGTCCGATTCGGATGAGAAGGCGAGGAATTAGGTCAAAGGCCCGGAAGCCAGGAAACCTGCCGCTTGGAACGATGTCACCTCTTCGGGAACTGAGAGTGTGGCATACCGGATGGAAACGCACCCATCGGATGCCCCGGTTGCAGAGGTGACCGGGGATTTTTATTGTCCATGCACGCCGATCTCACCGGTTCGTCCCTCGACGTTCCCCAAAACTCATCGAGAGGAGCGTTTCGGAAGGATGAAGCGGTGTACCTCATTTCTTTTCCTGTTCTTCACAATCATTGTCGGACCGGCCTGGGCAATTAACCTGGCCGGATTGGTAATCCGGAATTCAACCGGCGAAGTGATCACGCGCTGTGTTGAATTCGAAGAAGAAAGCCTGTCGTTGACAGATCTCTTGCAGAGATCGGCATTTCCCAGAGTCTTGTCGGAAAACGAGCAGGGTACTTTTGTCTGTTACTTGCACAATGACGGGCAAATGGACCCAACACAGTGTACCGGCACTCCGGGCGAACCGACCTGGAACCTGTACCGCCGCATCGGCACAACCTGGGAATTCCTGGATCTGCCGATCTCCGCAGTAACCGCCGTTCATGGAGACGTTTTCGGATTTGTGTATGCGCCGCAATCCGCCGGAATTCTTCCGCCCGAACGGACCTTTGCGGATGTGTGCGAAATCCTCAGTCATGTCGCCCTGGTGATCGACCACAACGATGGGCGACGGGTCGTCAGAATCGTCCCATTCCACGGTGAAACCGCCACCGGAATCCAGCTGTTGTTCCGAAGCGGTGTGGATCTTGTCTGGCGGGATTACGGGTGGGGGATTGCTTTTTGCGCCATTGACGGGGAAGGATATCCGGCCGAAACCTGTTTCGGCGATTGGGACGAGCCTTTCTGGCAGTTCAGTATCCTCAACTCGGGGAATATTTTTGAATGGTCCATCGAAATTGGAGCGGATTCCATCGCGCGTGATCACGATGTCCATGGGTACTTTTTTGGCGTTTATGGCACGACACAGCCGCCGATTTCCCGCGCGGAGATCTTTCCGGAGACATCGGATGTTCCGTTTTTTGACGCCTATAT
>JAKPYU010000198.1 GCA_029568995.1 Candidatus Omnitrophota bacterium | reverse complement strand
GTGATAAAGAAAATCATGGGAATGTGTGCGGCGACGACGCCCTCCCGCGTAACCGGCGGTACCCCAGTATCCCGAAGAGAGCGCCGAGAAAAATAAACATCCCATAGGAAAACACATCACCCAGAAGAGAGTATACCGTCACACGGTTCAGACGAAAATCCATGTCCCCCGCGCAGTACCCCTGCCGCAGAATCGGCATGGAGGCGGTGATGCGTCCGTAGGGATCAATGAGCACGGTGTACCCGGTATTCCCCGCCCGCGCAAACCATATACCGTTTTCCAGGGCGCGGAATTTTGCCGTCGCGAAATGCTGCATGTGACCATTATAGGTGCTGGTCCATCCGTCATTGGTTATGTTCACCAGAAAATCAAGTCCGCGGCCGCAATACTCCCTGCAGAAGCGGAAGAAAATCCCCTCATAACACACCAGGACGCCGAAATGCTTTCCATGTACCTGAAACCGCACCTGCTCTGTTCCCGGAGTAAATGTTGAACCGCCGAAACTTTCCACGAGACGCTTCACCCAGGGAAACCAGTTCTCGTAGGGAAACCACTCACCGAAGGGAACAAGATTCATCTTGGCGTAGGTCTGCACCACCTCCCCCGCCGCGCTGATGAGGACAGCGTTGTTGGAAAAGTGCGCGATGCGGTTCAGAAAATCATCGGTGCGCCCGATCTCCCCGGTGAGGAGCGGCCTTCCCATGGACCTGACGATATCGAACAGCCGCCGTTCAAAGTTGTTGAGCCTGCCTGTTGCGTAATCATAGGAAATCAGTTCCAGTGTCGCGGATTCTGACCAGATCACCATGTCGGGGTCCGCCGCGAGGGACTGACGGGTATATTTCTGCAGTTCATAGAGGTAATGCATCCTGTTCAGGGACCAGTTCTTCCAGGGGTTGATACAGCTCTGCACCATGGCAACCCGCAGGTCCCGGCGCCCGGCTTTCGGGCCGAATAGCATCATGCCGCCGCCATACAGCGACACGATGATGACGAAAATGAGCACACCCGCTACGCAGCGCACCCTGCGCGATACACATGACTGCCGGAAGGGAATCCCGTCCCGGAGCGTTGCCGCGATAAAGTCGGCAATCGCATAGTTGGCAAACACCACGGTAAAGGTGACTCCCATCACCCCGGTAAAGGAAGCAAGGTGAATGAAGGGAGTAAAGGGGAACTGCGAGTACCCCCAGTAGGTCCAGGGAAACGCCAGGTGCCCCAGGGACTGTGCCCAGTCAATCAGTATCCACGCCGCAGGGTAGATAAAGAACCGGAGCCCTTCGAAGCGCCGGGAAAGAAATTCCGCAAGCATAATCTTTAATGCGAAAAAGCATGTGAGCGAAGGAATAAGAAACGAGAGCACCACGGCGTACCCCCCGGGGACCACGGCGCCGAAGTTGCCGATCCAGTGGTACGCGAAGAGATTCCCGAATATCCCCGTCACGAAGGAATAGAAAAACACCTGCTTCATCGACTTCCCCCGGATATACAGAAAGAGGGGCGCCAGGGAGAACCAGGCGAAGAAGGGGAATCCTTTCAGAAACCAGAAATCAAAGCTCGGGAATGAAAGGAACATCAGAATGGACGTAAGAAGATAATAGTGCTGTTTCAGGACATCCGATATTTTATTCACACTCGTTCCTCTCCAATCATTGCAAGAAATTCATCCTCCGTGAGCTCCGCGACCCCCAGCTCCCGTGCCTTATTGAGCTTGGACCCCGCGGCAGGACCCGCGACAACGTAATCGGTATTTTTACTCACCGATCCCGCCGCCCTTCCCTGGAGCCGTTCCACGATGTCTTCCGCCTCCTGCCGGGTCAGCTTCTCCAGCTTCCCGGTAAACACGAAAGTCTTCCCGGCGCATACCGAAGAAACCCCTCCTGCTCCCTCCTCATCAGAGACAGTAACGCCGGCATCCAGAAACCCCCGCACGAGGGACACTCCCGCGTCATCATGGAAGAAGCGGTAAAGGGAATCCGCGACGCCGGGGCCCACCTCGGGGATGTCCTGCAGTTCATCCACGGTTATTTCATAGAGCCTGTCAATGGTTTTTACCCCGCGGGCTATCACCTTCGCGACATGGTCGCCGATGTTCCGTATCCCGAGGCTCTTCAGGAAATGGGAAAGGGACACCACCCTCCGCGCGTTGATAGCTTCAATTATCTTCTCCGCGAGTTTGTCCCCCATCCGCTCCACACCAAGAAGGTCCTCCTTCGTGAGCGTGAAAATGTCCGCAACCGTTTTAAGGCGCCCTGCCCGGTACAGCCGCATAATGAGTTCCGGCCCGAAGTACTCTATATCCATGGCGTCCTTCGACACGAAGAACTTCATTGTTTCCAGGATTTTCGCCTCGCACCGGGGGTTCACGCAGCGGATGTATATATCCTCCCGTTCCAGCATGGTCCCGCATGAGGGGCAGGTGTCCGGGGGAGTAATTTCTTTCGCGGAGGAGGGGCGCTTTTCTTTCATCACCGCAACCACTTTCGGGATCACGTCACCTGCCCTGATCACCGTCACCGTATCCCCCGCCATAATTTCGAGTCGTTTAATCTCATCGAAATTGTGGAGCGTCGCTCGCTTCACCACCACCCCGCCGATGTTGATGGGATGGAGGTTCCCCACAGGCGTCACCACGCCGGTGCGGCCGATCTGGTAATCCACACTCTCCAGGACGGTGATCGCCTCACGGGCGGGAAACTTCCACGCGGTCGCCCATCGGGGGGCCTTACTGGTGGAGCCCATCTCATCACGGAGATGGAAGTCATTCACCTTCACCACAACACCGTCAATATCGTGAGGCAGTTCGTGGCGGAACTCCATCCAGTGCCGGTAGAAATTTCTGATTTCATCGATGCCCCCGAAGGCGGTGTGCTCAGCGACGGGAAGCCCCCACCGCGCGAAGGCCTCAAAAAGCTCTTTCTGGGTCGATACAGAGACCTCCCCGGAAATACGGCCCGTACCGTAGAGCACAATATTGAGGTCACGCTCCCCAGTTATCGCTGAATCAAGCTGGCGCAGAGACCCCGCCGCGGCGTTCCTCGGGTTCGCGAAAAGCTGCTCCCCCCGCTCTTCCCGGAGCCTGTTGAGCCGCTCGAACCCGTCGTGTCCGATAAAAACCTCTCCACGCACGGAGATATATTCCGGGACGTCCTTCCCTCCGAGGACACGAGGCAGCCGCTTTATGGTGGCGATGTTCGCCGTCACGTCCTCCCCCACAACGCCGTTGCCCCGTGTTGAGCCCTGCACGTAGCGTCCTTTCTCATAGACAATTTCCACCGCGAGGCCGTCATACTTCAGCTCTCCGGAATACTCAATCGATTCCCGCCCTGCGGCCTTCCGGCATCGCTCATCAAAGTCTTCGAGTTCGCTTTTGGAGAACACGTTTCCCAGGCTCAGCATCGGGGGCTCGTG
>JAKPYU010000796.1 GCA_029568995.1 Candidatus Omnitrophota bacterium | reverse complement strand
CATCCGCACGCGAGTTTCGCCTGAAATGAATTTGTCATCGAAACCTCCGACTGGAGCGAGATTGCTTACCGTGTTTTTCAACGTTCATGAACATTATGCTGAGTTAATCTTGGCCATGCGCGCCCTGATTTTCCTTATCGTTGGATACGGATTCCCGGTTTGCCTCCATGTACAGCGTATCGGGGCAAATATCCTGTTCGTGAGGCCAGACGACCGTTCCGTGAACCGCCCGAGCCTGTTTGAAATACGCCATATTCTTCAATTCCTGAAAAACGCCGAAGCTCAGGAGCGGCGTACAGTCGTACGTTCCCCGCTCACCATTGGTGAATAGAATGATGAGCTGATAATCGTCTGTCGGTATTACCGATTGGACCCTTGGATTCATTTCTACCTCAGTGGTTCGATCTTATATGGCTGCTGACCGTTAACGGCAAGTTCCCAATCTGCCATGAGCTCATCCTTGTGGATCTCAATCTACGCAAGGACCAGTCTCATTCTGCTCCCCGGGATTGCGCCTTCCAGCAGATCTCCTTCCGGGATTCCAACCACTGCCTCATGTTCCTGATACCGTACATGAATATGCGGCTTCTTGTGGCGTTTGTTGTCGAGAAAATACAAATGTACAATAACCCCATAAAACATTGAGATAACGGGCATGTTCTTCTCCAAGACACAAGCAACCTCCTGGTCAAGAGGTTGTCGGATCAGGATTCCTCCTTTGAATTGGGCTGAACTCGGGATTCACTCGCATCCCGTCTTACGCTTTTAACTTACCCTGTGCCCGCCGGAAATCAAGCGAATTCATGGCATCACGGACCCAGGATTCCGGCTTTCGCCGGAGTGACGCGGGCGAGATGAAAGAGAAGGGAGCGGGGGCATCTTGCCCCCGAATTCCGGATTCTGAAGAGAGATCGGATTACCGTCTTCTTTTATCTCCCCGCGATTCTTCGAGACCGACATGCAGGTCGATGATGCCCAGCTCGGTCTCCAGGGGAACCACGAGGATCTGCGTGGAGGGAGAAGACACGGTGATGTTCTTCGCAGTGATCAGAGTCGGGGGGGAGATGTCGCACGGATACCCCGCCGATTCCAGGCCGATACTCGCGCGGCCGGTGACCATGTTGCCGAGTTCGGCCAGGGCGCTTTTCGCCATGTCGTCCAGACTCTCGACGGGCAATCCCATCATCATGCGGGATGCGATTTTTCGAGCGCAGTCATCCTGCATTCCGTAAATAACCTGCCCCTCAACCTTTCCGACCACTCCCAGAACAATACAAATCTCCGGATAGGGTTGGTTCGGCATTTTCAACGCCAGACGGCCACGGATGGTTTTGAGCTGAATCAGCTGAATTAAAACCTCGTCGGCAGCCTCAAGAAAAGGATTGATAAATTCAACGCGCATAAGTTGCCAACCAAAAGGAATCGCATGAGCGGTCGGTATATTTCAGACTCTATTAAGATAAAACACCGGAAGCCGAACTGGAAGTGAAGATCCTCCTGTTCCATGAGATGTCATGGGACTTTACGTTCATGGTGGTTCTCCGGAATTTGCGTTATTGTATTTTTTCAATTCCTGATTGGAGAAACATCTTTGCCCGACTCAGGCCAACGCAGCGTGATCTCTCCCCCACTGGTTCAGAGCCGGTTGGATGGGCACCCGTTTGGCGATCCATTGATCCATATCCCCTCCTGCGAATCAACCAATGATGTGCTCTGGGTGGAAATCAAGCGGGGAGCGGGGACGGGAACCGTGGTGACGGCGGATTGCCAGACAATGGGTCGAGGACGTTCCGGCAGCCGATGGATATCCCCGACCGGAAAGGACCTTCTGTTGTCCGTGGCCGTGCCGTGGGAGGAATCTCAACTATCGGGATACTTGTCGATCTGGGCGGCGGTTTCCGTGGCGGAGATGCTGATGCGAGATGCCGATGTGGCGGTGTTGCTGAAGTGGCCGAACGATGTGATTGCAAACGGAAAGAAGATCGGGGGTGTCATGGCCGAGACCAGGGCCGGTTATTCACTTGCTGTGGTAGGGATTGGCCTGAATGTCTCCAGCCAGGCCTCGGACAGGCCGCCGGAACTGCGCGACCGGGCAATTTCCCTGTGCGAGATCCACGACCGTGCGTGGGACCGTAACATCTTGCTTGCAGGTATTCTCAACTCGCTTGGTGACTGGTGGCAGCGATTGAATCGCGACGGGTGGCCGGTGTTGTATCGGCGTTGGATGGATCTCTGCTCGACGGTCGGCTGTGCGGTGCAGCTGACCCATGGGGCGGAGATTCTCGCGGGGATTGTGGAGGGAATCGACCTCGAAGGATGCCTGGTGCTGCGTGAAATGGAAGGAAAGCAGCGCCGATTCCGTCCTCCGGAGATCACAGGTCTTGTCCCTCTTGAAGAGCTGCCCGAAAATGGAATGTCCCTATTACACGAAAGGAAGAAAAACGATGCCGGTGGAACAGAGTCGTCGCGATGAATTTGCAGAGAAGTTGTTGAAAATCAGACGAATTATCGAGAATCTCGGACTGGATGGTCTCCTGCTGACCGAGCAAAGCACTATTGCCTGGCTGACCGGCGGCGCGGAGACATTCATCATGTTTGCCTCGGTAGAGTCCTGCGGGCCGCTTCTGGTGACCCAGGATTCCGTGTCGCTTATCTGTTCGAGCATTGAGACACCGCGTCTGCTGGACGAGGAATTCCCCGGCCTCGACCTGGTGGATCTCCACTATCCCTGGCACAAGGAATCTCGTGCCCTCGCGGCGAAAATAGAAGACATTATCGATGGGGGGAAGTGGGTGTCGGAAACCGACCCGACAGTGCGCAGTCACATTCTGGAGTGCTACAGCGTGCTGACCGAGGCCGAGCAGGATCGATACCGATGGATCGGAACACGTTCCGAGGAGGCCGTTCGCACCGCCTGTTTGAACATCAAGAAAGGTATGAGTGAGTTCGAGATTGCGGGGATTCTGTCCGCCGAGGCGCACAAACGGGAGATCTGGCCTGCGTTGATTCTTGTTGCGGCGGACGAACGGCTTCGGAAACATCGACACCCCATTCCGACGGCCAACCGAGTGGAGGATTGTGTCATGCTGGTTCTTTGCGCCCGACGATGGGGGCTGATTGCCAATCTGACCCGGCTGGTCCATTTCGGTCCTGTTCCCGATGACCTGGCGCGAAAACACAAGGCGGTCTGCACGGTGGATGCGACGTTTATCCATGAAACGCGCCCCGGTGTTTCCTACGGAGAGATCTTTCGGAAGGCACAGGCGTGCTATGCAAAACAGGGATTTGCGGATGAATGGGAATTGCACCACCAGGGCGGACCATCCGGTTACCTGGGTCGATTGTTCAAAGCGATTCCCGATTCGAGGGAATTGGTACATGAGGGGCAGGCGGTGGCCTGGAATCCCTCCATCACGGGAACGAAGAGCGAAGATACGCTGCTCGTGCACGCCAAGCGGATCGAATTTGTCACGGCGGCGCGCGATTGGCCGATGCTGGAAATCGGGATCGGCAGCAAGAAATACGAACGACCGGACATTCTGGTTCGATCATGAATCCGACGCGGGATGTCTTGATCATCAAGGGGCGGGTTGCGCCGCATGAAATCGGGTATTTGAACTCGCAACTGGATGCCTGCGAGGGATTAGCGGTGGTGCGGAGCATTGCTCCGAAAGAGGGGCGGGTGGTGTTCTGGGTTTCTCCGTCCTGCCTGAGTGAGTTTTACGGGTTCATCGAGGCGCTTCAGAAAGAAATGCCGCTCGAACTGGAACCGCCCACCGGGCCAATGGATTCTCCATCATGACACAACGGCGAGATCTCTGTTGCCTGGGATTGATTGTGGTCGCCGCACTTGCGATTCTCCCGAAACAGTTGCTCGGAACTCCCATCCGGTGGGATTTTATTCACGCCTACGGGGCGGATGTGTTTCTTCTATTTCGGATTGAGACCATTACGGGTCATTGGGAGAAGTATGCGTTGTTACTGGTGTTCTGGTTTTCCGGCTGGGGAGCGGGGCGACTCCTGCTTCGTCGGCTGATTCCGCAAGTGGAATGGCTTCACTCGTGGGCAGTGTCAACGCTGATCGGCTGGGGATTGCTGTCGCATGGGCTGTTTATGTTGGCGGCGCTGAAGAGGTTTCATTTTGCGGAAATTGCGTGCCTGTTGGGGGTGGGGTGTGTGGCGGGGGTATGGGAATATTTCACGGGCAAGATGCCTGTGCCACCCATTCTATTGCGGATTGTGGATTGTGGATTGCGGATTGCAGGCCGAGGAGAAGAGTGTGCGGAATTATCAACCCCACCCTACCCTCCCCAATCTTGGGGAGGGAGATTCTGGAAAACCCTTGGAGATTTGCTCCTCCGGACGCCGTCGGCGGTCGTTCTGAGTGTTGTGTGTATTGCGCTGTTGGCGGGTTCTTTTTTCTCGTCGTTGTTGCCGCCGACCCAATCCGATGCGCTTCGGTATCATCTCACGACACCAAAGATCTGGCTGGAAGAGGGCGGTTTCCTGCGTATCCCACACCTTTCGTTTTCCAATTTCCCGATGACCATCGACATTCTGTATGCAATCCCGCTGGCGTTCGAGTTGCCGTCCGTGGCGAAGATGATTCATTGGTCGATGCTGGTGGCCTGCCTGGGATTGATCTACCGGATTGCCGTGCTGGGCGGTGGGCGCGTGGCGGGCGGACTCGCCATGGCGTTTTTTGCGAGTATTCCCTTTGTGCCGATCCTGGCATCGTGGGCGTTCAATGAAATGGGGCTGTGCGCGTATCTTCTGCTGGCAGTTGCTGCCGGGATTCATCTTGTAAACACTCAGACATTTTCCTGGCGATCCGCGCTGCTGTACGGAATGGCGGGCGGGTGGCTGCTGGGATGCAAATACACGGCGCTGATTTTTCTTTTTTCTCTTTCCCTATTGTTGATGATTCCACAATTTTCCGGCTTGTGGAATTGGAGAAGGTGCAAGGGGGTCATCGTGGGGTCCGTGATTGCGTTCCTGGTTGCATCCCCCTGGTATATCAAGAATGTGTTTTATCACGGGAATCCGGTTTATCCGATGGGAATCGGCGTGTTTGGCGAAGGGGAATGGTCTGCGGCAAACGCGGCGTTTTTCTCTTTTCATGCCGGGCTGAAAGGGGATCTGAATGCGGCGGGGTTTCTGTCCTTTCCCGAAAAAATCGTGAATACACTCGGTCTGATAATCAAGCCGCTCTGGTCGCCGATTGATATCGGCAAGAACAATTTCGGAGATTGGCCGGTCAGTGCGTTGTACCTGATCGGTCTGCCTGGATTGTTCTTCTTTGGGCCAGAAGCGACCGCCAAGAGACTGCTGGCGGTGTTTGGAGGCGTGCTGTTTGTGATTTGGGCCTGGACCTACCGGGATGCGCGGTTTCTGTTGCCGTGTTTGAGTGTGCTGGCGATCCCGCTCGCGGTATGCACGGCCGGTCTCTGGCAGCGACAAGTTGTCTTTCGGTGGCTGGTGGTTTTTGTGGTGGCGTACTACGGCTTGTGGAATGCCGGGAAATTTTGCGACCGGAACGGGTTTTCGCCCTGGCGGGTGGTCGGGGGCATTGTGGATGAGGAGCGGTATCTGCGTTTGATCAACCAGACGACGCGCACGTTTTACCATGGCTTTGAAGCGGTGGCACAATTTGTTCCGCCGGATGAGAAGATCCTGATTCACGGGCAGCATTACAACTTTCATTGTCTCCGTCGATACCTGGGGGCGGACTGGTTCGATACGCCACCGTTGATCGGGATTGCGCGGGAGACGGGGACGGTGCAGGGAATCGTGAATGCCCTCAGGAAACAGGGGATCGGGTACGTTCTTTATGACAAAAAAACGATTCAGGACTACAATCAATCTATGGAGTTCCCTGCATATTGGCTTCTGTGCCTTCCCGCGCGGCAGACCGTGGAGTTTCTTGGACGATTGCGGGACCTGGAGCCATTGAGGATGAGAGATGCCGCTGCCCGGTGGGAGCAGGTGCGTGTGTGGCATGAGTCTGTTCGCACCGCGATTGAAGCGGATCCGGGATGGCAGAACCTTGAAGCATTTTGGCAGAGCTCCGTTCTGGAAATTGTGTACAATAAGGATGGGATGATCCTGGCCCGGTTGAAACCCCAGGGATAGACCATGAAGAAGATTCTGGTTCCTCTCGTACTCGCTGTGCTTCTGGGTCTCGTGATCGGATTTGTGCTGTATATCCGATACGAGCGTAGTTCTGCATTGATTGTGGCAAAGGCCCACTTGAGAAAAGGCCGATGGCAGGAGGCGCTGCAAACGGTCAAACAGGTCTATGAGCGGGACAAACGAGACCTTGACGTGTCGTTGATCGTGGCGCAGGCGCAACGGGGGCTTGGAGAGACCGATGCCGCATTGATGACTCTCACGTCGTTTATTCCGCCTGCCGGACGGGACCCGAAGACTTTGGATCTCGCAGGTTGGATTCAACTGGATGCGGGCGACGCGGAAGCCGCGCAGGAACAGTTCACCGTGCTTGGCGAAACCCCCGAATACAATACTCAGTCGCTGGTGGGAACCGCCGCGGTGAGATTGCTTCAGAGTGGCGGCTATTCCGAGCGACTGTTGTCCGAGGCCCGCCATTTCCTCAACTTGGCGATTGCCCAGGACCCAGGGATCGGATTGGCGCATCTCGTGCTGGGAAAAGTGGCGCTTGCCCAGCGCAACCTGGCGGAAGCGGGATCGGCAGCGGAACAGGCCATCAACCTGATGGAGAATCCCGCGAGGGCTTACTTGCTGCGCGGGGAGATCCGTCTGGTGAAACGTCAATTCGATCACGCCGAATCCGATTTCCGCGAAGCGTTGGAACTGGGCGCACCGGCTCCGGCGGTCACCCGGCAACGGGCGCTTCTGGACTATCACCAGGGATTCATCGAGAAAGCGGCCTCTTCGCTGCAAGAGATTGCAGAACAGAATACGCCGGAGGGATTTCAATCGCGTTTGAATCTCGCGGCGATCTACGCACTGATGGGAGAACCGACCCGCATCACCGAGATGTTATCCCCCGTCAAGGACAAGGTTGAGTCTCCGATTCTGCTTCTTCAGTTGTATGAAGCGTATCTGGTCGCCGGTCAGCGGGACGAAGCGGAATCGACCCTGCGCGAGTTGATCCAGGAATCGCCGGTGTTTGTCGCAGGACTTCTGGAGGAGGCGATCCGGAAATGCGCTGTCGGTGAGAGTTGGACGGGTCCCCCGTTTGCCGGGGCCTCATCCGATGGCGTTCCGGAGAATATCTGGGTGGCTTTCTTTCAGCAGACGGCCTCACTCCTGGAAGGGAATCCGACGCGTGCCCTGGAGAGTTCCGAGGCGGTTCTTCGGCAGTCCGCACCGCCGCTGGCGTTTCTGAATACGGCGCTGGCGGCCCTTTTCCTGGGCCGACCGCAAGAGGCGCGAGAAACTCTTTCGCGTGTCAGCGCCCGACTTGCGGGCGATCCGCGCCTTGTGCGGATTTCCGTCTTGGCGGAACAGCATTCCGGACATCTTCGGCTGGCATTGGCGCATGTCCCGGAAGGCAATACCGCCGAGGACCTCTGGCTTCGTGTCCAACTGCTGATAAGGGCTTACCGATTCGACGAGGCGGAAGAGGCGCTGAAGCAAAGCAATCTGTTGCCCTCCAACCGATACCTGTTGCTTAAGTCGGTGCTTGCTGCCATACAGGGCCGGTATTCCGAAGCGGAAATACTCCTGAATCGAATTGATTCGACCCATGTGGACCCGGACCCGGCGTTTCCGGATTGGTGCGATCTGATCCGATCCTGCTGCACTGCGATGTCCGGAGACAGGAACCGGGCAGGGGAGTTGCTGTATCGACTCACGCGGGCCGATTCTCCCCTGTACGACCCGGCCAAGGCGCTCGCGCTGCGGTTTGGGATTACCGGCCAGGCAGGCGGCACGGAGACACAGCCTCCCGCTGACGGAACCCCGTTCTACGCGTACGAGATTGCTTCCCGGCTGGAACAGGCTGGACAGCCTGAAGAAGCCATTTTGCGGTATCGTTCCATCGTGGAGAAAAATCCGGATTTTGTTCCGGCCCTGGATCGGTTGGCGTATCTCTTCCGGCTACGGGGCAATTCGGATGTTGCACAGCAGTATTATCAGGACTTGCTCGAGCTGGGATCGAATCGAAGTGCAGTGCAACGGAATCTGGCCTGCCTGGCATGGGAAGCCGGAGACACGGATGTTGCCGAGCGCTATTTCACCGAAGCCGAGGAGTCGAGCACGGATCGTTCGGATTTGAATGCGGAGTATTGCCTGTTACTACTGCGCAACGGAGAAATCGAGAAAGTGCGGAAGTTGCTGGGACCGTTTCGGCAGGGCGCGGGACCGGCGGTTCTGGCCTTACATGGATACCTGGCCGCGATGGAGAAGAACTGGGCGAGAGCCGCACTTCTCTTGCAGCAGGCTGCAAAACAACGTCCCGATGACGCCTGGATTTGGATGAACCATGGTGTGACAATGGTTCGTTTGGGAAGATATACGGAGGCGGAAGAGGCTTTTCAGAACACCCTGCGGATCGAGCCGACATCGGCGGACGGGCATCGATTGCTGGGGCAGTTGTATGCGGACCAGGGCTTATATCAATCGGCACACCGAGCGCTTTCCACTTCTCTGCGATACAAGCCCGATCAACCGAATGTCCGGGTGATGATCGAGCGGATTGCAGGCTGGATCGGCTCTCCGGGGGCTTGAAACGAACGAGCGAGTCGAAGGGCAATATCGGGATGATTGCTTGACGGCTCTTTCGCGGAATGGCTATCATTTTTAGATGGGTGACGAATCATCGTGCCGTGGTTTTGTCCGGCCGCGCCATCCGAGGCAGTACGGATTCTGCAACCATCAGAAAGCAACCCTCTTCAAAAGGAACCGGGAGTTATGGCTCAGGAACAGACGGAAAACACTGCGATCCTCAATGGAGATACGGAAGACACCGATTTCGAGCCGAAGAGCGGCAGAGTAGGAGCCTCCGAAGAGGAAAGCGCACAACGCATTTCCGATATCGATTACTCCACGGTGGAAACCACCGCAGTTGAGGACCGGATGGAGGTCCTTGCCAAACAGACGGGGATGGAAGTGATTCAGCTTCGCAAAACCCGCCTGTTGCCGGAAGTGGTGAATCTGCTGCCGAAAAAAACCGCGATGCGGTACAACGTGATCGTCACCGATTCTCAAGATGGGAAAGTCACGGTGGCGGTGGGCGATCCACACAATGTGGAGGCCATGGACACGGTCTCTCTTCTGCTTCCCGGCAGACAATTGCGATGGGTTCTTGCCCGCCCGGACGAAATTAAATGGTCTATCGAACGTTATTACACCGGGGAGACCGCGATGGTGGAGGATATGCTGACCGAAATCAGCGAAGCCGCCTCCGATGGTCCCGCCACATATGAGCAGGCGTTACGGGAAATCACAACCGATGAAGAAGGTCCCATCAAACGGCTTGTGGATTTGATCTTCACCGAAGCGCTACGCATGAGATCTTCCGATATCCATTTTGAACCATTCGAGGACAAGTTCCGAATCCGGTTCCGAATTGACGGTGTGCTGCATGAGATCCAATCGCCGGACAAGACGCTGCAGGGGCCGATCCTGTCTCGTCTCAAGCTGATGGCCGGAATGGATCTGGCCGAGAAGCGCGTGCCTCAGGACGGTCGTATTCAGCAGGTGGTGCTCGGAAGGGAATTGGACTTCCGTGTGTCCGCCCTTCCCGCTCTTCACGGAGAAAGCATCGTGCTCCGTATTCTGGAGAAATCCGGAGTACTTCTGGGATTGGAGCAGATCGGATTCCTGGAGGACAACATCGAGAGATTCAAATCGATGATTCGCCGTCCAAACGGGATCATCCTCATGACAGGGCCGACCGGTTCCGGGAAGACGACAACACTCTATTCCGCGCTGAACGTCATCAATAATGTCGATACGAAAATCGTCACCGTGGAAAATCCGGTGGAATATCAGATCGAGGGAATTAACCAGGTTCAGGTGAATGACGAAATCGGATTGACTTTCTCCAAGGCTCTGCGGTCCATTCTACGCCAGGCGCCGAACGTCATCCTCGTCGGTGAAATTCGTGACCTGGAAACCGGTGAAATCGCCATCAGCGCGGCCATGACCGGGCACCTGGTTTTCTCCACACTGCACACGAATGACGCACCGGGAGCCAATACCCGTCTGGTGGAAATGGGGATCAAGCCGTTCCTGGTGGCTTCCGCCATCCAGGCCGTGATTGCCCAACGTCTTGTGCGAACAATCTGCAAAGAATGCAAGGAAGTATACGAGGCCGATCCCACGATTATTAAGAACCTCGGATTTGAACCGGATGAGTATAAGGGCGTACCGTTCTATCGCGGACGCGGTTGTGAAATCTGCAATTATACAGGGTATAAAGGCCGTACCGCCATTCACGAAGTCATGGAGAACTCGGACGAGATTCGGAACCTGGTTATGGAGAACTCCGGTTCCGACGTGATCCGCAAAGTGGCGCGGCAACAGGGCATGCGCACCCTGCGTGAGGACGGATGGAAGAAGATTCTCCGTGGGGATACCACGATGGTTGAGGTGGCGAGAATTACCGCGGGCGACGAGATATAGGCCCGGATCGAACGATAAACCGAAGTTTATACTTCAGGCACCGGAGGCAGATTGGACCTTGGTCAACACAAGAAAGACTACCAAATATGAAATGACGGATCTTCTGAAGATTGTCGTGGAGCGGGATGCTTCCGATCTTCATTTGCGCGTGGGCCGCCCCCCCGTGATTCGGATTGACGGTCGACTCGAGGATCTTGGAAACGAGCCGCTCCGCCCCGAGGACACGGAATACCTGATGCAGAGCATCTCGCCGGACATGCACCGCGAGGCCATCGCGGAAATCGGCTCTGCCGACTATGGGTATGCGTTCCAGAACCTGGCCCGGTTCCGTGTTTCCATCTTCCGAAACATGGGGAATTACGGGATGGTCATGCGTCTGATTCCGTCCCGCATTCTCAGTTTCGAGCAGCTGGGATTGCCCATCGACGCGATCAAGGAGCTGCTGCATCGACCTCGTGGACTCGTTCTGGTTGTGGGGCCGACGGGTTCCGGGAAGACGACAACCCTCGCGTCAATGATCGACTATATCAACCGCGAACGCGATACGCACATCATCACGATTGAAGACCCGATTGAGTATTACCATCCGCACCGGCGGTCCATTGTGACGCACCGGGAGCTGCATATCGATGTGGTTTCCTTTGCGCATGGATTGCGGGCGGCGTTGCGCCAGGACCCGGATGTGATTCTGGTCGGCGAAATGCGCGACCCGGAAACCATGAGCGCCGCCATCACGGCGGCGGAAACCGGCCACCTGGTGTTCGCCACGCTCCACACCAACAGCGCCTCCCAGACCATCAACCGAATCGTGGACGCATTCCCGGTCAACCAGCAGGAGCAGATCCGAATGCAGTTGTCTGTGACCATGATTGCCTCCATCGCCCAGCAGTTGATGGGACGAAAGGGAGGCAAGGGCCGAATCGCGGCCTATGAAATCATGCTGATGACACCGGCTATCGCGAACCTGATTCGGGAACGGAAAACCAACCGAATTCTTTCCATGATTCAGACCGGTGCACGGTTGGGAATGACAACCCTGGATGCATTTCTGCTGCGGTTGGTGAAAGCCGATCTCATTACGGCGGAGACCGCCATGGAACGGTGTCAGGATCCGGAAGACATGCGCCATAAACTGATGTTTTCCTGATAAAGACTGGGCAAGCATCCGACCCGGTCGGATAAAGCAAGGAGAAACCATGCTGGGATTAGGCAGAAAAAAAACGAAGGCTCCCGAGGCAACGCCGGCTCCGGCACCGGGCCAGGAAAAAACAAGAAAAGCCTCCGGAGCACCGGCGGCGGACATTGCCGCCAGTACGCTTGCACTACTGGAAGGTGAGGAAGAGACTCCCAAAGAACAACGGGAAGATCTCTCCGAAATGGGTGACGAATCCTTCGGGGATGGGGGTACCGGCAAGGGATACGTCGGGGAGGAAGCCGCACAGTCTGTTCGCGATGCGGTGATGGAGCAGGCGGCAGCGGAATCGACTTCGGATTATGCGACCGAAGAAGACCTGTTGAAACTGTATGCCACCCAGGTCGGGATGCCGTTTGTCAAACTTTCGGAAATCGAATTCGATGAAGAGGCCTTGAACCTGGTCTCTCCCGAGCTCGCCCGGCAATACAAAGTCTTTCCCGTCCGGCTCAACAAACAAACCAGTGTGGTCACGATTGCCCTGGTCGATCCGCTCAATGTGCGCACCATCGACGATTTGCGGGTGTGGCTGGGGCATGAGATCGAAGGCGTCATCGGAAATGCGGACGAAATCCAATCTTTGATCGATGAGTACTACGGGACCGGCCAGGAATCCGTGGACGAGGTCTTGTCATCGCTGCAGAGCGAACGATACGTGATCGACTTGAAGGAGGAGAATTTCGGGGACCTGGAACGGATCGCAAACGAGGCTCCCATTGTGAAACTGGTGAACCTGGTTCTTTTGCAGGCGATCAAGGAACGCGCCTCCGACTTGCACATCGAACCGTTTGAGCGTTCGCTTCGTATCCGATACCGCGTGGACGGCATTCTGCACGAAACGGTCCCGCCGCCGAAACATTTGACAAATGCGATCATCTCTCGTGTCAAGGTTATGGCCGGACTGAACATTGCGGAACGTCGTCTTCCGCAGGACGGTCGTATCAAGCTGGCCATGGCCGACCGGAACGTGGAACTTCGTGTGTCCTGCCTGCCGACCGTGAACGGCGAAAGCGTCGTGATGCGTATCCTGGACAGCGAGGTCATGGGGCTTCAGTTGGACCAGCTGGGGATGCTGCCGGACACGCTGGAGATTTATGAAAAAGTGATCAACCGTCCGAACGGGATTGTCCTGGTGACCGGCCCGACAGGTTGTGGAAAGACGACTTCGATGTACGCCTCGCTGGCGCGAATCTTCAGCCCCATGCTGAAAATGATTACCACCGAGAACCCGGTCGAGTACCAGATGGACGGGATTGTCCAGGTTAATATCAACCAGGCGGTGGGATTGACCTTTGCCCGGTGTCTTCGCTCCATTCTTCGTCAGGACCCGGACATCATCATGGTGGGAGAGATTCGTGACCTGGAGACGGCTTCCATGGCTATCGAGTCATCGCTGACCGGACACCTGGTGCTCTCCACCCTGCACACAAACGATGCGCCGGGGACCCTGACCCGTCTGATCGATATGGACGTCGAACCGTTCCTGATTACATCGGCGGTTGTGGCCGTAGTGGCCCAGCGCCTGGTGCGCGTGATCTGTCTGGATTGCAAGGAACCCTATACCCCGGATCCGTACGTTTTGAAGGAGATGGGTGTCAGCCCCGAAGATGTTGCCAATATCACATTTTTCCATGGAAAAGGGTGCTCCGAATGTAACTATACGGGGTATCGGGGACGGGCCGGGATTTTTGAGTTATTGACGTTGACGGATCTGGTCAAGGAATTGGTGTTGAAGCGTGCGGCCAGTTCCGAGATATTCCACCAGGCACGCAAGGATGGAATGCGGACTCTGCGCGAAGACGGTTGGCAGAAAGTGATCCAGGGGATTACCACCCCGGAGGAAATTTTGCACTCTACGGTACAGTAAACGGGATCAAGCCGGGAAGACGGCGAAGGAGAATCGACCATGGCACTGTATTCCTACAAGGCCCTCGACAAAGGTGGCAAAGAGATTCGAGGAAATATCGATGCCACCGGTGAAGAGGCCGTTGTCGAGCGACTCCGTAGCATGGGGTATTTCACCACCGAGGTTGCCAGGCTCAAGAGCGGCGTCGGGCAGATGGACCTGGCCGATCTTCCGATTTTCAAATGGATCAGCATGGCCATTTCGCGCGGCAAGGTTCCCCTGAAGGATCTTTCCGCGTTTACCCGGCAGTTATCGACCCTGGTCGGTGCCGGTCTGCCGCTTTTGCGCAGCTTGCAGATTCTGGAAGAGCAAGTCGAGAACCGGAATATGAAGGATGCGATTCACAGCATGATCGAGAGCGTCGAAGGCGGGTCCACCCTCTCGGAATCCATGGCTAAACACCCCCGTATTTTCAACCGTCTTTATGTGAACATGATCAAGGCAGGCGAGTTGGGCGGTGCGCTGGAAACCGTGCTGGAACGTCTGGCGCTCTTTAGTGAGAAAGCCGCCGCCGTCCGCTCGAAGGTCAAAGGCGCCATGTGGTATCCGGCCGTGGTTATCACAATCGCCTTGACCGTGGTCAGTATCATTTTGATTTTCGTGGTTCCCAAGTTTGCCGAAATGTTCTCCGGTCTTGGAGCCGATTTGCCGGTTCTGACGCAATACCTGATCGACTTCAGTAATTGGATTGTCGTCAATTGGTGGATACCGCCGACTGTGATTATTGGGACGATTACGGCGATCAAGTTGTTCACCTCTACGGATTTCGGCGCTTACGTGATGGACCGGATCAAGCTCCGGCTGCCCATTTTCGGGGCGATTCTGCAGAAATCCGCCGTGGCGCGTTTCGCCCGAACCTTCGGAACGCTGCTGGATACGGGTGTACCGATTCTTCAGACCCTGTTGATCGTAAAGGATACCTCCGGGAATGAGGTCATTTCCCGCGCCATGATTGACATCCACGCATCCATCCGCGATGGCGATACGGTGAGCGAGCCGATGCGGGCGTTTCCGGTGTTCCCCCCACTGGTGGTCCACATGATCGCGGTCGGAGAAGAAACCGGCGCGCTGGATAAGATGCTGATCAAGGTCGCGGAAGCGTATGAACGCGAGGTGGACGACGCGGTAGACGGATTGGCGAAGCTGATCGAGCCGCTGCTGATCGTGATGCTCGGAGGCATCATCGGGACCGTCGTCGTCGCGCTCTATCTCCCAATCTTCAGCGTGACGAACGCGATCAAGTAAAGGGCGGAGAGTTTTTCCTTGGAGTGCGGGAGCGCAGCTCCCGCCTTATTGTCTCTGTCTGGATTCCGGATCGAGTCCGGAATGACGGTTGTGCTGCGCGTTCTTTAATCGTAACTTCGACGGAAAAGGAAATTCACGCGACGGCGGCAGCTACGCTGCCGCACTCCAAAGAATTGCGATTACTTTTTATCCGGTGTCTTCGCGCCGGGGGGCTTGCGGACGGTCATTCGGCACATCCCCTTTTCGCAGTCGATGATGTGGTAGTCCACTTCGTATCCGTATTGGCGGATCAGCGGGGGGTACAGCCATCGGCAGTGTTCACAGTACTTTTCATAAGGCGGGATCCGTCGGTCCTGGAAGATTAACCTGGCCGATGGGCAGTCGTGCATGTCGATCACAAACATGTCGTCATACAGGGTCAATCGATGCTTTCCACCCTCCTCGCCCAGGGTATGAGTCCAGTATCGGTGCATCCCCTTGAGGCCGTCTTCCTCAATGTACTGACGCAGATTCCACAGGAACTTGTCGGCGATGCCCTGCCAGAACTCAATGACCTTGGCCTCGCCGCCGTGTTCTTCGAGGAATCGGAACAGTTCGCCGTATACCCAGATAAATTCGGTGCAGGAAATCATGGGATTCTCCCGATTAAATGGAATTGCGGAGATGATGACATGTCAAAACACCCTTTTCGCGGCACAGAGGCCCGATGCTCCAACCAGTCGTCATCCGGCTACGCGACCGCATGTTGACGTCGCTTCTATGCCGTGCCGCCCCAGATGATTTGATAGACTGACACAGATAACCAAATTGCCCAGCCAGCAATGAGAAAGATTCGGAGCACGCAGAACCGCTTGCCGATATAACTGCGACCTCGCGGATCTGGGTCAACTGGGTATATCGCTGGTAACTTGGGGAGCTTCCGAATTTGCCTGATGAACTCCCCCTGCCAACTCATCTCATGCAGGATGATGTCTGTCAAGCACCAACTGGTCGCAATACCGAGGATGGGGATGACAATACTCCCCGCGTTGCCCGCGTTGACAATGAATCCCCCATTGGAGCCGAGCTTAATAAGAAATGATAGGGCCACAGCCAGTGCTGCCTGAATTGACAAATATAGCTTTGTCCAACTATGCACCTGATTTGTTTGATCCCGAATTTCCTGCATAAGCTGCGCAAAGGCAGAGAGGACAAACTTCTCGTCAGGATCGGACGACTCGTTCATCACATCTTACCTCCGTCATGATTATGCCGCATGTTCGGCTGACGGCAAGAGTCTTTGGAGAGGGGCTTGCCCGTTTGTGACTAAGGGTATTGAATCTGCTGGACTTATCAACCCCACCCTACCCTCCCCAATCTTGGGGAGGGAAATCCCGAGCTGCTTGAGACACCGCGTTGCCTACTCTGCGAGCCGTTATATCATGCGTCCGTTGAAGAAACCGATATCCTCCAGCTCTTTTCGGATGAGCGCGGTGCGGTCCTGCGGGAACGGGCGTATGGGGCCGCGCGGCTGCCCGACTTCATACCCCAGCATTTTCATGATTTCTTTTTCCGTTGCCAGGTTCCCGCCGTACTTCCGGAGAATCCTCACCACGGCGTTGACTTTCCGCTGCATCTGCATAGCGGTGTCGAGATCCCCCCGGCAGAACGCCTCGTAGAGTTGGACAACCGTCTTCGACTGATAATTATAGGTCGAACCGATGCCGCCCACAGCCCCACTGATCAATCCCTGAAGCAGCTGCTCGTCCATTCCGTAGAGGATTGAAATCGAATCCGGCCCGGCGGCATCCAGGATACACCACAGGAGGTGCAAGTCCGGGAAGGTGAACTTGAATCCCACCAGGCCGGGTACCTGGTCGATGATTTCCATGAAATCGTTCAGGACAAGGGGAACATGGGAGATGATGGGGATATGGTAATAGTATGTGGGGAGACCCGATGCACCGGAGATGGCTTTCAGATGCTCGATGATTCCCTCCAGGCCGACGGGATAATACACGGGCGGAATGCTGGAGACTGCGGACGCGCCCAGCTCGGCGGCATCTTTGGCAAGCGCCGCCGATTCGCGGGTGGAAACTGTGCCGACGTGGACAATAATGGGAACCTGCCCCGCAATTTCATCCATGACCGTTTCGACAACAAGCCGTCGCTCGTCACGGGAGAGCAGCAAACCCTCTCCGGCGGTTCCGCAGACAAAAAATCCATGGCAGCCGACGGACAGGTGGTACCGGACCATGCGGCGCAATACCGATATGTTGACGGTTCCATCCGGCGCGAACGGTGTACTGAGGGCGGGTAAGATCCCTTTGAGTGCAAATGTGGTTTGTGTCAATGAATGACTCCTTCTGTTGAGTCCCGCGAGGGGCTACCAGGTAATGTGGATTCCTTTTCTGGAACTCTCCTCACATGCGAGCATCCATTCGAGAATCCGTCTCTCTTTCTCCAGCGGCATGAGGTATTTTTCTTTTCCTTCACAGGCCCGGATGACGTGAAGAATCTCGCCATCGTAGGCGTTTTCCAGGTGGTAATTCTCACTCAGCGGAACGGTTTCCCATTCGGGTTCATCGTGGAATTGAGATCCCTTGTACTCGCAGAGCCGGACAGTTTTCCAGTTCCATTCCACCGCCCCGCTTTCGCCCATGATTTTGCGGTAATGTCCGAAAGGACGCTGAAACATGTCCTGGTGAACCACCACTGAAGCGCCGGATTTCATGTCCAGAATCACATCGTAGACATCGCACGCTCCCTCATCGGTTTCGATGTTCTCGGACCGCATTCGTGCCATGCAGGAAAGTCCGCAGACATCGCCGAGCAGGTACTCCACCGTGTGGAAGTCGTGCGGAAGCATATCGAAACACATCCCGCCTTCGGAGCGTTTCGACGCGTAAAAGCGGCGATAGTCCTCGTAGGGATGCCAGTTGGCGACGTGATGCCCGACATGGGAGATCATGGCGAGCGGTTTGCCGATTCTGTCGCTGTCGATGATCTCTTTGACCTTGTGATGGACCTCGGCGTGGAGGTAGGTGCAGCTGGGTGCGACGAACACCTGCCTCTTGTTCGCCCCCTCAATCACCCGATCCATGTCATCCAGGGTCATCACGAGAGGACCTTCGCAGAATGTGGGAAGACGTAAGTCGATACATTTCAACAGGAAATCAATGTGCAAGTGCGGTGGGACACAGATCAGCGCCATGTCTGCGCCAGCCTCAACCGCACGGTCGAAATTTCCGAATCCCCGAACATGAGGCGATTGGGAGTGCATCTCCTCCAGGCGATCTGTCCGGGTGTCCAGCGCAAGAACATCCTCATATCCCAGTTTCTTGAGGACCCTCGCTCGACGTTTGCCCATTGAGCCACAACCGATGATCAGAAAGCGCATCTCGAATCTCTCCTGCCTGCAAGCATAGAGGCACCTGAGGTCTGTTTACCGAAGATACATGTAATAAGATATACGAGTGTCAATAGATACTTGTATAGCAGAATGATCTTCTTGTCAACCGTGGGGGTGGGACTTCGGGGGCTTAAGGGCGGGTGGTGTGTCGATTAAGTGTAATAAGATCAACCCCCTCTGTATCTCCCCCAAACTTTGGGGAATAGGCTGTCGAGCTCGTTGGCAGATCTTGAGACACACTCTCAGATGCCACCGTGAAGCAATACCGGATTTCACGGAAGAATGATTCTCCCGGGTCTTTCTTCCTTCTCTTCTTCTTCGGCAGGGGATTCGGTGGGGCCTTCCTTGGCCTTGGTGATATACCCCATCCGCAGCTCATGAAGAAGCCGCTCCAGCATATCGTCCTCGTCCGATGTGAGATTGCCTTTCGTTTTCTGCTGGATCATGGTCAACAGGGAAATGGTTTGGCGCACGGATTCCAGATCTGTCTCGTACTTGTTGGTGACCGGATTGGGGACATGCCCCAAGCCGACCAGGGCCGATGTGGACATCATGAAAATGAAATCCTGAAAAGTCACTTCCCTCGGTCCGGATTGCTCGTTCATCGGGTGACACCTCCCACGTGATATTTCCACAGATTTTCCATTGGGATGGGATATGGCTCAAGAGGAATGGCGGGCGAGGGGATGTATTGGCGCCCTCACCCCAGCCCTCTCCCGGAGAGAGAGGGGGCAGTGACTCTATGTTTAGAAACCATCGCCTGAAAGGACATTGACACGCATGTTGTCAATCTCATTGCATCCAGAAATGTCCCAGTACAGCACCGAGCCGTCGTTGGCTGCTGTCAAGACAGACTGTCCATCGGGCAGAAAAAAGGCGCTCACTGTACTCCCGATGTATGTGGGACTGGAGAGAGTGAACAGAAGGTCCCCATTTGCTGCGTCCCATATTCTCGCTTCTCCCACAGAAGTGGACGCCGGGGTATAGGTTTCTCCGCCGGTGATAATCTTCTTGCCATCGGGCGAGAATCTCATGCACCAGAGACCACTCGTATGCGGTTGAAACTCAAAGATCTTATCCCCGGTACTCAGGTCCCACAATGCAGACATTCCATAAATCACGCCCACAATCGCCTTCGAGCCGTCCGGCGAGAAAGCGCCGTGATAGCCACGTGCCCTGAGTGTGCGGACTACTTCACCGGTCTCGACATCACATAGGGACATCCCGTCTTTCATGTCGATGAGAATACGGCGTCCGTCCGGCGAGAATCCAATGATTCGCCCTCCACCTGGAATAGAACGCACAAGCTGAGAGGTTTCCGTGTTCCAGACCATTACCTGATGCCTATCCTGCGCTGCAATCCGAGATCCATCGGGAGAAAACAAGACATTTTCAAAACGCCCCTCCGGTCCTGAGAAAGTGCGGACAGTTTTGCCATCAGCCACGTTCCACAAAATGCCTGATCCATTCATGCCCCCGGTCAGAATCTTCGTTCCGTCGGGGGAAAATGCTATAGACGGATGAAAGTGATGCGTGCGAATCATGCGGCGGATCATGCCGCAATGCTGAAATGTGCGAAGAAGAGCTCCTGTCCCCGTGTCCCACAACTTCACAGATCCATCCGCACATCCGGCAAGGATCTGCTTCCCGTCCGGAGAGAAGACCATTTGGTGTATCCAGTCTTCTCCATGCAAGCCCACTTGTCGCGAAGGTGTGACCACTTGTTCTGCAAGAGATGGGCCTGCCACACCGCAGACAATAACAAGAAAAAAAAACCTTTTCATTTCTTCCCCCTTCAGAAACCGTTTGCCAGGATATACGGGCTGGCAGTGTATGTAGTAACCCAACTTGTCTACCTGGTGTTCTGCAAACGAATTAGCCTGACATACAGCCAAACGAGAATGGAATCAGGCAAGGTACTACCGGCGACCAAGAACGCCCTCACCCCAGCCCTCTCCCGGGCGAAGAGGCCGGACTAAACCGTCCTCAACTGCAACGCCGTCTCCTTTCCCGAAGGCAGGGCGTAACGCTTGTGCCCCGGCGGAACGGGGGAGGGCAGTGAGGACAGATCCACGTGCTCATCCGCAGGGAGGATCAACTCGGCGCTGCAACGCTCGGGCAGCTGAATGCGGAGAGAGCGACTGCCTGGCTTTCCATCCGACTCAAACCGAATCGGTCCCGACGCGGTGTGCGCGACAAGGCTCACGTGTTCCAGATCGCCCAACTGCGGACGGATTTCGCAACGGGAGAATCCGGGCGCCAACGGTCGAATCCCTGCAACTGCCATGTAGAACAGGTAAAGCGGGGCGACCGGGCAATGACTCCATTCCGAGGCGGTAGAATCCGGCCTGGCATCCCAGTCTTCCTGCAAGGTGTTGTTGAGTCGAACCGAATCCATGGTGGCCCACCGCTCGCGGAAATCTTTCAGAATGACATCTATTCGTCCCGCCTTCGCCAGCGCCCAGAGACGCCAACCGGCATTTGCCGGATAGGAGAATCCCATCTCCGGCGGGCATTCCACCAGCATCCGCAATGCAGCCTCTGTTCTATCACCGGGACATTGATTGAAAAGGATAGAGGTTGCGAGAGACCGGTCACAGAAACGATCCTCTCGTTCCTCGGATCGCCACGGCAGATTCACACAAAACAGGCCTCGTTCAGGATGCCAGAAATGCTTCACCGCAGATTCCAGGATCTCCCGGGCAAGCGACTGCGAATCGCGAGCCAGACCGGTATCCCCGAAAGCCATGCAAAGAGGCGCGAAAGCATTCTCCAGCATGGCCGAGGCATACAGATTGAACGCGCATTTCTTATGCCGTGTCTGTTGATACGCGATGTGATCCATCCACACACACGGCGTCCCGATATCCTCTACCGGCAGAAGGCCGTCCGATCGTCGAATCCTCCGCAAGTACTCTACAAACCGTGTCAGAGCCGCGAACGGTTTCTCCAGGGATGACAGATCTCCCGAATACATGTAGTGATGAAAGCAATCGAATACAAATCCGATTCCGTGATCGAGAATGGGTCCCCACTTGGACAGAAAGAGTTGGCGCTGCATCACGCGGCAGAGACGATCATACGCAGGCCAGCAATCCAGAAAATACCCTTCATGAGTTATCCCTTGACTATAGGTATGGATATATCGTCCGGGAAGACGTGTCTCACCGAACGCGAAGTAGATCGCGTGAGCCTGATGACCGCAATCGCCGCTGTATTGCTGGCGTTCCCGCGCCATGCCGTCCACAAGAGTCTCCTGCGCCGAGTTGTGCAGCGTATTGATCGAGGCATCCAGAAGACTCTGCAAATCCGGATCGGAGCAGGATACTTGCGGGATATGAGGCCAGGGAAAAATCCGACGTCGGACACCGACTCGCTCAATTCGGACTTCCCCAACTATGCCGTGAATGTGTAGTTGCAGCCATCGTAACGATTCATAGTCGAACGGCTCGAAGGTGTTCTCGCCTTCTTTACAAACGAATCGTGACCAGGATTCCCAATGGGTATTCAGAAGGGGTGGGCCGCCAGTTTCGTGCGCCTCGTGTACCAATAATTCCACAACGGTTCCAGCGGGTGCATGGATCGTGAAATAGGGCCAACCGACAATCTGTTCGGCAAGTTCAAACGTCAATGCTGCGCCACGGGTTCCGTCGAGGACAACGCGCCATTTCCCCGGCCCCGTCTCATCGGCGCACGGTGAGCCGACCGCGCGGAATGCATTCGGTGTCCGGCAATCGAAATACTCCCGTGGAGGACGATCCCAGGCAATCCATAGGGATTCAGATAGATTCTTGACTGGAATCAATTCCTCGTTCAGTAGAGGAATACTCCGCGGAGAGAGGTCGCAACGGTCTTTGTCCCCGATGATATCCATCATGTAGTCATCATAAGTGGAACAGAGAACCGGCATGTCGGCGGGGCAGTTCTGTTCCATGGCAAGCAGCCAGTCCGCATCGGGGACAAATCCGGCGGTGGTCCAGCCATACGGATACAGGCGGGCGTCAAATTCCTCCTGCAAGGCTCTCAGGTACCAGCGGGTGTAATGTCCCGGCTGCCAGGAGCGCGCCATGTGCGCTTGCCAGGATGAATCGGAGACGAGAGATCTCGTATTCCCGTCTGCTGTTTCGATATCCAGTTGAAACAGGAATCCCGGTTTGCCGAGCGGCCAGGTACCTTCCCCGCGCCCGTAGAAGAGTACTTCGCAGCCAATAACATTCTTGCCCGGATGAAGAAGGGATGTCAGATCCAGCGGATCGGCCTCCAGGTGTTGCGGGTCCGCCGGTGCGGGTCCCCACTGAACCCGTTGCCCGTTCACAAACAGGCGGTAACGGCTGTCTGCAACAACCCACCCGGTTGCCGCTTTGGGAGCACCAGAAAGGTCCAATTCGCGACGAAACAGAACAAATGTGTTTTGCAGGCAGCGCCCGGAGGGATACCAGATCCATCGCGCCGGGGAAAGATCGAGAGTCTTTGATGTCATGTCATTCTCCATGGGGTAGGGGGCACGTTGCAACGTGCCCCTACAGGGAAGGTTAATCAAGGTGAAATACCTCTTCCATATTCGCCCACCAATCGCCTTCTTTGCGGTTTTTGATGGGAATCTGGCAGGGTTCGCAATGAGACCACCACTCTTGGGTCGTCTTGTCCGCGGCCATCTTTGCCATGTCCGCCTCAAAATCATCGCCTGTGTACTCGAAATAACTGAAGAGATAAATTCGCCCGTCATCCAATTCGTGCATATAGATCGAATAGTTTTCGATATGGCATTCTTTGATCATCTTCAGTACGCCCGGCCAGACGTTCCGGTGTAACTCTTTGTATTCCTCTACCTTTTCAGGATTGACTCCGATGACCATGCCATAACGCTGGACCTGTTTCGGCTGGTGGGCGCAGCCTGTGCCAAAGATCAGCGCGAGAACAAGCGCGGCAGGCAACAAACAAATCGGTCGAGTACTCATTGTTGCTTATCCTTTCGATAGCCGATCAATAATCAATATGTCCCATATTTCAAGACTAACTCAATCACACGTTTGTATTGCTCGAAGCTCACATCATCCGGGACCGAGTGGTCCGAATGGTAGATATAGCCCCCGCCTTTCATGGCGAACGGAATCTTTGTTCTGATTTCTTCCTCGATCACGGATGGATCGGGATGGGACATTGCGCGGGCATCGATTCCACCCATGAAGCATAGTCTCTCTCCAAAGTCCTTTTTCAGTTGAATCAGATCCATACCTGCTTTTGACTCCAGCGGCTGCAGGCAGTCAAATCCGGCCTCGATCAGTTGCGGGACGAGTTCGCTTACGCGCCCGCAGCTGTGCAGAAGAACCGGCAGGCCCTTGGAATGGAAGAAATCGCAGATTCGTTTATGCAGCGGAAACAGAAGGTTGCGATAGGTATGAGGGGAAAACAGGGAAGCGTTACGGTACCCCATGTCGTCATACATGAAAGCACCGTCGAACTCGAATCCGCCTGCCAGCATTTCCTCCGCGCAGGCGATCGTGAGGTCGATTGCGACCTCAAACATGTCGAAAACCCATTTGGGATCATCCAGCATGGCCATCAGCAGATTCTCGGAGCCGACGATCCCCTGGGTTCGGTCGTATCCGATTGCCGCGTTGTAACAGCACCAGCGTCCGGCCTCGCGCTCCCGGCGGTTGCGAGCCAAGTCCTTCTCCCACTCGATCCGGTCTCTGGCCATGGCCATACGGGGCCGGTGTTCTTCCCAGGCTTCCCACGAATTGATTGTAAATTCGATCATTTCCGGTGTGGAGGCCGTATGTTTCCAGTTTCGAAGGAGAGTGCCGTTGTTGTTTCGTTTGATAACATATTCGTCGGTTTCCTCGACAGTTTCCTCTGGGAGCCGGAACGAAGTATCCGCACCGAAACCGGACATCTCATAGTGAAAATACTCTTCCGGCTCGACATTTTCCGGAAATCCTTCCTTTCGCCAGCGAACAACGGTGGTCTCCCAGGGCGCATCCTGTATGGCCACACGATCCGGTTCGCGATGTTGCAGAGTCAGACTGATCCGTTCCCGTGAATTCATCCTGTGCTCCTGTTATAGCGATTTTGCTCCTCAGACGAGAGGATCTGATTGTACGTCTTGCAGGGAATGCATTCCAGGAGAATGCCGGGCACAAGGGTGCCGGAAATCGGAAAGAGAGATCTCTTGAGCAACGCCGGTCGGAATCAGTTCTCGTACCGCAGGCTTTGCTTGTCCCAGAACCAGGAGGGGTCCTGAACGGCGTGAACGGTGATATCGTCGACCGCCAGGGTTGCCGCATCCTTCACCAGGCCGGGAACCGCGCCGGGGAGATACCGATTCTGCAAGAGCAGGATCGGATTGATTCCAGCCTGAACGCGGAAGTCGCCGGTCACGGAGACTTTTACCCAGTCGCCGTTGCGGGGAAGGTTATCGTTGCTCATGTAGGTCACCGCCGTGTGCAGGCCGTTCGTCATCGCAATGGCAAAGTATCCTTCTCCGTTCTTCACCGCCTTGACATGGCATTGCGCGGTAATGGTGCGTGGAAATGTGATCCCGGGGAGCGGAAGCGGCCCGGCCAGGAGGCGCACATATCCGAGAGGATCGGTCAGGTTCAGGATCATCGATTGCGACCGACCACCTGCAAACAGATCATGGTTGTACAGCAGAGTAAGATAGGCCTCTCCTCCGCTCGTATTCGTCGGGTCAATCTGTACCATGTCTCCGAGTCCCAGCAGAACGGACTCGAATGTTCCATCGAACGGCGCGGTTTTGATCTCGGTTTTTCCCAGGGCGCGGTCCGTTTTCCGTGCGCTGCGGTAGACACGGATGTTGTCGATATAGACGTACGCGGTTGAGCGAGCATAGGGTCGGGCGGAAATCTGGATAACTCCCTGAAGGAGATCCGTGGGGCTGTCGTAGGTACTGGTAACGAGCTGATACTGCCCGCCGCCTTTGATCTCGTCGGCAGTAATCGTATTGATGGAAAGATTGGAGCTGTCGGCGAACAATCCGATGGAAATATCCGGCAGATCGCGGGGTTCCGCGGGATTCTCTGCCGCGAAATATCCCTGGATGGTAATTGTGCCCTCTCCCGTGTCGATATACGGTGTCATCAGGAGGACGCTCTTTCCGGGTGCGACCGTGACCAGCAACCCATGGCCGTCTGTAGCCAGCGGATCAAGAGAGAGAGGAACATCGCCCAGACGGGCTGTTCCGCCGCCCCCCAGCCCCACCATCCAGGAGGTCGATCCGAGTGTGAGCGCGGAGAAATCGTAATCGGCTTCCGCATCGCCGTCAATCGGCGGAATGCAGGAGGATACATAAATCAGCGCCCCGTCCCGGTCTCTTCGATTGTTCATCCGGTAGGCGCGGAGACTGACAGGCAGCGGGTTCTCGACCAATCCGCCGGGGAACGTACTGAAGAAGTAAGCTTGACCGCGCGCGATATTCGCGGCTTCCAGGCCCAGACCGCCTGTGAATGTCGCGGAGAATGGAATATCCGCGGCGTACACGCCGTTCGGAAGCATCTGGTTGTACATGGAATACGGCGTAATGAAACAGTAATCCTCCAACAGGGGCGCGGGATCTTTCATGAAGGGGTCGATCAGGAAAGTAGATGTTTTCACAACCACTTCATCACTCGCCGAGAACACGCCATCGGTCGCTCTGAAAATAATGGACCCTTCCGTCGGAGTTGCGGCAGCGCGGACGGAGATCACATTCTGATCGTTAATGGTGAGGTCACGAACCGTTCCCTTTATTTCGTAAGTCCATTTCAGTCCCGCCTGACCGGAATCCCGATCGATAACATAGTCATCCAAATCCAGTGCGGCTGTCAGGTCTTCGCCGACGGTCAGTCGCAAGTCGGGAATATTGCGGATTTCCGGCGCCAGCAGCAACGCCACCCAGACCGCCGTATTCGTCTGCGGCTCGGTTCCGGTGTCCGTTGTCAGGTTGGAAAGGCGGATGGTGACTAGGTGTTCGCCTTTCTGGAAAAGGCTGGTGACATTTTCCGCGGGTCGGATGGGATTAGCGGCGCTGAATGTGACGGTTGCATTTGCGATGGTTCCGTCCGGTCGTGTAACGTCCAGAGCCAGCGTGTCATTGACCGACAGGGGACCGCTGCCGTTCTCGGTAGAGGAAAGAACGACGCGAACCGTTCCCTGTTTCGGTTCCACCGGAATATACACACGGTTTGTATTGGTGTAATAAACCCCGGTTCGGCCCGCGCTGATGCCGGGAGCCAGCTGGTTAACCGGCAGCGGGGTGGGTGTATTCGTGGGTGTATTCGATGGTCGGGGTGTCGGCGTACTGGTCGCTGTCGCGGTGGGTGTTCGTGTGGAGGTTGGAGTCTGTGTCGGAGTCTGGGACAGATCGCGGAGCGTGACTTCCCGGACCCGGTGGTTCAGAGAATCCACAACCAGAAAGCTGTCCTGGCTGTACAGTACGAGTCCAACCGGATTATTGAGCCACGCCAGGAGAGCAGGGCCGCCATCGCCGAAATAGCCGTTCTTACCGATCCCGGCGATGGTTTCGATGGTTCCGCTCGGGTCTACGCGACGAATGCGGTGATTTTTGTAATCGCTGATCAGGATGTTTCCGAGATCGTCGATCAACACATCCTGCGGATAGGTCATCTTGGCTTGCGTCGCCGGTCCGCCGTCTCCGGAGAATCCGTTTTGTTGGCCGATTCCGGCGATGGTTGTAATGATTCCGCTTGTGTCGACTTTTCGGACGACACTATTGAATTGGTCCACGATGTAGATGTTGCCCTGGCTGTCGAGATCAATGCCGGATGGATAAAGCAGCAATGCTTCCGTGGCGGGTCCGCCGTCCCCCGCATAGCCGAACTCCGTTCCCCCCACACCGGCGATAGTTCGAACCACGCCGGATGGATCGACTACACGGATTCGGAAATTGGAGCTGTCCACGACATACACATTTCCGGTAGCATCTACCACAAGGTCGGAGGGCATTTTGAACAGCGCTTCCGTGGCGGGGACGACCTCACCGCCGACACCCGCAAACCGTCCGATTCCGGCCAAGGTGGTAATGATCCCACCGCGGTCAACCTTGCGGATGCAATGATTGTCGGTATCCGCAATGAGAATGGAGCCGTCCGACAGTGCGGCGACGCCTTTCGGTTTGTTGAGTGAAGCATCGGTGGCGGGTCCGCCGTCTCCGGAGAAGGAGGCGAATCCGTTGCCCGCGTACGTGCTCACAATGCCTCGCCGGTCGATCCGGCGGATGCGGTTATTGTCGCGATCTGCGATGAAGACATTCCCGTCGGGGTCGACGGCGGCGTTCCAGGGGGTATTGAACCGGGCCTCGACTGCCGGAGAACCATCCCCGGCGAATCCCGCAATCCCCGCCCCGGCAAAATTCAATATGGAATAGGAATTCGGTGTCTGGCCGGAGGCAACGTGGGCCGCCCAGAGAAGGAAGAGGGTCGTCAGGAATACGATGAGAATAGAGTGCATCCACGGACGGGGATAAGATTGGGGGTGGGCGGCGGCGTACATGCGCATGTCTCCTGCACAGGATTTCACCCCGTCCCTGGGCGGCGGGATCCATCCCACCGGCCATTGCCGCGCCCCGATATAGCGGCCTCAAGAAGCAGTCCAATACAGTGCAAGTATGCGGCGTCCCACATACTTTCTACGATTATCGTCTGGATCTCCAGGATCTTTAGATATACAAAGTGCCAAAAAACGGCGGGAACGGCCCTGTTCTCCCCCATGGCTTGGGTATTCCTTCTGCACCGGACGACCTAGAATACGCTCACCATGGGAAGCGAACCTCACGATTCAGACGGTCACCTGACGGAATTCCTGACCCGGCTTGCCTGTGTGGCGGAGTGCCGCGATCCGGATGTCCCTGTCCACTTGAGGCGGATCAGCCTGTGCAGCCAGGTCATCGCGCGGCATATCGGCTGGATGGAATCCCAGGTGGCCATGCTCGGACATGCCAGCCTGGCCCATGACATCGGCAAGATCGCTGTGCCGGAAACGGTTCTGCTTAAGCCGGGGCCGCTCACGCCGGAGGAATTCGAGATCTCGAAACGGCACACATCTGTCGGCGCGGAGATCCTGGGGGATTCGGATGCCCCCTTGGTTCGCATGGCGGCGCGGATCGCGTTGAGCCACCATGAACGCTGGGATGGAGCCGGATATCCATCGGGGCTTCAGGCGGACAAGATCCCGTTGGAAGCGAGGATTATCTCTGTGATTGATGTGTTCGATGCCCTGGTGGGGACCCGATGCTACAAGGAACCTATCCCCATCGACCGAAGTATCCAGATCCTTCGCGAGAGTTCCGGGACGCATTTCGATCCGGCCATCGTCGGCCTGTTCGTCGAATGGCTGGACGAGATCCTGGCTGTTTACCGGAGCGGATGAACCGATTGCGGATTGGGGACTGCGGATTGGGGATTGCGGATTGCGGATTGCGGATTGCGGAATACATTTCCTTATATACACCCCCATGCTGGCGTGATAGAATTGCTTTACCGATGGAATGTGTTTCTATCGGGTCAAGTATCTCGCGCAGTGATGGGGGTTCTACTGACGGGTGATTGGAGTTGGTGGAACAGGGTGTGCTGTCTTTATGCGGCGTCCTACTCAATCCGAAAAGCGCTTTCATGAACTGGTTATCAGACCTTCCTGGCGCGACTCCGGCGGAGCCGGTGATTGGGATCAAAAAAGCATGACCTCGCGGAACGGCGATGACCCGTCATCGCGAGGAGCCGCCCGGAGTCTGCGAAGGGCTGCGACGTGGCGATCTCAGGCTCGCTCGTTCGAACAGCCAGATTGCCACGCTTCGCTCGCAATGACGGTTGCTGGCGAGCTTTCTCAGGAGTGTAAGTTCCGTATGTTGTGAGAGATATCGGACTTCCATGCGTGACATCTTCCTCCAATCACCCGTTTTGGAAGTGAAAAGCGAGCATATCTGGGAAATCGCAGATTCTACCCGGACGCAGGTTGATATCTTCGGAAGCGGAGGATGTCGTGATCCAGCTGCACAGATTTCTTCAGTTTTACCCAATTCTTGTTGTTCTTCCGGTTCTCTTCTATTCCTTTCCCGTCTTCAGTCAACAGCCGGATATCCGGGACGCGCAGGCGATCTGGCAAAGAGTCGTCGAAGCCAACCGGTCATGGCTGGAGCCTCGATTGTGGGATGTGACGTATACGATACAGGAAGGGACTTTGGCCTCTGGCCATCCGGGAGCCAGAACCACCGTCTGGTACCGGAATCCGAATCGGATGCGAATACAAGGAGATCCTTCGAGTCATCTGCAAAAGCGGATATACGTCGATGGCATTTATGTCTATACGAATAGTCTGGGGGAGAAAATCCTGAGATACACACGACCGGGGACTCTCGGAAACATGGCCGGAATTGGCCTTGCATCGGGGTTCCGTTGTCTAATCCTGGAAGCGGTCGGGAGACCGATGCCCAGATCCCTGCATATCGCCGGAACCCGCATGATCGAGGGCATCGAGTGTCCCGTGTTGGAGTCTCCCGATTTTGAAGGCATGGCGGAGATCAACGCCAGCTATGTCGATTATGGTGGGCATCTTTCGCATACCTTCAGCGGAGTCCGCTGGTGCATAGACCCGAAGACCTTTGTTCTCCTGCGTGCGGAAGGCATCGCGCCGTTGGATTTTTATTCCGACCGGAGTCTCTTCGGCAACGCAGTTTGGGAGTTTCCCGAAGGCTATTACAGAACAGCCGAGGGATTCGCTCCCAGGAAGATGATCTGTAGCAGACCCGACCGGAACTTCGGCACACGTTTGGAGATCACCTTTCAGATCGTCGAAGGCGGTCAGTGGTTCCTGAAGGGAACGGAAACTTACGCTGACGGCAGGTTAACGCACCGAAGTGATATCACAGAGTTGTCTTTCAATCCAATCGATCCGCGAGTGTTCGATTTGAAAGCGGCGGGCTACGATGTTTCCGAGTCGACCGGCACAGGCTCCATTAGCGGGACTGTCATCGACCACGACACCAGGCTGCCCATTTCGGATGCAAGGGTGAGACTGGTTTGCGATCCCCAGACAACTCGTATATCCGACTTCGCGGAGACCTCAAGCGGAATCGACGGGTCTTTTCAATTCACCGGCTTGCCGGATAACTACTACACGGTAGCCGCATCAAAAGATGGTTATGTCTCTGTTGGGGGAGGATTCGGGGTGGTCGATGATCCTTCACGTCCCAACCGGGAGAAGGAAACCTGCGAAACCGTCCATCTCGAAGAGAGTGCCTCAAAAACAGGTTTGACGCTGGCTCTCGCCTCACCTCGGACAGTCCGAGGCAGGGTCATTCGCGCCGATAACGGGGAGGCCGTCCCGGATGCGGAAGTGACCCGCACGGCAGCAAGCGGCGGACGTGCGGACGCAAACCGGGAGATATGGAGTGCCGGATTAGCACCGGATTGGACCTGGAAGAAAAGGACCGTTCAGACCGACAAAGACGGGTGGTTTCAATTCGACAATCTGTCGGCCTGCGAACACGGTTTTGTCGCCGGGGCAGAGGGATTCTGCGAGCCTTACGGTGTTGAATTGGCATTACGGACATATCGGGGATCATTGCCTTGCGTGAAAGTTGTCGATCTGTCCTCTGCAAAGTCAAAGGATGACATTGTCTTGGAACTTTTCCCGGGTGGATTGATCGAGGGACATGTTCTCGATCCAAACAGCAAGCCGGTTTCGGACGCCGTCATCTGTTGGGACGAGCGAAAGGTCAAGAGCCAATCCGATGGTGCGTACAAATTCACCCGCCTCCCTACAACCGGCCACCCTGCCGGGAAGAAAGGTCTTACTCTTGTTGCCTACGCATCGGGATTTGTCGAAACCAAGGTGGGTCCGGTCCTTTTGCCCGATAGCAATCCGGTCATAAAAGACATCGTCTTGGGCGTCGGAGGGTCCATCGCCGGGCGGGTGAACGATGCCAGCGGCACTCCGATTGTCGGAGCGCGGGTTTTCTGCCCTGTAATTGGGTATATATCTATTGACGGTCGCATCTTCCTGGATCTCACCGGACAAAAACCGGACAAGAATCTGGTCAAAACGGATGAAGAGGGGGGATTTCGTTCTGCGACTCCGCTGAAGGCCGGCAAGTACACTGTTGTGGCCGCCATGGATGGCTATCAACCCGAAGCAAGCGAAGAGATTGAAGTTGTCGATGGACAATGCACGGAAGTGAATATCTGCCTAAAGGAAGTCGGAGCAATTGCCGGGATTGTGGTGGATTCCACCGATTCACCCCTTGAAAGCATCCAGGTCAGTATTGAAGAGGTGGCCAAAAGTAAGGAACGTCTCGAAGAGATCCGGAATTATCCCATAACAAGATCCATTGGGATAATCCCGGGCGTACGAACAGGAAGCGATGGGAGATTCTCCTTCGCCATGCTTCAGGATTCTGCGTACGACCTGAAAGCGACAAGAAGCAAGTTGGGAAGCAAACTGGACCAACAAGTCACGGTTGAAAATGTGGAACCCGGTCAAACCGATCTGGTCATCCGTTTCGGTGAACTCCAGGAGAAACCGAAATTAGCGGGAACCGTGGTCGATGCGCAAACCCTTCAGCCGATTCGCGAATTCACAATTGCCCTGTCGGGAGAATTGGACAATTCATGGAGCGAAGGGTGGCCGGAAGCGCAGGCCTTCCTCCACGGGAAAACCATCAAGGATGCCAGCGGCGTTTTCCTGATCGAGAATCTCCCGACCAGGAAATACGAGTTCGTCGTCTTTGCTCCCGGATATGCCGCCCGCGCAGTCGGCCCTTTCGATCTGAAACCGGCTGAAATCAAAACCACTTATGTTCCTCTTCGCAAAGAGGGAAGAATGGTCGGCAGGGTTTATGCCGAAGGTCCGCCAAGAAACTACAATAGTCTGTATTTGAAATTCTTTCCGCAAAGCACCGCGGATTTGCGACCTCAAAACCAGGTGCATCTTCCGGACCGGTACACGGGTGTAAAGTTCGAACTCAATCCCGACGGCGCATTCTCTTTCTCCCACATTCCCCAGGGATCATACAACCTTATGCTGCACGCGGATTGGGGGACTGCTTCCGTCACCTGCGTCTCGGTGACGGAAGGAGTGACTACGCAGCTCGGCGCGGTTCGCCTGGAACCGACTCCCTATAGACCGCACAATCCCATACCCTTTATTCTCAAAAAACCGGATGGTTCGCCCTGGGCCGACACAAAATACAAAGTCCTCTGGCCCCCATTTAATGATAGTATGCGCGGCAGATCCACCGATGCCGAAGGACGAGCGAAAGCCGAGCACTATTCGCCGGGCGATTCGGTTTTCCTGGAGATCGGAGATTCCCCCCGGGCGCTCTACCCACTCTCATCGGATGTTCCTGAGAACGTGATTGTCCATCCCGACATCCAAAGCGGGGGAGTCCTGAAGGGAATCGTTATGAGCCGGGGTATGCCGGTTATCGGAAAGAAAATCAAGTTCTTTCCCAAAGCGGATACCGATCCGTTTCTTCTTTGGGAATCGACGACCAACCTGCTGGGGCGCTTCTCGATCACCAATGTTCCGTCGGGAGATTATTATGTTTTTCTGCGAGCGGAAGATGCAGAGAATCCGGATACACCATTCCGTATTCTTGATGTCTCCATCGGTGATGCAGAGGAAAAGTTCATGCGCATCTCTCTGGAAGGCGCGACCTTGTCCGGCAGGGTGGTTGACCGGTGGGGCCAGCCTGCCAATGGGGCTTTCGTGCAGATCGGTTTGCCGTTCGCGCTGAATCACAAGACGCAATGTGCTGTGAAATATGGTCCCCGCCGCTCAACCCAAGCCAACGAGTATGGAGTATTCTCGTTCAGTGACGTCCAACCGGGCCGATACGAAATATGGTCCTCCCGCTATTCCATCGGGGTCAGCAAGAAACAATCGGTTGAAGTCGGCGAAGAAAATATCACGAATGCGCGTCTCGTTCTTGAGTAAATCCAGCGTGTCCGGGGTGCTGCTTTTCGCTGGCATACTTCGCCCCTTCGGGGCTGAAGCGCCCTTGGAGTGCGGCAGCTCAGCTGCCGCCTTGCTTGGATTCCGCCGTGTGCGGGCGGTCTCCCATTTTGACAAGTGTCGGACTCCTACGTATAATACGTGTAAAATACGTATATGGGGTGGACGAGCCATGCAAAGGAAATTGACCATCACCGTTGGAGAGGAAGTCTATGCGGGGCTTCACAGTCGAATCGGCTCCGGCAGAATCAGCCGTTTCATTGAGGACCTTGTTCGTCCTCATGTTTTGGATGAGGAAATGGAGCGCGCTTATGCGGAAATGGCGCAGGACGAAGACCGTGAAACTGAGGCCCTGGAGTGGTCGGAGGCAACCGTCGGAGACGTAAGCGATGAACCGAGGTGAGGTCTGGTGGGTCTGTTTCGATCCCTCCATAGGCGGCGAGGCCCGAAAAAAAAGACCTGCCGTCATTGTCAGCAATGACGCATCGAATCGGTATCTGAACCGTGTCCAAGTTGTCCCTCTTACCACGAATGTTGCACGCCTGTATCCCAGTGAGGCATACATCACGCTCAACAATCAACGCAACAAGGCGATGGCGGACCAGCTCACAACGGTGAGCAAGCAACGTCTCTTGAACCAGGTGGGAAGACTCTCGCGCGAGGACATGCGGCAAATCGACCGAGCAGTGAGAGTTCAGTTGGGATTCGTGCATTCGGCGGAAGAAGTCTGAACCGTGATTCA
>JAKPYU010000122.1 GCA_029568995.1 Candidatus Omnitrophota bacterium | reverse complement strand
GTCACGGTGGGGATGTGGGATATAGCCTTTGTGCGTTGCACGCACGAGCAAATCATCGGTCGTGCAACGCAGGAGGACTGGGACTCAAGTCCCTCTTTCAATGCACATTCATGCCATGTCGCCGGGATTATCGCCGGTAATGGGACAGGGAATGCCCAAGCAGAGGGGATGGCGCCGAATGTGACTCTTCTCTGTTGGAACACAATAGATGACCTGGCTGAGGTAGACGCAAACGCGCATCGAATCTCGGTGTCGAATCATTCCTATGCGTCCAGTGTGAATCAGGAGCAGAACGGGAACACAGAACCATCCGATAGCCACGGCAACTACAATTCACATGCTCAAGCCTGGGACCGGATTGTAGCGGACCACGGCCTGATTGTTGTCAGGGCAGCGGGGAATGAGCGAATATCTTCCGCCGTTTCGGTGAACGCCGATTATGACACAATTCTACCGTCCGGTGTCGCCAAGAATGTGATTACGGTTGGGGCGATTGACGCCCGGACCGAGGAACCACCGATTCCCGATGACAGCAGTATGACCGATTTTTCAAGTTGGGGGCCGACGGATGACGGTCGGATTAAGCCGGATGTTGTAGCGGACGGCGTGCATTTACTCTCGATGGGGGCGGAGTCGGACCATGCATATTACGAGAACTCCGGAACGTCTATGTCCGCACCGGTGGTGAGTGGGATTGCGGCCTGCCTGGTGCAGCAGTATCGCCGGTATTTCAGGGGTGAAGATCCTGTCGCCTCGACGATGAAGAGTATCTTGATTCACACAGCGCGCGATGGCGGCTCTCAGGTTGGACCCGACTATCGGTTCGGATGGGGGCTTGTGGATGCGCGGGCCGCCGCTGATGTCATTGCGAGCAACGGAACAAAGGGCAATCGGCTCGTTTTGGATTCTTACACGGATTCATTTCGGGAATATCCCATGACTTACGTCGGATCCGGTCCGATCCGAGCCACGCTGGTTTGGACCGATCCGCCCGCAGTTCCGGTTTCGGCGGATGATGATACTCCCAACTTGGTCAACGATCTGGATTTGCATGTCTTCGGACCGGATGGAGCACACTATGTATGGACTCTCGATCCATCGAATCCGAGCCTCCCCGCCCGACAAGACCGGGAGAATCATCGCGACAATGTGGAACAGGTTTTCATCGACTCTCCGGTTCCCGGTGCTTACACAATCTGGGTGGACGGCCAGGTGAATCTAGGGGATTCTCAAAAATTCTCCCTCTGTATTTCCGGTCTCCGCCCCGCATCGGAGTCACGACGGGTCGTTCACGTAGAGATTCTCGAACCGATGGACAATGACGCGGTATCGGGTGAAGTGGCGATTTCAGCGCACCTTCTTGACAATCTCGGCACTTCTCAAGTTGTGTT
>JAKPYU010000053.1 GCA_029568995.1 Candidatus Omnitrophota bacterium | reverse complement strand
TCCGATCTCTGCTGAAAGAGGGCGGAAAGTGTCCCAGATGTCGGACGCAAGCAATTGAACAGAATACGAAGCCGAACCACGGGCTGGAGTCTACCAGTGCCCCGCCTGCGGCGGGGACACTGGAGACTCACCCCTAACGTTGGAACTTGAAACGGAATGAAGCGCACACTCTATATCCTACTGCCCATACTGTTCTCCATCACGGGCGGATGGTGGTTCGGCTTGTCAAAACACTACGGCCAGTATGAGCTTACGCGGGAAGAGTTCCTTGCTTCGCTCCCCTCCGATGAACGGGCTGGGGCGGAGGAATCCGGCGCGTACAGCGATGGTACGCCAATCATAGCAACGAGTGTGACATACTGCGTCCATGTTCTCGGCCTCGCTCTGGGCGGCATGGGTGGATTACTGACGGGTCTTCTGGCCTCACGGATTCTTTCGAGATTCACAAAGAGTTCCAACCACGGGCTGGAGTCTACCGGTGCCCCGCCTCCGGCGGGGACCCTGGAGACTCACCCCTAACGTTGGGCATGAGAAATGATGAAATGTGCGGTCCTTATAGCCATGTTTGGAATCACCACAACCGTGATTTCGCCATACTCCTATTCGCAACAGGACACTGATACCGCCTCAAGTCGCGATATGATCGTGCTAGAAATCGTATTAGCCGATCTCATGTCTTATTCTGGTAGCGATTCCCCACTGAAATCGTTTGTTGTTTGTCGCCGCACGGATGCCGATGGCCACAAACCGCTCTTGCTTTCGCAGAACACACTCAAATGGAAACCGAACTCAGCCGATGTGCTCGATCGACAAGCCGATCAGGAAATGCAATGGCGCGCTTTGACAAATTCGGAATACCTACTCACACAGGCTGCAACAAATCTTGTCTCTCGTGCAACACCCGAACATTCGCTCGGCAACCTGGAGTTCACAAATACAGCAATAGAGGTGGTTGCATCAGAACACCAGTCTACGCGCTTCGAGCGACCAATACACGTGTGGCTGCCCGGATATTCAGACGATGGCACTCTTTCCATAGTAAGACTCTCAATTCCATGGAGCCTACATCACGCAGACGGGACGTACGTTCTTATACAAACGAATGCAGAATGGAGAATAGTATTGCGTCAATTTGTGTACTATTTGTAATTACATAATTAGCCCAACCACGGGCTGGAGTCTACCGGTGCCCCGCCTGCGGCGGGGACACCGGAGACTCACCCCTAACGTT
>JAKPYU010000042.1 GCA_029568995.1 Candidatus Omnitrophota bacterium | reverse complement strand
CCGGCGGCCTGTTTGTCAGACCGCCGGTGGGTTGATTATTGAATCAATATCGGGCCTATTCGTACAGCGACCAATCATCCGCATCTGCCTGGGGATCCCGGAAATGCTCCAATCCGAGTACATTATCCGTGTTCAGAAGCCCGAATATGGAATGTTCGTGGGCGACAGGCGGTGGGGGAGGTGTTCCAGGGCTGCCGAGGCCATAGTGATAAATGTATCCGTCGCCCGGCGTGCGCGTGGAATAAATGACGTAATCCGTCCCCGGATTGAACGTGGTGTCCCGTTGTGCATCGAAGATAGAAAGCGCATCGATATCGGGGGGATTTCCGATCAGGATGGCTCTTACGTAGACTGTCAGCGACCCTGGCACTCGGAATTGGCAGGTCAGGATATCGCCGGGGGAGTAGAGCATACCAAGGGAAGGCGATCCGGGGGCAAGTGAGAAATAGATCCGGTCACCCTGCCGGGGGAGTCCGAAATCAAAGCCGTCAATTGCTCCGTCCGCTGCGCCTCCACCCATGCTCTGGCTGATCAGATCGGGAATCTGAAGACGGTTGCCCGTAGTGTCGTCGTCCCGATATACATCCCGTTCCACCGGCATCCCGGCGGCGGAACGTGTGAGCAAATCGCCGCGCGAACCCACGGCGCTTTGATCCACTATAAAGGCATCGACTCGGCCCACACCGAATTGGTCATAATCATCCCCAAGCGAAAGAGCGTCAACGTCGTCCCCCGCCTGGAGACAAATATCCGGATTGGACACCGGCGCCCTGGGGCTGCCGGATGCAGGGTCCCAAATCCAAAATGCCACGGAGGTGTTGCCCAGCTCCGAATAAATTACTGCGCCTGCCGGGATCGTACACGCAGCCACAGTCGCCGCGACACACACAAACCAGGATACTCTTCGTTCCCAAATCATCTTGTTCTCCTTTCTCATTTCGGGGATATTCGTGTCATGTTCTCGGATTCATCTCGTCAACTTCCGGCATGTCCTTCCCCTTTTCGATCACCTCCTTTCCTGCTGTTGGGAACAATACTCTGCCGCCAGTTCCCGATACGACTCCGCAATTCGCCGCCCGGGATTTTCCTCCAGTTCCAGTGTACGCACAATTCTTCCCGGAACACCGACCACCAGGGATCGCGGCGGGATTTCGGTTCCTTCCCGAACAACGGCGCCCGCGCCGATCACACTGCCTGGTCCGACCCGGCAATGGGAAAGAACGACCGCGCCCATGCCGATCAGGCATTCATCTCCGATCTCCGCGCCGTGGACGATGGCTCCGTGACCGATGGACACGAAATTCCCGATGATGCAGGGAGCATCGTGGTCCACGTGCAGCACGGCACGATCCTGGATGTTGGTCTGCTTGCCGACACGGATCATGTTGATATCCCCGCGCAGGACGGTTCCGAACCACACACTGCTGTCCTCGTCAATCTGCACGTCACCGACAATCACGGCATCCGGGGCCACAAACACCCCTTCCGTAATCACCGGAGTCTTCTTGTTATATGGAAAGATCATGGCTTGTTGATCCTGAGACCAAAATTGGAGTTGACCTCACGCGAGTGTACCATAAACCAACTTCCCGTCGTCATTCCGAACCTCCTTCTACCGTCATTCCGAACGAATGTGAGGAATCTCTTCTTAAGATTTCTCCCTTCGGTCGAAATGACAGGGAGACGGACAAGGCTTGTGTGTATATACAATTAGTATATACTTCAGCAATGGACTATGAATGGAATGAAGACAAGAATCGGTTCAATCTGGCCAAGCATGGAATTGACTTTGCCGATGCCATTCGGGTCTTTGATGGGCCGACAGTCGAATACATGGATGATCGGACCGACTATGGTGAACCACGATTCATCGCTTTGGGATCGGTCCATTCTGCGGAGATTGTTGTTGTATACACATTGAGACAGGGCCGAATCAGAATTATTTCGGCTCGAAAGGCGACCAGAAATGAGCGGCAAAAATATCGTGAGATCTTCAAGTAAGTCCGAAGCCGGAAGAACCGACTGGCAGCGTATTTCGAAACAAAGCGACCAGGAGATTGAAGAGGCAATCCGAGCAGACCCGGACGCCGCTCCACTGTTGACCGACGATTGGTTCAAGAAAGCACAAGTTGTCTTACCGGAAAAGAAAGTACCCGTGTCGATTCGGTTAGACAAGGACATCGTGGAATGGTTCAGGGCACAACAAAAGCCTTACCAGACACTCATCAACGCCGTCCTTCGCACCTACATGGAAGCCCGAAAATAGGGATTTATCGAAATCCTCATCCCCCCGGCTGCAAGAGAATCCGACGCGCCTCGTAGTTGTCGATCAGCTGGCAGAATGATCGGAATCCCTGGTATTCCTCCGGCGTCACTCGAAGAGAGGCGAATTCGGTTCCGGCCTCGATGCGCAATTCATTGCCGGACACGGATGCGGACCAGTGGAATTTGCCGAATGGAGTCTCCTCCGTCACGGGTGCGGGCAGCTCGGCAACTTTCCACCCGTCCGGCAGTGTGACAATCATCTGCAGCGCACGCGACCAGCGGTACCGCAATACCAGGTCGTATTCTCGTTTGGACAGACCCGCATACTTACCGGAAAGCTCTTGCGGGAAAAACTCCGTGGGGATGCTCAGCTGATTTCCCTGTGGGGTCCCGTAATTGGGAATATCGAACGTGTACTTCAGGGTTTCCGCATCGGAGTAATCTTCCAGGTTCGACAACTCCACCGTCAGACATTTCCCGCCGGGATACTGCCCGACCAGCTGTTCCTCGACAATATCTTTTGCCTTCGCACGGTTCTCATAATTCTGTCGAACAATGGGGTTGTAAATCCCGCTGTATTCGGCATAGCGCTCCCCGACCCCGTGGCCGTCGGCGGCAAGCGTTATGCGCGTCGTGTATCGGCTTCCGTTCGCAGAAGAGGAGCTGGTGGGTATCCGCTTGAAAAACGATTCGCCGCCCCGTTTCACAATCAAACTGTTCGATCCCTCATCGCCGGGCGGCAGCTCGGTGGCATCGAAAAACTGCGCCGTGCCGTCGATCCACCGTTCCTGTCCGTCCGCATTCGGCACATAGAAAATGGAATGATTGAACAAACCGAGAGACGGCAACTCGTAGTCGATCTCGCCCCGGTCTGTCGTTCGCAAAATCACCGGATTGGCTTCCACCCCCAACTCCTGCAGCAAGGCAACGGCCAAAGCGGCCTTGTCTTTGCAGTCGCCGTACTGCGCATGACAGATCTCATCCACGCGATGCGGCTTGTAGCCGTGGATGCCGAACTCCAGTCCCAGGTAGCGGACGTCGGTATTCACGTAATGATTCACGATCCGGACTTTTTCGAAGTCGCTGATCGGATCGTCCGCCCCAAGACCCTTGTCTTTCCGATACCGTTCGACAATCTCCTGGACCTTCTGTTTGATTGTGGGTCCGGGAATGAACTGGTCTTTGCTGAGGTTCCACCACCAGGTAGTCATTTCATTCCAGTCCCGGAACGTGGATATTTTCAGGTATGGAAGAATCTCCGTGTACGAGGGCATCAGCGGTTCACGCGGGACCAGCGGGAGATTCTGGAACACCCACCGCTGGATGCGGTCAGGCCCTTCCACCTGCTCGTCCGGCTTCTCAGTCAGAACCGCTTTGTCCATGGAAACGGACGGCGGATACTTGGGAGGAATGTAGGAATGGTAAAAATCACGCGCGAGAGGGGAGATCAGTACATATTCCGACAGAATCGTCGGTTCATAATCTCCCGCAATAAAGATATCGCCGAAATAGTCGGCATAGATATTCTCTCCCTTCTTTTCGAGTTGGTATTCCAGTTCCACGGTCGCTTCCTTCTCCAGTCCGGGGAAGGAGACAATGGCTACATTGTAATCTCCATATAGCCGCGCTGCCGCATCCCCGGCGTTGGCGGTGCTTCGATGCTGCGGGGCGGGAGAATCCACAAAGGTCCCGTCTTTCTTCCAGACCCGCGCGCGAAGAATGCGAACCTCTTCCGTAGCCGGTTCATAGTAAATCCCACGCGAGCGGAGCGCATTCAAACCTGAGTCGGTCAGCACCTTGACGATATCATGTACGGTTTCGCTGGAATTTCCGTTCGGATGCACCCGCTTAACTTCCTGGTGCAACAGGGAAATGTAATTCGCCCGTTCGGTCAGCGCCGGGTCCGGGACAGGTAGATCTTTTATATCGCGCCGGAATGGCGTGTAATAGTCTCCCGTTGTCGGAGAAAGGTGTTTCTTGTAGTCAAGCGCCCACGGATCGGAAGGTGACACCGCAAGGACCCTGCCGAGGTGCTCGGAGGCCTTCTCATCCTCTCCCGTCTGGCGATAGGCCATCGCCAGGACCTTATGCATGACGGGATCGTGGGGCGAGACAGTCAGCCCTTCGTTCGCCGTCTCAATCGCCTTCTCAAATTTCCCGTCGGCCAGATGGTATTCCGCCGCTTGCCACAATGCATCCGTATCATACGGGTTCATGGTGCGGATCTTCTCTGTCCAGGTTTGTGCGGCGGTAAGGTTGTCCTCTTTGAGAGCCAATTCGACCAGGCGCTGCATGGCCTGGATATTATAGGCATTCCGCTGAACGAGACGTTCGTAGATCGACCGTCGTTCCTCGCACGGAAGGAAATTGATACCGGTTTCCGCCAGGCACCATTGGGTGTCCTGAATGTCGGGATTGAGCGCCATGGCCTGACGTGCCCGTCCCAACGCCGCATCCGGAAGCCCCAGATCCGTCATCAATCCGGCCATGCGAACCACAAATCGCGCCTCCTCATGGGCCACATGCAGGGCATCATCAATCAATAGCCTCCGCCGGTCGAAAAACGGAGTCCCATAATAACTATCGATCACCGCTGCCCGCGCCGGAAGAAATCCCGGATCCCGGTCCACGCATCCTTGAAAAGCATTGCGACGGCGATTCGGTTCCCGGTCCGCCTGGGCGGCATAAAAGCGAAGCAGTGCGCTCTCCGGGTAGGTTTCCAGGCTGCGCGTGAGTGTCAGCAACTTGCTCTGGTCCGCTTCATCCACAACATCCAGCTTGGTCAACAGCAGCGCATAGAAGAAATGTCGGGGGGAATTGGCGGGTTCCTGCGGTCCCACGTTTCGCATGGCGATGATGGCGGGGGGTTCTTCATCAAACGCGGGAACTTCCGATCCCAGCACTTTTCGCGACGACTCCGGCAGATCGTTCCATCCTTCCCCGACCGGCAGGGTTCGCCAATTCGATTTTGCATCTTTCAACGTCGACAGACGAATCCACAGACCATACTCCCCCTGCTTCCCGGAACTGGATTTGACCAGCAGGAGGTTCTTCCCCTGCTGCAGTTCGATCTGACTGCCGACCTGGTCGGGAGTCGGGCCATGGTATCGGTTGGAATCAATCGCGGGGGTTCCGTTGATCCAGACTTTCAGCGCCCCGGCGTGACCGGCACTCAGCCGTGCACGAGTCTGTCCGTCCGCCTCGATCACCGCCGTCAGGTAAACCGTGCTTTCCATCGCAGGCCTGGCATAAGCTCTCAGATCCACATATCCCCACGGGGAACGCACCGGAATCGGTTCCCATCGAACCGGACGATTTCGCCCGCTGTATTCCCCTTTCGGATCGAACATCTCTTCCGGGCCATAGACCTGGCCGTGCCCCCGCTTCTCCGCATTATCGAATGGACCGCATACCAGGAAGTCCTGGATGAAATCGAATGTCTTTACAAGTTTCTTCGCCTGTTCCACTTCGCCCCGACGTCTCAAAACAGCCGAATGGAGAAACCGTGCCCTGGCCAGCAATGACGGGAGACGGTTTCCGCCGGATTCCAGCCGCTCGCACAGTCCGCTGAAATCCATCCACTCCGTCCTGTCGTTGGCCGCATCGAAGCACAGGTGCAGGAAAAGCTCCGCGACCGGATCGTCCCCGAACACCTCGGTGGCCTTGATCCAGTGATCGGACGCCTCTTTGAGACGATACCGCGAATACTCATAGAATCCCGCCCCCGCCAGGGCGTAGGCATCATCGGGATTGGTTTTCAAAACGTCAAGGAATTGGCTGTAGACCTCATCGGGGTCTTTGCCCGCCAGGTACGACGACCAGATTTCCATTCCACCCGGATTCTGGGCAATCACAGGACCGGCGGTCAGACTGACCACAATTGCAGTGCCAAGGATGATTCGACAGAGCGATATTTTCATCGGCTTTTCCCCATTCGCTAAGATTCAAATTATCCTAACGATTCCGTCGCGTGAGCGCCAGAATTCGCTAATGCCCGGAAATCGCCGGACGGAGTTCTTCAATTCGATTTCGCAATTCCGCCACCTTGCGTGTATCGCCGAGTTCACCGGCGATAATGAATGCCCTGTGGTAGTACTCCAAGGCAACTTCAAGATGGAACATCTCTCCCGGTGTACTGTAGATGTTTCCCAGACTCTCATTCGCAGTGACATTGCGGTCATGCAACTGGGTCACTTTATGAAACGCATCCCGTGCCCCGTAAAGGTCATTCAAACGTATTTTACAGTCTCCCAGGTATAGCCAGCTATGAATATCATCGGGATATTCCTGGACTTCACGCTGGAAATACTCTGCCGCTTTCCGATAGTCGGCACCGTAAGGATTCTGAAAATGGCACAGCCCCAGGGCATAATTCGCCCCCTTCAATGTCGGATGAATAACAATCAACTTATCGAGTGCTTCCCGTGCGCGGCCGTAGCTTTTTGCGGCCAGGTGTGCAATCCCCACATGAAAGTAATAATAGGAACTCTGGTATGTCTCCAGAGAGCGGGGAAACTGGTCGATGGCCTGAAGCACCGTATCATCCCGCGATGCATAGTTCAGCGCACGGTAAAAGATGATCTCTCCATCCTGCGGATCGAGCCGCGAGGCAATCTCCAATTCCCGGTCGCCGATCAGGTATTTCCCGGCTCGCATGTTGTTCCTGCCATGATATAGATGATGAGAGGCCGAGAATTTCGCCGTGATCCGATCCAGCGACCAGGCAAACGGCGCAAGAAGCACAAGACCGATGAGCGCACAGAGCCACCGCTGCCGGAC
>JAKPYU010000021.1 GCA_029568995.1 Candidatus Omnitrophota bacterium | reverse complement strand
CGACCAAGGCGAACAAGCCTACCAGGAACAGTACAAAGATCGTCTCACCAAAAATCTCGCCAAGCAGGCGCGAAAACTGGGGTTACAACTTCTCAATGCACAAACAGGCCAATTACTTTCTTGAGAGCTTTCTTAGGAGGAGCCGCCCGGAGTCTGCGAAGGGCCGCGACGTGGCGATCTCAGATATGGCCCCCTGTTAGGTGCGAACTTTTCCGCGCATTTCCGCTGCGAACTTCACCGCGCACTCCAGCCTCATACGGGATTCCAGGAATGAGCAATTCCTTCGAATCCGGCAGCATTTCCTGTGCCCGTTCGGATAGAATCGTATAATATAATTCATTGATAATAAAGAACTTACTTGCTGATTATGAACTCAAATTTCTGCGTATCAGCCAGTTGAATTCAGCTTGGCACATCAGTTGCACTGGAACAAGGGCAAGGTTACACGTCCCGAAAGGTTTTCAAAAATGAAACTGGCCGATACCGAACTCAGCATTGCGCCTTCTCTGTTGCAGACCGATGACACCCCTCTCAGCGTTGAGGAAGAACGCTGCCTGATTCAACGATTTCGTGACGGGGACGAAGAAGCCCGACGGCGTCTGATTGAATCGAATCTTCGTTTTGTGATCAAGATGGCTGCGCAATATAGAGGGTACGGCGTCTCTCTGGAGGATCTTGTTCAGGAGGGTAATCTGGGACTAATCGAGGCGTTGGAGAAATTCGACCCGACCAAGGGCTGCCGACTGATTACCTATGCGTCCTGGTGGATTCGGTTGTATGTCCAACGAATGATCGAGCAGCGTTCACGCACTGTGAATCTCCCGATCAACAAGGTGGAAGTCCTTCGCAAAATCCGATCGTACGAGACCCTGTTCGAATTGGAGCATGGACGAAAGCCGATGATCGAAGAGATTGCGGATCACCTCTGCGTGCCCCAGAAACGAGTTCACGATGTGTTGCGTCTTGCCCCGACCTTCTGCTCGCTTCATAGTCAGGATGAGGAAAAGGGAGGATTGGATCGAGTTCTCTCGGATGAAGAATCGGCCAGTGCGGAAGAATGGGTCTGCCTTGATGAGATGCAGAGCCGACTGAGACGGGCCATGCAGGTGCTCAACCGCCGGGAGAAGGCCGTCCTTGCGTGGCGGTTTGGTTTGTTGCAGGATGGCGAGCGATTCAGCCTTCGCCAGGTGGGACAGAAACTCAACCTCTCGGCGGAAGGCGTCCGACGGATTGAAGAACAGGCCCTGGAGAAATTGCGCCGACCGCGCGTACGGATGCACATCGAAGGTCTTCTGGCGTAACTTGGATTCTTAGCAATCGTTTGTTAAACTATCGGCAAGGATTCGCATGAGTATTCTTCTTCAGATAGTTCAATTCCTCACCGGCCGTCGTCCATCCATGGCGGAATGCAGACATTTGCCGATTCTGCATCCCACCGATCTGCGATTCATACTGCCGTCTCCATTGTCCTCCAAACTGAGAATCCCCTTGCGCCGACTTTCCTGAGAAATCTCCGGACACCGTTTTTCAAAGGATTGACATTCCGCCATGATGTGGCAATCTGGAATAGGGGAATGTGACGGAACCGTATGAAATCGAACACAGTCTTTACGAAACCGGCGAGAGGTCTCGATGCCCACCAAGAAATGCTTCGTCTGCGGAGTCAGTCACCAGATTGATGAGCTGGATCTGACTTGCGAGAGATGTCACGAGAAGGAACTCGACATTCTGCTGCTCGTGTATGGGTTCATCCATTGCTTCGGGTCGGACTTCTGCCCCACGGCGACCATCACTCGGGATTTGGATTCTCCGGGAAAAGTCAAACCCTCACCGGAGTTTCTTCGAAACTGGATTCGCAAAGGATGGCTGGAGGCCAATGATATGAACAGTGTTCGCGTTCCTCCGCCAGTCATGAAAGACTTGAAAAAGTCCGGGTTCAGTCCCTCTCCCGGACTGATGGGAACGTTGAAGAAACAAAAGGAGGAATCCCGGGACAAACCAGAAACCCCTGCACCGAAGCCGCGCACACAACCGGAGCAAACCGAGGACTCTTCCACCAGGCGCATGGCAACAATCAACCGTCACAAGCGCGGTTGATCTTGTCCATCGGAATTCCGATTCTCCGGACTCCGATCGGCATGCACCTGAAACAGAGGGATTGCATAAATGTCAAATTTCGTGCTACATTCAGCAAAATGGGTTATCCGTGCATATCAGGCATTTACCCTTCCTGCATGTAGTCTAGGAGGACAGGTTGATGGTCATGGATCTGAAAAAGCGAAGCATGTTGAAAAACCTGGTCGGTGAACTGAAAAAGGAAGGCATCCAAGTAACACATGCCAGTGCGGAAGGATTTGAGGCCCCCTATTCGATCGGACGCCACAGACCGGATATTATCGGGACCTATCCGAACGGGCAGGGAGTTGTGGGAATTGTGCGACTGGGTGGAAGTGATATTACCAGCGGAGCCGGTCGACAGGAAATCAAAGACATGTCCACCCGTATTTCTCAAAAAACACATAAAGTGATTCCACTGTATATTGCTATTCCCGCGACGGCAACACAGGAATTGATGCGCGTCCTCAAAGAAATCGGTCTGGACAAAAAAGACAATATCCGAGTTCGATCCTACTGAGTTCCCTACCCTGACAGTCTCTCGCCATTGATACGTTCAAAGGCCATTACGCGTTTTCTCTGTCGCTCCATCGGGCAGGATGTTCCTTGGATGTTCCCATGCGATATGGGAAAGTAAACTGAAAGGGGGCATACAATGACGCAAAAAACATTCCTCCGCGCGACGGTGATGACCGGTCTTCTTCTGGCGGTCTCCGCACAGGCGATCACACCGGTCCAGGTCCTGGAGAAGGCCGCCGAAACCTGGAAAGACATCCACGACTATTCAGCCACTTTTCGCCAGGAGAATACGGACTCCGGCTCTACAACGATATTCTTGGGTGAGATCTCTTTCTGCCGCCTTCCCGAACAGGCAGACAAGGCCTACCTCCGACTGGATTATTTCACAACGACCACCAACGAAGAGCCTGGTGTTGCCACGGTGGTTCGCCGGGAAAAATTGCAGGACCAGTATTTCTCGGATGGGGATACTCTGTGGCACTATGAGCCTCTGGAGAATCAAGTCACCGTTGAATCGATTGACATGGCCGGAGCGTTCCCGGAAATCCTTCTGTTGGCCGGATTCCTGAAAGTAGACCCCAACGAGTTTGGCGAAACTCATACCTTGAAACCCGTTGTGACAGAGTCCTTCGATGGACATGAGGCCTATCGACTTTCCATCGAACCGAAGGGGGAATCGAAAGCAGTGGAGCCGTTGCGGAGTCTGTGGCTGGATCGGGAGACCCTGCTTCCCGTCCGGGTAAGGACCGAACAGGATACCGGCGCGTCGGACTCGGCGACCTGGAATCTGAACGTGTCCATTGAGATCTCCCGACACAAGATCAACCAGGGTTTGACCCCTCAACAGATGACACCCCAGATTCCGTCAGACGCCGCGCGAATCGACAAACGGCCCCCGGAGGCAAGAGGAACGGCGGTCAAAAGCGGCAGGCAGACGGAATCAATGTCGCAGAGAGACAGCTACGACTGAAAGGAGATCCTGAAATGCAGAACGTGATGACGTATGAGCAAATGCGCGATGAATACCTTCAGCATGTTGCGGACCTCTATCGCACGGTGACAGACTGGACACAATCCCTTGACCCGAACGCGGAGCTCGAACGACAGCAAATCACGATTCGCTAGGAGCCTGTCGAGCCTTATCAAGCGGAAGTATTGGTTATCAAGCGGCCCGCTCACAAGATCATCCGCCTCGTGCCGGCAGGCCGTTGGATCATTGGCGCCGAAGGACGTGTGGATATCAAGAGCGATCTGGGAACGGAAACGCTTGTATACGTGTCGGACGGAGAACCGCATCCGCGCATCGGGTCAATGACGGAAAACGGGAAAGTGCTTTGGAAGGACTATCCAAGCCCATCGGAAGAAGATGTGGTACACGGTTGGGTCTTTCTCCAGAATCGGGCGTTGGGCATGTTGCCGTGTCTGGATAGAGACCTCTTCTATCGTCTTCTGGAGGTGCTCGGTCGATGACAAATCCACTTGACAGGGACATCGAGGATTTTCGAACCGCGATGCAGGCCTTTAAGGTGGTGAGGCGAGTTCTGGATGCGCGCTCCGATCCGTTATCGAACACCGATTTCTATATTCGTACCCGGCAAGAAGGACATGAGATGCTGGATCGCGCGGAAAAGCAACTGAACCAACTTGCCGCCTTTGCGCTCTTTGCCGCATTTGAAAGGACGTTACGAGATCATCTCTCGTCCAATCTCAGTCCGATCCAATCCGCCCAAACGATCCCGCCCGAACGGGCAGACCGGCTACACGATTTTCTGGAGAAAGGCGTGGACAACTGGCGAATCGACAACGTGATCGAACTCTTCGCACCACCTGCCGAGGATCAGGATATCAACAACGCCAAGAACATCCGAACTCATCGGCATCATGTCGCGCATGGAGAAGCGCCACCGGTATCCATCCCCCCTCAAACAGTATACAAGCAACTATCGGACTTTCTGGGAAAGATCGGTCTGACTGTGTAACACGAGTCTGTCGGGAGAAGGAGTCAAAAGCGGCAACTAAGCCAGCGACAGCCGCTCGTAGCGTTCCCGGATATCGCGGAAATGAATGTCCGCAGCATAAATCTGCGCGTACGCTTCCCGCGCCGCGTGACGATCCCCCATCTCCTCCAGGCACAAACCAAGCGAGTAATAAGCTTCTTTCAGATCGTCGCCCGGAACATGGCTGTATCCGCGATTCTTGAACAACTCGATGGCCGTTCGGAATTCCTGTGCGGCAATCTCCATCTGGACGTGTTTCCGAAAACAATTCCCCAGAATCAGATGCGCGCGACCCGCATAGGGAGGCTCTCGCAGCAGACGCTGGAGGACCGAAACCGCTTCCTCGTAATGCCCGGTCTCATAAAGAAGATTTCCCAGATCCAATCGCGAGTCGAAATCCTCCGGATGTTCTCGAATCTGGTTTTCGAGTCGGGCACTTCGCAGGCTGTTGCGTTGCTGTTGCGCGTGCTGGATCTGTGTTTTCAGCGATTTGTCATCGGGGTGATCCTGGTTTTCCTGTTTGAGATAGGCAGCCCGACAATCCCAATATTCCTCTTGCACACTCTTCTCTTTCGGTTGTTCCGCCAGGAGTTCCCCAAAGAGATTGGAGGCAAGCAGGAGTTCGTTCTCCGCCTGCCAAAGCCGAGCCTGTTCCAGACGCACCTGAAAGTCTTTTGGATTCGCATCGATCATAGGCGCAAGCGCTTTATTGGCCCGCTGGAACAAGCCCGCCTCTCGAAGGTGCGTAATCAGTCGCAGACGAGGCTGGACCGCATCAGGATCCTTTTCGCACTCCTCCTCAAGTTGCTCCAGACGGCGAGTAAACTCCGGACTTCCCGGCATTTCGCGCAACTTCTTCTCCATAGTCGCCCGGCGTTCGGTGAGCTTTTCGGGAATGCCCGTCTGCGCATATTCGCGGGCGAGCAGATCTCGAATGCGATGCTCCACCTGCTCGTCATCCGGAAACATCGAAGCAAGACGCCTCAGGTAGCCGATGGATTCATCCAGATGGTCTTCCTGGGCAGCCAGTTCGGCGGCACGTCGAAGAAACGGCACCTGTCGTGGACGAAGCGCCAGCACCGCACGGTAGGCCTCCAATGCTTCGGTTGTTCGACCCAGATTGTCGCAGCAAACCGCATAACTGGCCGCCATGGAAAATCGCTGAGGCTCACATCGGTAAAGCAACTCCACCAGGTCCATGGCCCGGTCGTATCGCCCGAATCCCATCAGAACCCGGCACCACATTCCCACAAGAAACCGCACGGGCCGACTCCATCTCCTCCGCGCCCGTGCAACTTGAATCTCCTTGAGACCTTCCACTCCGGCGGGATGATCGGGTGCGTACTGAAGGATCAGATTGAAATACTGCTCCGCCAGGTCCAGCTCTCCCTGGCGGATCGCCGCATGAGCACGTTCTGTGTAATCGTCGATGTCCAT
>JAKPYU010000015.1 GCA_029568995.1 Candidatus Omnitrophota bacterium | reverse complement strand
GGCATATCCGCGAGCCGTAGGGTAGTGCTCAAGCCCGTCTGCGGGCTTGAGCACTACCCTACGGCTCGCGGATATGCCCTTCACCGAGACGCGCGTTCCAGTTTCTTCCCCGTTGATTTCTCGGCCTGGTGCAATTCTTCGGAGCGGTCTTTGGACAATTCCAGGCTGTTGAAATCCGCGTTATTCGGCAGGATGATTCGAATTTCCGACAGGTAATCCAGAAACAAGGTCGCATCCTCAACGATGAAATCGAGGATATGCCCGCCGCCCGACTTGTCATCCGCAAGAAAATGCAGGTGGTAACCGGGGACATTCAACCCGCCGACATAGTCCGGTGTATAGAATCCCACAACCGTGCCCGCGATATCGTGAAACTCGAAAGTGGGCTGATTGGCAGTGACCTTCACCAGCGGCGGGTAAGGCTTGGTCTGGCCCGGCACACTTCGTGTTTTCATGTACCGGAAAGTGCCGACAATCTTGATGCCCTGGAAAATGTTCTCCGCCGTGATGGTTTCTTTCAAAAGCGCCTGAATCTGCTGGTAATTCTTCCCCGGAGCGATTGGGATCTCTTTCTCCGCTTTGAAGAATGTGACGCTTGAGAACGGTGTCGTTGCGGTGTCCGTGACATCGTAAACCCGGCCATCCGCTTTCACCTGGTAGAATGCCCCATCGAGCGCCACCATCTCCCCATCGAGACTGTGGAACGTGCCGATCCCGAAATCCCCGTATTCGCGCAGCTCGCCGAAGGATAGCACTCCATCGTAGAGTCCGTTTAGAATCGCGTCGATTGTGGAAATCTGAGTCAGGGCGTTATCCCGCTGCGCCGACGCAGGTAAGATTGCCGGAACCAGGAAAGTCAGGCAGAGCAAGAAGCGACGGATGGATGGATACTTCATGGCTTTATCGGTCTTTCAGGAAGATGCATTCATTCTTGAATAGTGGGAACAGTCTACAAAGAACTTTGAGGACAGCCCATAGTAGCGCTTGTCCAGTAGGCCAGGCGTCTCTGCCTGGCAGCAGGAAGATAAGGAGTGACAGGCACAGAGGCCTGTCCTACCATTTCTCCCCGGTAGGGCTAGGCGTCTCTGCCTGACACGAGCGGGCAGAAGAAAGGCTGTAACATGAGAAGAGAGAACACCGGCCGAATTGGGCTGACAGCATTTGTTGTCAATCTGCTGCTGTGCGGATTGGCGCATCTGCTTGCGGCAAGGCCCTCGTATCAGGGTGCGGTGCTTCTGCCGCTGCTGACCGGGATGGCTTTTGTCTTCGCCGTGGTCGCTTTCATCGCTCATGCCCGTTATGCCGAGATTTCTTTCCGGGATTTCCGCACGCGCTATCTCACCGCGCGACGGATCTCCGCCCTTCTCTTGTTTCTCTTTGTTTGTCTTCCGCTGGGGCATCTTGCGAAAAGCGGACTCTGGTTGACTGAGCCATGGATGGGGCTGCTGTATCGCTGGATGTTGCTGATTCTTGTGGCGGTACAAGGCCTATTGCTGGCGCGGTTTTATCTCTGGATTCCGGCTTCCGCCGGAATGACGGAGAAAGACTCGTATCCTGCCGGCGTGCGCCGATTTCCGGTTGTGCTCTTTCTTGCGATGGGCGTTGCGTTTCTGGAAACGAATTGGATCTCCTGGAGAGTTCTGGATCATGTCGCTCATGTGGAAGATGGCATTGCGCAGCTGTTTCAGGCGAAGGTCTTCAGTCTGGGACGCTGGTCTCTGGACCCGCCGCCGGTGCCGGAGGCGTTTCAGTATCCACATGTGTTGTTGAATGATCGCTGGTGTTCAATCTATCCGCCGGGATTCTCCCTGGTTCTCGCATTGGGGGTTCTTGCCGGGATGCCGTGGGTGGTGAATCCGGTTATTTCCATGCTGACTGTTGCGGCCCTGTATCTGTATGGGATGAAATTGTATGACCGCAGAACAGCGGGCCTGGCGGTGGGGCTGCTTTGTATCTCGCCGTTTTTCCTGGTGATGGGGTCGTCGATGATGAACCATCCCCTGACGCTGCTGGTTCTGTTGTTGCTCGCGCTCTCACTGGAGTCGGCACGGTCCAGGCCGGTCATGTTCCTGCTCGCCGGATTCCTTGCCGGATATGCGTTCGACACAAGGCCACTGACTGCGCTGGGGATCGGTGTTCCGCTCGTTCTATTCTTCTGTTTTGAAGAACGGAAGAGACGGCGGTATCTGTTGCGGGGGGGGCTGTTGTTTCTCCTTGGACTTCTGCCGTGTGTGTGGCTGATGTTGACCGCTAATTTCAAGACCACCGGCGATCCGTTTCTGTCGGGCTATCAGAAGTATTTCGACAGCAACCCCATCGGATTTGGCGAGAAACCATGGGGAGAGCATCCGGCCGGTCTGGTCTCCTCGCATCCGATTTACCACACCCCGTTTCTGGGAATCGCGAACTGGAGTATCAACCTGAACAATGCCAACCGGGATCTTCTGGGCTGGCCGATCGCCGGGCTGTTTCCCATTGCCTATCTGTGGCTTCGGAGCAGCCGCCCGGATTATCGGGACCGGAAAATGCTGTGGGGTTGTGTGGGCTTGGGAATTGCCTACGCTTTCTATTACTACCAGGATATCTGTTATGGCCCCCGGAACATTTATGAGTGCATTCCTTACGCAATGCTGCTGATTTCACGTGGCCTTATTGAACTGTGGGAGGACATCGGTGCGTTTCTGCGCATCCATCGCAAGCCATTGCGGATTCTTGGCTGGGGATTTCTCGCC
>JAKPYU010000014.1 GCA_029568995.1 Candidatus Omnitrophota bacterium | reverse complement strand
CCCCAGGACACCGTGTCCTATTTCGTTGTGAAGGATCTTCAGGGAATTCGGGAGGCCGCGCACGAGACGGCCTTTTATGAAGTCTGGGACAGCAAGGGGATGCAGTCCGTGCGAGCCGAGATGACAGAGATCTGGAAAAAGACTGTGGTCAGCCATACCCGAGTCGATCCGCTCAACTTCATCGAGGCGATCAAGAAAGATGCTGTGCTGGGGATCGGCCTGCATTTCGATCCCGCTTTGGGGTTCCCAAAGGGACTCTCTCATTCCATTGTACTTGCTGTCGAAGATCCCGAAGGCGAATTCAAGAACGTCGTTGCCACTACGAAGAAACTCCTGGAGGAAGGCAATCCTGCCGGCCAGCTTGCAACCTTCACCCACCAAGAGGCCGAGGTCGTTGTATTGTCGGCATCGGGGGAACCGGAGATTTCTGCGACCACTTTGCCGGGCGTGTTTCTCCTGTGCGTGGGGGAACCCGGCCTGGCGGCGAAAACCGTCGATCAAGGAACTCAGAAGGAACCGGCGGGATTCACGTCCACCGAGACCTATCCGGCTCTGGTCGGCTTGTTCCAGGAGGGAGACTTGTCACTGGCCTGGCTGGACGCCAATAAGATCGTGGCCACGCTTCAGGATATCATACGGTCTTCCAACCCGAATTCGGACCCGACCGCCCTGTTAGGCAAGATCGGAATTGATAACGCATCTTCTTATTATTTAAGGGCTTACATCGATCATCGTGGGTTCTTCCGGGAGCAGATTGTGGGATTTGACGGTCCCGTCCATGGATTACTGAAGTTCTTCTTTCACCCGGGAGAGTTGACACGCGTGGATCATTTCTCGCCGGAGTCCGACTTTGTGATGAACCTGTCCCTGGGATCGGTGAGCGAGCTGTGGGCCAACTGGAAAGATCTGATCCTGACAATTGGGGGACAGAAGGCCCTGGACGGATTGAATTCCGGCGTCCAGGCGTTTGAGATGATGCTTGGTTTTTCATTCGAGCAGGATCTTTTTCCGTCTATCGGCAACGAACTGGCTTTGGGATTGCAGGGGGAGCGCATGACGGTTTTCCTGCAAGCGGCGGATGAAAAGAAACTGGCCGAGCTCATCCCGAAACTGCTTCTTCTATGGGAATTGACTCCTGAACAGATGCAAGTGGAGGGGACGACCTACAGCCGGGCACAGATTCCCGAATCGGATCTGGCTCTGTTCTACGGAGTCAACGGGGGATTCCTGACTGTGAGCAACTCGCCTGAGGGATACCTCGCCGCAGTCAAAGAACCGGACAAGAAGACATCGATTCTGGAAAGCCGTCGCTACGGTAAAGCACTGGCGAATATGCCCCCCGCCAACAGTGCAATCACCATCACGGATCTACGCGGGATGGCAACCTACACTTCCACCATAATGAACCTCCAACAGGCTTTCGGAGGGGGAGAGGCCACTGGGGCGCTGGACCTGTCGTTCCTGGGTGATGAGACATTCCCGATTGTCGATGTTGCCGTGGCACAGGAAGACCGGTTGATTCGCTGGTCCTATTCGGAATCGGGTATGGAAGGGATTCTCACGGCTTTTTCTCTCCTGAAGGCGATCTCTCAACAAAGCTTCTCCGGACAGACAAAACGTCCCTTGAGCAAGTGCGAGGCCGATCTGAGGACGCTCAAAATGGGATTGGAATCGTATTTCCTCGACAACACACGTTACCCGGAGAGCCTGAGTCAGCTGACGGAACCGATCAAGTATCTCAACGCTATTCCAACAGATCCCTGGACAGGGAAACCGTACTACTATGAACGTCGCGAGGACAGCTATATCCTGATTGGAGCCGGGCCGGATGGGAAAATCGACTTGGATACGAAGACCATTGAGGGCAAGTTTACGGCGGAGAAGATCCCCGATAGTGTCCGATACCATCCGGCAAAGGGACCGGATGCTGGTGGAGATGTCATCCGAGTCGGGCCA
>JAKPYU010000013.1 GCA_029568995.1 Candidatus Omnitrophota bacterium | reverse complement strand
CCCCAGGACACCGTGTCCTATTTCGTTGTGAAGGATCTTCAGGGAATTCGGGAGGCCGCGCACGAGACGGCCTTTTATGAAGTCTGGGACAGCAAGGGGATGCAGTCCGTGCGAGCCGAGATGACAGAGATCTGGAAAAAGGCCGTGGTCAGCCATACCCAAGTCGATCCGCTCAACTTCATCGAGGCGATCAAGAAGGATGCCGTGCTGGGAATCGGCCTGCACTTCGATCCTGCTTTGGGATTCCCGAAGGGGCTTTCTCATTCCATCGTACTTGCTGTCGAGGACCCCGAAGGCGAATTCAAGAACGTTGTGGCCACCACGAAGAAACTCCTGGAGGAAAGCAATCCAGCCGGCCCGCTGACAACCTTCACCCACAAAGAAGCCGAAGTCGTCGTGATGTCGGCATCCGGAGAACCCGAGGTTTCAGCGACGACTTTGCCGGGCGTGTTTCTCTTGTGCGTGGGGGAATCCGGCCTGGCAGCGAAAACCGTCGATCAAGGAACTCAGAAGGAACAGGCCGGTTTCATTTCCACCGAGACCTATCCAGCTCTGGTAGGCCTGTTCCAGGAGAGAGACTTGTCACTGGCCTGGCTGGACGCCAACAAGATCATCGCCACCCTTCAGGATATCATGCGGTCCTCCAACCCGAATTCGGACCCGGCCACCCTGTTGGGCAAGATCGGAATTGACAACGCATCTTCTTATTATTTAAGGGCTTACATCGATCATCGCGGATTTTTCCGAGAGCAGATTGTGGGATTTGACGGTCCCGTCCATGGACTGCTGAAATTTTTCTTCCACCCCGGAGAGTTGACGCGAGTGGATCGTTTTTCGCCCGAATCCGACTTTGTGATGAATCTGTCCCTGGGATCGGTGAGCGAACTGTGGGCCAACTGGAAAGATCTGCTTTTTACGCTGGGTGGACAAAAGGCTCTGGATGGGATGACCTCTGGTGTCCAGGCATTCGAGATGATGCTTGGTTTTTCATTCGAGCAGGATCTATTTCCGTCTATCGGAAATGAGCTGGCTTTGGGATTAGAGGGGGAGCGCATGACGGTTTTCCTGCAAGCGGCAGATGAAAAGAAACTGGCTGAGCTGATCCCGAAACTGCTTCTTTTATGGGAAGTGACTCCTGAACCAATGCAAGTGGAGGGGACGACCTATAGCCGGGCGCAGGTTCCCGAATCGGATTTGGCTCTGTTCTATGGAGTGGGCGGGGGATTCCTGACTGTGAGCAACTCGCCAGAAGGATACCTGACAGCGGTCAAGGAACCGGACAAGAAAACATCCATTCTGGAAAGCCGTCGCTACGGCAAAGCACTGGCGAATATGCCCCCCGCGAACAGCGCAATCACTATTACCGATCTGCGCGGGATGGCGGCCTACACGTCCACCATCATGAATCTCCAACAGGCTTTCGGCGGCGGAAACGCCACGGCTGCGCTGGACCTGTCGTTCCTGGGTGATGAAACCTTCCCGATTGTTGATGTCGCCGTGGCACAGGAAGACCGGTTGATTCGCTGGTCCTATTCGGAATCGGGAATAGAAGGGATTCTCACGGCGTTTTCATTCCTGAAAGCATTCTCACAACAATCCATGCCCGGACAAGGGAAGAACAAATTGAGCAGATGCGAAGCAGAGCTGAGAATACTCAAGACTGTGCTGGAATCCTATTTCCTTGACAACACACGTTACCCGGACAATCTGAATCAGCTGACGGAACCGATCAAGTATATGAGTTCTGTTCCATCGGATCCCTGGACAGGGAAACCGTATTACTACGAACGTCGCGAGGACAGCTATATCCTGATCGGAGCCGGGCCGGATGGGAAAATCGACTTGGATACGAAGACCATTGAGGGCAAGTTTACGGCGGAGAAGATCCCCGATAGTGTCCGATACCATCCGGCAAAGGGACCGGATGCTGGTGGAGATGTCATCCGAGTCGGGCCA
>JAKPYU010000001.1 GCA_029568995.1 Candidatus Omnitrophota bacterium | reverse complement strand
GCAGATCCCGGAATTCAACTTGAAGGCAAGGCTCACTAAGCGCCCGGGAGAATGAACATCCCGACTTTTCGGGGTGCAGATCAGGAGTCCAACTATACTGGACAGGCAGGTTCTTAAGGGAGGTCAGATGAAATCTGCCCCTGCCTGCAACCAAGGCCACAACATGTGGGGATAATTAGCTAAGCATGTCAAAGGGACTTCGCACACCTAAATCCGAGGGCATTGTTCCCTCCCGTCGGCTCCCTTCTGGCGCGTGACCAAGTCTCGAACGACTGAAGGGAACTCCTGTGGGCTGCGCCACCCCTAAAGACAACATCGTCACCCGAAAAAGGACCTTTGGGGTCTTCTGTTGGCTGGTGGTAGTAGTAATCCGCGGCCCACCAGTCAGACACCCACTCCCCTACGTTTCCCGCCATGTCGCACAACCCATACGGACTATCCCCAGCAGGCGATTTACTGCAAACATCCCATGTCGAGTTTGAATAACAGCCACCCGAGCCAGCAATTTCATAATTTTCGATGATCGCGTGGTCACAATCGACGCCTTCGTTACCCCATGGATACCTTCGACCGTCTGTTCCGCGGGCAGCTTTTTCCCACTCGGCCTCAGTCGGAAGGCGCTTGCCGACCCATTCACAGTAATCTTTCGCCTGTTCCCAACTCACGCAGACCATGGGCTGCATCATCCCGCGATAATTCTGCGGCAACACTGCGTCGACCCAGGTAATTCCATCCCAGAATCGGCACGTCCCGTCGTCCATATGATGACTGCACTCGCCAGCCTCAACGCATTCCTGAAACGCACCGACAGTGACTTCAGTTTTGTCAATATAGTAGGCAGACAAGCTGACCCCATGGTAAGGGGAAGATCCCTCCGAACACCCGACGGACCCTGCAAGATTGCAACCCATCAGAAACTTTCCAGCTGGGACAAAAACCATGTCCCCTTCAGAGACTAACTTCTCACACTTTCCATACTGACAAGAATATCCGTCATCGCACGATCCGCATGACAGACCACATAGCTGGTCAAGGCCGCACTCGCGTCCGGAACAATCAGGCACGCAATCACCTTCAACACAGTTCCATGTCTCGCAACGAAATCCATCGGCACATATCCCACACGATTCTCCGCAAACCGGATCCAGCCCGCATTCAATGCCGTAACAGTCAAACGTGCAGACTTCGAGTACGTCATCGAGCGCCACGCACTGGTGATCTTGGCACACTAGTCCAGCATTGCAGGTCTGGTTTGGGTAACACCAGCCACCTTCTGCGCCGACATCAGCCTCGCCCGTGCAACAATCCATGGCATTCTCACAGGACGATACCGAAAGGATAAAAATGCAGACGGAGATCTGGAGTACCCAATAACTTCTACAACGTGACATAAAACATCCTCCACTAGAGTCAATTACTGCAACTGCCCGTAACAATAGCACCGATTGCAGAACAATCGCTATCGAGCGAACCAAGGTTCTGTCGGGCATGATAGTGCCGCTACTTGGTTCCATTTTTCGGCGGCAAACAAGCGTGTAGGAACTTTCATCCACAAAACGCCTCCATGGGACGAGTATGGCCGGGGTTCCAGCGGGTGTCAAAGTCGGGAATCGGAACGAACGCGGCGAACGCGGGGGATGCGACGCGAGCTGCTGGCATGGTCGGGACGGATCGGTGGATGGTTCCCGAAGCGGGGCTTTGGGGGGCCGTTGGCCGACTTGCGCTGGAGAACGT
>JAKPYU010000785.1 GCA_029568995.1 Candidatus Omnitrophota bacterium | reverse complement strand
AGGCCCGCCGGGAGGGCAGCTTCGGCAAGGCCGTCGAGGAATTGAAGAAGGCCCTCTCCGTCGCCCCCGACGACGAGGGCATCCTCTACAACCTCGCCCGCGCCTACGCCGCAAAGAAAGAGAAGAAACCCGCCGTCGAGTCCATCCGCAAGGCCCTGCAGATCAACCCCGCCTTCGCCGAGGCCCGGACCCTGCTGAACCTGCTGCAGGCGGGCTGAGGGATGATGCACCGCACTCCTTGCTTATCTCCCTTCCATCCATGTGAGCTCTGAGCAGCGCCACCTCAGTCCGCCAGCACCCCTCCTGACATTCCCCGTTTGTGACGCGTTTCACACCATGCGTGCGGCGCTGCAGAGCAACTTTGTACTGGTTCGAAATCCCACATCCCGGTATCGCTCCGTCATTCCACTTGTCCGGCAACCCAGCGATATTATCGTGATAGTGGCATGCAATGTGCATTTTTGGCTTCTGTTACGGCATGGCAGATAGAGTGTGTCTGTGCTGGTTTCGCTTCCGCAGAAGACAGGAAATGCCGCTGGGACTCTGATCCATAATCCATCTTGAGGCCAAAAATGACCGCTTCCTTTGAACACGATTACAGCCTGCAAAGTCTGCAGAAAATCCGAGTAAAGGGTCATGAATTCGACCTGTACGTCACACCACGATTCGTTCCCCACTACAGCCGTAACGATTATGAAGCCGTGACGTCCCTTATCTCACGCATCAAGGCGAAGAATGTTCATACGTTCATCGACGTAGGCGCCCATTACGGGTTCTTCTCAGTTTTGGTCGCTCATGCAAATCCTGATTGCAGGATTTTTGCCTTCGAGCCGATTCCAGTGAACTACGAAATCCTCAGAAGGAACATCGATTTGAATGGTCTTCGTCATGTTCGCTTGTTCCAATCGGCGGTATTGAACCGAAACGGCAATGCGGTCTTTCAGGTTTCGGCAGCTTCCGATAACTCAGGATTCCTTGCCAATCCGGCCGCAGGTATCCTGCAGGACATCACCGTACGCATTGCGGCCCTCGATTACCTCATTGATGAAATCCCGAACAAGCCCACACTGATTAAAATCGACACGGAAGGAAGCGAGCGCAAGGTTCTCCAGGGCATGACAAGGCTTGTCGAGAAAGTCGACGAGATGGAGATGATCATTGAATTCAATCAAAGATGCCTGCGACACAATGGCCAGATGCCCGAAGCATTACTCCATCACATCCACGAAATGGGGTTCTCGATCTTTTTCGTCCATGACGAGAGGGGCTTCTGTGAACGATACGAAGACGGGGCTGACTGGAGAGCCCTCATGGGCGGAAAAAACTACAAGAACCTTTACTGCATCAAGAACAGAGCTTTGAAGCAAGCCGGGCTCGATCCAGAAATCCCTATTCTCCGACGCAACGGCGATATCGGTTGCATGGGGGTAAAAGACACGGCAGAAAAAAGAACGCACGAAAAATACCGTAGGCAGAACAATCGAAAGGCACTGCGCGTGCTTTTCGTAAACCACAACATTGCCCCCTACGAACTTTCCGGAACGCCCCTGACCACGCTCAACCATGCTCGGGGAATGAAAGCGAAGGGGCTTGCGGTAGCTGTGCTCATACCGGACTCGTCGATCCAGCGGGGATTTGTCAAAATAGATCTCGAGGGCATTCCTGTTTACAAGACACCGAAGCTAGATCAAGGTATAGCCTTTCTTTTGCGCACCCCCGCGGAGTGGCTTTGGCATTACGAGAAGATTATCGATCAGGTCCTGGGCGACTTCTTGCCGGATATCGTCCATATCAACGACTACGTCTATCTTCCTCCGGATATCATTCGATACATCTCTCGAAGAGGAATCCCTGTTGTTCGAAACGTCTGCAACACAGAAGAGATCTGCTACCGAATCGAGCCCGTCCTCAATTCCGGCAGAATCGTGAATCTATGTACAGGCCCCGAGAATATGGGACGCTGCGCGGAATGCTATCAACGAAGCAACGGTATTCCGGTTTCCGGTGATGAAGAAAATGTAAAGTCGAGATTCATTAAAAGAATGCAGTTCGTGCGTGACATGTATGACATTGATGTCTCGGCCGCAATCTTTACGACCCCTGAGTTCAAGGACTATTTCACATCCTTTGTACCGATTCGTGAAGATAAGATTTACATTGTGCCACGCGGTTTTGACTTCGGACATTCACGACCTTGTTTTCCCGTCAAAGTGGATGGAAAGCTTGTCAAATTTGGTTTCGTTGGTTCAGGAACTCCTCGGAAAGGCATCGACACACTCTTGAGAGCCATTGATACGCTTGTTTACAATAACAATATTGAAATCCATCTATATGGAGATATCGGACATGAGGATTTTATTTGCTGGATAAATGAATTGCAAAAGAAGCATCCTAACAAAATTTTCTGTCACGGTATTTTCACGCCGACTGATCTGCCCAGGATCGCGTCGGAGATACACTGTGCAATCATCCCGTCTTATTTCGAAACATATAACCGAGTTGTACGGGAAATGCTGTGGTTGGGCGTGCCGGTGCTTGCGACCGATTTTTTTGGCGCTTCCATCATTTTAAATGGAGTCAATGGCTACCGTATCGCTCAAGGAGACAGTTGTGCCCTCGCAAAACATCTCACAAGAACCATTGAAAACCCTGACATATTGGCAACCCTGTCTCGGGGTGCACTCGGAACAAGCATTCCATCCCTTGAGGCGGAAGTAAACAGCCTCTTGAGTATCTACGAAGACCTATGTGCTCAAAATCGGCATCTCGCATCGTCTTGCCGCGAAAGGCATTTTTCTTTCACTTCGGATGCCGAGATGCATTGTGGTGAAGGGGTGCCGGCAGATGGGGCCGCCAAGGCCCACGAGGGAATCCTCAAGGTACTCGTCGCGGCCGGAAAGCGGACGGAAGCCGTTTTCGCGCTGGAAAAACTGGTGGAGGCCAATCCGGACTACGCCCCCGCGTACAACGATCTCGGGGTCCTCTGCGGCGAGTCGGAAGAAGCCTCCAAGGCCCTGGCCGCCTATGAAAAAGCCGTGTCCCTGGATCCTGCGAACACGACGTTCCGGAAGAACCTGGGCGATTTTTTCTACGTGGCGATGAAGCAACCCGACGAGGCCGCTGTCCACTATGAACAGGTCCTGCGATCCAATCCGCAAGACGCCGAGACGCTGCTGATCCTGGGCAATCTGCGTGTGGAATCCGGCCATTTCCGAGAGGCACGGGAGCTTTATCTCAAGGCCCTGGAATTGGATCCCTCGAATGAGCTTGCCGGCAAGATGTTCGATGCCCTTGATACCGATGCAGCGGCGGCCGGGGAGACGGACTCCGCTACCCTCTACCGAAAGGCACGGTCCCTCGTCCAACGCGGGCGGACGGACCAGGCCATCGTGACCCTGGAAGAGCTGCTTCAGACCTGCCCCGACCACGCCGAGGCTCACAACGACCTGGGTATCTTGTATTTCGGCAAAGGAAACCGAGAGAAAGCCCTCGTGCATTACGAGAAGTCCGTCGCGATCGACCCGACGAATCGAACGGCGCTGAAAAACCTCGCCGATCTTTATTGGACTGTGTCGGAACGCACGGAAGACGCCCTGAGGCTCTATAACGCGGTGCTGACCCTCGACCCGGATGATGTGGAAGCCCTGTCCGCCGTCGGATCCATCTGCATCCGCCTGGGGCACCTCGAGGATGCCCACCCGTTTTTCGAGAGAATCCTCCGTGTGGAACCTGCCAATGCAGCCGCACGGGAGATCCTCGAGAAGCTGAATCAGCCGATGCGCGCAGCTTCCGATGCAGGGAGGGATGCGACACCGACCCACGTGGCGCGGGCCGCCGCTCGGGAATCTTGGGAGACACATCGGACTCCTGCTGTATTACCCGAGGGGATTGTCTGCCTGCAGCCGTTCTACATGATGGAGTTCACCACAAGCGGCCATGTCTATACCTGCTGTCCCGCGTGGACGAAGCTGAGCATCGGGCACATCGGGAAGGCGACGATTGCCGACATATGGAATAGTGATCAGGCAAGGCTGCTACGAAGGAAAATTCTCTCGGGGCAATTTCAAGATGTCTGCAACGAGATCTGCCCTCACATCGCCGAGTATCGGCACACGGGCAAGCTCATCCCCTGGAAGGATCTCGATCGGATGGACACCCTGACGCCGGAACTCGCTGCCGAGATCCGGGCCGGTTGTGACCGCATTCAGTCGCCGCCAACGGTATTCAACCTTTCGAACTCGACGGTCTGCAACCTTTCGTGCATCATGTGCTCAAGGCATACCGATGCCTCCGATCCCGCCTTGATCCGAAAAACGGCAGAAGAACTCGCACCCTATTTGCCTAACGCCAGGCGAATCGTCCTGTCCGGCATGGGCGACCCCTTCGCACGGCCCGACACGCGCAGGATCATGCTGGATCTCGCCGGCAAAGGCCCTGTCATCGACCTCATCACCAACGGCCTGCTGAT
>JAKPYU010000783.1 GCA_029568995.1 Candidatus Omnitrophota bacterium | reverse complement strand
CTGATCGTTGTTCAGGGCGACCGTCTTAGCGCCATCGGCATCCGAACGGAGCGACCGGAACTCCTGTGGACTTTCTCCCTTCCGTCCAAAGTGAAAGATGCCATCCTTGCCGATATAGACGGCGATAGACAAATAGAAATTGCAGCCGTAGCGATGGATGGATATCTTTACGGGATTGACCAGTCACCCGTATCCGTTGATTCCAGGATAACTGCCGTCGGGGCTAACGATATCGTTCTACAGCCTGACGAGGGCTTGACCTTCGTCGAGGAACCCGGTCTGCGAATCGCTCATTTGGGATTCAACGGTCTTTATGAGCCGGACTGCCAGGTATTTTATGAGAATGGGCAGCCCGTTTATCGTCTCTGGTGGACTACTCGGGCGTATGCGGATCAGCAATTGACTAATGAAAATCGCTGGTCCGCGCATGTCTCCATTTCCAGCGACGGGTTGCACTTCGATTACGAACGTGGCCCGGAATTCGCAACGGGACGGTTTACCAACCGGACGGATCGGGATTTGCTTCGATTGCCGGATGGAGGATGGCGTGCATATACTCTCGCGGGCGGTGGGAATCCCTGGTACTGCATCGACAGTTATCGGGCCGGTTCTATGGCTCGTGACTGGACCTGGGAAGAGGAGATGCGCATTAATTTCGGCAATCCCGGCGATTGGGATCATACAGGCGCGCGCGGGCCGGAGGCCGTTCTGCTACCGGATGGTTCCATTCGAGTGTACTACATCGGCTGGAACGGTTCCGAAGGTCCGTATGTCCAACAGCCGAAATCGGGCGAACGCTGGCGCATTCTTTCCGCCATTTCCAAGGACGGCGTGAATTTCACTAAGGAAGCCGGTGTGCGGATTGATGCAGACCCGAATGCCAAGCCTCCAAACGGGCCGGTTTCCATGTCGAAACCCCAGGTGGTTCGTTTGTCCGACGGACGATATCGGATGATTTTCGCGGCAGAATCCGAATCCGCTTTCAGTGTCCTTTTTAGTGCAGTCTCGGAAAATGGCCTGAGTTGGCAACGGGAGCCGGGTATTCGCCTCGTAAATGAACAGGGTGAACCCGTGTATGGAGTGTGTCCCAGCCTGGTTCGCACAGCAGAGGGAAAGTACCGACTCTATTATGACGGAGAGGGCGGAATCCGCAGCGCCGTGGCGAGGTAGAAAAATGGCCCTGGTGACTCCAAGGAGATCCATCAATATGCAACTCACAGGCAGTATACAAACACTCTTCTTGATCTGTCTAATTCTCATCGCGGGGAACGCAGCCATAGCGAATCCCATCGCCTGGCCGGTAGATGATATGACCCGCATCCTGCCCACCGACTCGCCTCCGCCACCTACCGCGCTCAATCTCAGCATCTTCCTCAGCGGCGCACGAGGGGAATACGCCTCATTCGGCCTTGCCGTGTGGAATGATTCACCCATTACCGCATTGAAAACGCGGATCAGCCGTCTTGCTTGCGCGGAACAACAAAGCACGATTATCGTCCCCGCAACGTTCCGCTTTGCCCAATCTGTCCCTGTACAGGCCAATACACGAAACACCCCCAAAGAAGAACTGGCGTTCATCGCCCCCGCCCAAGTCCCGGACCCGCTGTTACCGGATGCGCCATTGCCCCTGGAGGCGAATCGAGTCGCTTTCTTTTGGGTCACTGTCCAGGTCCCCAAGGATGCTCTCCCCGGACATTACACCGGAACCGTAACCATCACAGTCAACGGCCTTCCGATTGCCCTGCCGGTGGCCCTGGACATCTGGGATTTCGATATGCCGACCGAACGTCACTTGAATGTGACGATCTGGTTCCATGATACCGCGATGTGTTCCGCTCACGGTGTGGAGCGCTTTTCCAAAGAGTACTGGCGGTTCCTGAAGGTCTACGCCGAGGACATCGCCCGGCATCGCCAGAATGTCATTCTCGTTCCCCTGGACCTGATTCAACTGAAAGGCGGAATTCGCGGAGTAAAATGCGACTTCGACTACTTTGACCGCTACATCGAGACATTTCTGAATGCGGGCATTACCATGCTTGAATTGAGTCACCTGGCGCATTTCGGACCGGACGGTTGGGAAGGCTCTGATATCGTGTGGCGCAATTTCAGAATCGGGGAAAAGGAAACCGCTCCGGACAACGCATCGCTTGTTGCCGATCTATTGGGAGAACTGGTATTGCATCTGAAGGAAAAAGGATGGCTCGAAATCAGCGCCATCCATGTTGCCGATGAGCCTTCCGTGAATAATCTACAATCTTGGAAAGAACATTCGGCGCTTGTTGGAAGAGTCGCGCCCGGACTCAGGCGCATTGACGCCATCGAGGCGGAAGAATTCCAGGGATTTCTGGAAATCTGGGTTCCGAAGCTTCAGGTAATCGAACCATGGAAAGATCCGCTACATCGTGCCGTCGAGAACGGCGCAGAATTGTGGTTCTATACTTGCTGCCATCCGTATGGAGTTTATCCCAACCGATTTCTGGATAGTACCCTTTTGCAGCTGCGGCTCCTGCCCTGGATGGCGGCACGATACGATTTGAAAGGCTACCTGCATTGGGCACTGAATCACTGGGGCAACGAAGATCCATACAAGAAGGCCGCCCTGGGCGAGCTCCCGCCGGGAGACCATTGCATTGTCTATCCGGGAGAGAACGGACCGAACGATTCCATCCGCTGGGAGGTGTTTCGCGACGGTTTGGAGGATTATGAATATCTGCAGGTTCTCGAACAAAGGCTGGCCGATTTCAAAAAGGAACTCGGAGTCCCGGCGTCATTTTTCAACCCGCATCAACGGATCGAGGAATTAGTCTCCAGGCTGGTTCCCGATGCCATCCGATACAGTCGCTCTCATAGAGATTTTCGCGAAATCCGGCGACAGATCGCCGAGGAGATCGAAGACCTGGACGCCACCCCGGTTCTCCTGGTGCAAACCAGCCCACCCGAAGGCACGGAGATGGGTATCGGTCCCGCAACAGTGATCGTGCGCGGCCTCACAGAATCGGGGGCTGTAGTAACAGTGAACGAGAAAGAACTCGAGCCGGATTCAACCGGCTATTTCGCCGCGCACGTGATTCTCAAGCCGGGTGCTCCCGTTATCTCTATTGAGGCAAGGACCAACACCGGCAGGCATATCGCGAGACGCCATTTTCGGTTGATTGAGCAGTTAGAGGACCGCAAATCGGACAAGTAGATTCTTTTTACCCTTCCCCGCCGAAGACGCTCTTGACTTTATCAAAGAAGGACGCGCTCTGGGGGTAAGTTTCTTCGCCGCTGATCTTGGCGAATTCCTGGAGCAGCTGTTTCTGTTTTGCAGTCAGTTTCGTTGGAGTCTCCAGCACTACCCGCACCAGCTGGTCTCCCTGTCCGTAACCGCGCAGGTTTGGCATTCCATGGCCGCGAAGACGGAAAATCTTACCTGTCTGTGTCCCTGCCGGAATCTTCAATTTGGCACGACTGTCCATGGTGGGGACACTCAAATCCGTGCCGAGCGCCGCCTGCGCGATGGAGATCGGTACTTCGCACAGCAAATCATCCCCCTGTCGGGCAAACAAAGCGTGTGGCATCACTGTCAGGAAAATGTACAAGTCTCCGGGAGGACCACCGCCGACACCAGCCTCTCCTTCCCCGGTTATTTTGAGCCTGACACCCGTATCCGCCCCAGGCGGAATCCGAACGGTGACTTTCTGTCGTTGCAGAACCCGGCCCGATCCGTGACAGGCCACACAAGGAGTTTCGATAAACGTCCCGCGCCCGCCGCACCGGGAACAGGTCCGCGAGATGCTGAAGAATCCCTGGGACATGGTAACCTGGCCGGTCCCACGGCATTGAGGGCAGCTCTGCGGCTGGGAACCCGGAGCGCAGCCGCTCCCCCCGCAGGTATCGCAGACCGCCTGCTTGGGAATCTCGACTCGTTTCTCGGTTCCGGTGAAGGCTTCTTTAAGAGTAATCTGGAGGTCATAGCGCAGGTCATCCCCACGACGGACACGGGATCGCGTGGGGCGGCCCCGCACTCCGAATCCTCCGAAAAGCCCCTCGAACAGATCGCCGAAATCGCCAAAAATATCGCTGAAATCCGTGAACGCCTGACCGGTGAACTCATACCCGCCCGGTCCGCCCACCCCCACGCCTGCATGACCAAACTGGTCATAGGCCCGACGTTTCTGCTCATCGGCGAGTATTTCATAGGCCTCGGTCGCTTCTTTGAATTTTTCTTCGGCGCCCTTATCCCCCGGATTTCGATCCGGATGGTATTTCAGTGCCAGCTTTCGGTAGGCCTTCTTGATTTCGTCGTTCGTCGCGCTCCTGGAAACGCCAAGAACCTCGTAGTAGTCTTTTTTCTCTGCCATAGTGGCCATGTCCGTATGCCCGTATGTGCCAAATCGGCGCAATATACAATTATCCCCACCATTCAACCAAGCGATAGTAGATCATGCCGGGTTGGATTACCTATGTTCAATGTTCGGAATGCCGAAGATAGCATTCCAGATCGAGAAAAAGGCCGCAAATACAACCGTCCACATGCGGCTACCCATATTCGATAATAGCAATTCATGGACCGACCGGGGATTATCTGGCCCGAAGTCGATCCGGAGAAACGACTCGGATCGGGCTGGGGCGGAATCCAAGTCCATGGATGCACAGCGTCGCGTCTGCAATCAGGTTATTCATAACCAGACTTCCCGCGATGACCGGCTGGGGCAAATCCAGACGGCTGGCGCATCCACGAAAGATATGCCCGTCAACGCTTTGCCATTCATAGATCCCGGCGGTATCCGGGAGTTGGATTTCGGAAGGTTTCAGGATTCCGACGGTTTCTTCTCCGAACTCCATCAGAACCGACTCGGAACGGCCTGGCTGTTGGACCGAGAATTGCGCGACCGGAGTGCCCAAGGGTATCTCCTGGGTCTCCTCCATGCGGCTCACCAGATAAATGCTGTTTACCGCGTGGGGTGGGGATAGATAAAGCGTCGTGCTTTGTCCGGGGGGGATCTCAATTCTGAGTCCGACCGCCTTGAACGATCCGAATCGGTTGTACATATTCGGAACAATGCGATAGGCATGTAATCCAGCCTGTTTTGCCGTCAAGACCCGGTGCTGAGACCAATGCGTGACATAAATGACAAGATTTACAGCAAGAATCACGACAACCCATATCCCGATTCGCCGGGATGGATGGAGAAGGGGGAGATTTGCGCTCAGATCCGTAATCTCCCGATAAATCCTGCAATTTAAGAGACAAATGGCCAAAATCCCGACGATCAGGAATCCCGTCAAACCGATTTCGGTCCACCGGATACCGTCGGTGGCCCCCAAGATGAACCGTGCAATCATGAATGCCGCCGGACGAAAATCCAATACGGAAAATTCACAATACACAGTCCATAGCACAATCGCCACACCGATTCCCAGGCCCACCGGGAAAGACAGTCTGATACAACCTCCAAACAGAAACACAACTCCAACAATTGCAAAGGGTAAGGAAGAAAGAGCCAATCCCTGGTCCGGGAATGTCGAGAGCCATGGCGCAGTCGCTGTAATCGAGATGAAAATCCCTGTCAAAAAACAGGCCACAGCCAGCATTCCCCACCTTTGCCGATCTCTCACAGCAAAAGCCACCAATCCGGCAATACCCAGTAGCAGAATCGGATATCGCACAAAAAGCCCCTGCTCCCATGAAAATAGGGACGCCAGCCAATCCACTGGGCGGAGGTTCCATTCCGGGTGAACTGCCGGGATGGGCCAGGGATGACCGGATTGTTCCCTCCAAATCAGCCACTGCGGGGAAAACGTGATTGTGAATGAGAGAACATAGCTCAAGAAATCCCAAAAGAAAATCCGGCGGGAATCCTTCGATCGGAAATAGATGTCAAAAATGGGCCACACACAGAAAAACACGTTCAACGGTCGAACGAGGCAGAACACTCCGGCGGCTGTCCCCAACATGATCGCTGTCCGGGAACGCGGGTCTTCTCGATATTCCAGCCATTCAAACAGAACAAACGCCGCCGCAAAGAACGAAAATGCGTCCGGCAGGGAACCATCCCAGAAAGCCTTTCCGAGCAGGGGAGATCCCAGCACCCCAATGGCAACCCATGCCAGTGAGAACTCCCGGCGGAACAATCTCCACAAGGATGCTGCGGTCAATCCGCTTCCCAACAGAATGTAAAACATGGTCCCGATATTCAGGCCTAGATAGTAGAAATCATTATATCCGTCGTTGAGATGGGGCCATCCCAGGAACTGAAGAAGAGAGACCAGAACATACGCAGAAAAGAAAAAGGGAGTCCAGAATATGGCGGGACCGGGAGCGGCAGGATTGGAGGGCAATCCCATATCCCGACGAGGTTCGAGTGAAACTCCGCGCGGCCAGCCGGCCCCCCATTGTGTCGCTTCATTCCCGATATTGAGATCGCCATCGAAAAGTACCGACCGCAGATAAGAATAGGAGAGATTTCCATGCGGAGAGAGTACCGGTCCCAGGCAAAACAGCCCCACCACGCCCAGCAACACCATGACCGGAAAGAATCGCGGCGCGCGTTCCTCTGCCTGATGGTCTGGGCATTCGGAGCACTCAGTCAACTCTGGGATAGGGACATCGGCCATCTGTAGTCACCTTGAGTGCCGCCTATTCTTGCATAGTTCACGGTGACTCCTAGGGTAAGAGCATTCTCTCACGATGGTGTTGCCGGATGCGGACGCTGGTCGATTCGATTCGTTCGGACTATCATTTACATGAGACTCTGTGCGATTGAATCCGGAATCTCGAAACGGCATGACCCCATTCGGATTGGAAGCGTTATGAATGTTACAGGTGGATTGTTGGGAGATGCACCGTTGGCTGTCCGTGTGGCAGTGGGTGCTGTGTTCTGGGTATTGAGCGTGCTGATCCTGATTTATCATCGTTCCGGCGCTCAAGTTGTGGGCATGGTTCTCGTCCTGATAGGTTCGCTGGGCCTTATCACGGGAGCGAATCCGCACATTGCCCTGTTATTGGTCCTGTTCGGATTTATCTGTCATTCTCTTGGTCGCGTGATGCACTGGATGCGTCGTCGGTAAGAACGGTTCGAACAACGAAATGATCCCGAAATCTCCGATTTCATCCCCTTCCGGCGGCAATCTGATTCCCGTCGGACCTCAGATCCCCAAACGATGGTGGACCGTCCTGGCCTTTTTGCCTGTCGTGGCAATTGGAACGCTTTTCCTCGCCTTGGGGCCGTTGTGGAACAGCTACCAACTCCGGGAGATGATGGCACGCCTGGACCAGTCGGACCCAATGCAATCGGAACAGGGCCTGATCGGAATGGTTGCGTTGGGACAACGGGCTATTGAACCGATGGAGATCTGGCTTCAGGATCCCAGTCCGGAGCGGCGTAGAAAAGCCGCGCTGGCTTTGTCACAGATCCCGGGTGAACGGGCGTATCTGCTCCTGTTAAACGCCCTGCAAGACAGGGACCGCCAGGTCAGGGAATATGCCCAGAACGGAATCCTTCGCCGGTTGAGTATGGGTCTCATGGCGGAGATTCCCAAGTGGGAAGATGGCGCATTGAAAGATTCTGCAGCGATCATACGGGATGGGACACCGGAACTGGAGACAACTTACCGGGAGGGTCTCTCCCTGATGAAAGAGGAGGACTGGGAGGCGGCTCTGGATCATTGGGATGCTGCGATCCGGCAGGGTCCTGACTGGGCAGCGGCATATTACCAGCGAGCGAAGACTCTCTATTCCCTGGGTAGATTCGACGCCTGCCTGCGGGATTGCCAGGAGGTGCTCCGTTATCATCCGGACCACTTGGGGGTTCTGATCTATATGGGAAATGCCTACTACCACGCCGGGTATTGGGATCTGGCGTACGACACATTCATGCGCACACTGGACCTGATTCAGCGTCTCAAAATGACACCCCCCGCCCGTTCGTGATCAACAGCCTTCCCGGACAGTGTTTCACCATCTTCTCACCCCTCAAAACATCGACCTGACGATTGCTTGGAAGCAGGATACTGTCCATGTTAGACTGGTATTCTCTGTTTGGATGAAAAACTGACGACTTGCCCATTTGAGATATCAGCACTCAACCGGGTAACAGGAAAGAGGCTTCCTTTGTATGCATTTCGCATTCGATCCATTCTTGCGGCGCACTTGATTCTTTTTTCGGCGGGGCTCGTTCTTGCCGCCGGGCCTAAACTGGCTGGAGACAAGCATTTCCCCACACGGTGGATCCTGGGGGAAGAACAACCGTTTTTGCAGGTCCAGGTGGACGCAGGCGCGCTGTCGGGCACCGTGACGGAATCCCAGGCACGCGAGGCAATTACCCGGGGATTGGCCTGGTGGACCTCGGCCCAGTATATTCCGCTGCCGAATGTGGATTATGAGACCATTTTCTCGGCAACGGGCGAATTAACAGCCGCCACGGATGTTGTCCGTGCGGCAACCGGCATCAATTTCAGTGGCCCCATCGCACTCGCCACGGACGTGGTCTCCGCAACAGAGTATCGTTCGCTCTACCAATCGAACGTAAACGTGGGCAACGTCATTCAGTTCATCAAGGATCAGGACGGAAGTGTCATCGACAATCTACTCGGTTTCGGTTCGAAGGATGCCGTTCTTGGAATCAGCATAAACTATATCTTCGACCCGGACAGTAATGAAAAAACCGGTCAAATCGTGCTCAGCGATATCCTGCTGAACGGGTATATGCTTGAAACCATCCCCGACAACGGAACAGTCCTTCTCAACACGATCACGCATGAATTGGGCCACGCTCTGGGCCTGGATCATGCCCAGTTTTATTCGCATCTTGCGTTCACAAAGTACAATGCTTATCTCCCCCTCATGTATCCTGCGGAGGTGCTCGACGCCAGCGAACAGGTATCGAGAATTCCGCGATTCGATGACCGCGCCTCGCTCGCTCTCCTGTATCCGAATGTGGATTACTATTTCGAATTGGGGCAGGTTTACGGACACGCGGTGATTGAAGGTTCCACAGCCGTTCTGGGAGCAAACGTGATCGCCCGAAGAAAGGACGACACGCCTGGAAACAGCCACATCGACGAACTTGAATTCGTCACTTCCTGCGTATCCGATTTCATGATGGAAGAAGACGGCTCGTTTTTCTTCGGTGCGTTGCCTCCGGGAGAATATGAAATCTGGGTGGAGCCGATTCTCTCCGAGTTTACAGGCGATTCCAGTGTCGGCCCGTACTCCCCGTCCTCCTTCCGAGCGTTACCGGAGTACTGGTCCTCTCCGGAATCGGGAGACCCGCTTCTTGATAACCGCAGCACCTGGACCGGAGTCTCTGTGGCGGCGGGGGATTTCATCGAATTGGCCTCGCCCCTGATTGTCAGTCAGAACGTGGGTTCGGCAACAGAAGAGCGAACCCAGATCCTGGGGGATCAGCTGGTTCATTTCGGCGGCGTGGAGCAATCGCCCGGTTTCACGGAGGATTTTCAATTCACCTTCCACGTCTCGCCTGCCGACTTGGCGGTGATTATTTCGGTCACTCCGAACCAAAGCGGACTTCCGGGACCGGATTTGAACCTCTACGTTCGTCGTGAAAACCGAGTCAGCCGAACACAATACGATATCCATAGCACGGATAACACTCCTGGAGTTGCCGACCAGGTGGTTCTGGTAACTCCAGTAGCCACTCCGGGAAATCCGCCCTTACTGCCGGGTGTGTATTTCATCGGTGTGGAGAATGCGGCAGGCAGCGCGGACGGATATGAAATCTCCGTGGAGCGTACTGTTGCGGCTCCGACCCCCACCCCAACACCGGTTCCGACTCCGACTCCACCGATGATCGTTCAAAACGCTTATCTAGCCGGGTTGAACGAAGATGCAACCAGCGACAATCTCGGACGATTCGGAGAACCCGGATCGCCGGAAGCCTGGCTGGAAGGCAACCTGGTCGGCAACCCACTGGCGACAAAGTTCCTGCATCCCACCGATTCTTCCCCGGAAGGATATTTCGCACCCGTATACAATCCGAACATACCCGGTTCCCTGATCGACTCAAACCTGGAACCCGGTGATTTCCTGGTTGTGGCCGCCGAGGTCTCGCGAGTCACCCCCGGACTGGTGGCAACCATTCTCAGCGCCACACCGGAAGAGCCTGCCTATCGCCAGTCGCTGCTGGAGTTGGGCCGCTGGCTGACCGCTGACTTTCTTGCAGCGGACGCCACCTCCGGTGTTTTGTCGCTGAATGCCACCGGAACTCTGACTGCCAACCTGGGAATCAGCGGCGTTACCCCCACCAGTGCCACCGGAATCCTGATTTCTACGGATTCAGAGGTTCGCCCGGCAACGGATGAGCTGCTGGTGATCTGGGATGGGCGGGAGACGGCACAGCCTCTTCGCATCGCCGCGAATGCCCCCACAACCGATCCCATTATCGCAGCCACCGTAGTCGTCCAGGTCCCAGACCCGGACATTTCGCGAGATCTGTCTCTGGCCGCTTCGGCTATCGGGGTGGATACGAAAGGGCCGGAGATTCCCGACAATGTCGATTTCCCAAATGCCTCCGTCCTGATGATTCGTCGCCCCTGGCCGGGTAGGCAACCGGATCGTTTCCTGTATCTCTACGAGACTCCCGGAGGAATTCTTAATGAGCTCATCGCGGGGGATGTGGTTTTAGCCACCGGCAGAATCTCCGTGCAGGAAATGCTGGATGGGGAACGATCAAGCGCAGGCGATCCGATCACCCTCGATGATGTCAGCCTGGATTTCTCCGCGTTCGGCGGACAATCCAGCTCGCTTCCCGATGAACATCTCCCCCTGCTTGGGGAGATGTTTGTCGAGTCTGTTACCGATGGGCTTCTTATTCCGGTCGAACAGCCGGTGGCCGGTGCGGTTCAGTACCTCGCCACCGGAACGGTCGCCTCCATCACCGATTTTATCTCGACCGGCGATTACTCCGTTGTCCCGTTGACTCTCTCCGCGACCGACGATGTAACGTCTCCCACCCACACCAGCCTGTACCTCCGTGTGGACACTCGTCCGCTGATTATCAACAGAATAGAGATCGGGGGAACCCCGGAACGGACCGTCGAAGTCGATGGGATTCCCCGCCTGGCGGTCTATTTGGGGGACATCCTCTCTGTCACAGTCACGATCGACTTGAACGGCGATCTCCCGGACGCGCCGATTGTCCGTTCGGATCTCTCCGCGGTCGATCCCAACGTCTCTTCCGCAACCGCCGGTCTGACTATCCCCGGAACCGGAACAGTTCAAATGGTGTTCCGCGCTGCAGTCGGTACGAATTGCACTCCCGCCGACGCCGCTTCGGTCATCGTCACCGCAACCGATGACGCCGGAAATGTCACCACGGCAGACTCGGCCTCATTCGGCAGTCTTTTTGTTGTGAGACCCGAACCGTATGTGGAACCCACACCCACACCGTTCCAGCTGTACACGCCGACCCCGACGCCCACACCGACACCCACACCGTTCCTTTTCCTGCCGTCCGGTAATGTGATTGTGGCGGCCAGCAACGCGGATGCGATCACAGACAACTTGGGCTACCCGGAGGGATTGACCGCCCGAAGCGAGGGGAATCTTGTTGGAAGCAACAGCGCGAATCTCTTTGCCATCTCAGAAATCGAGGGCGCAACACGTCCAATCTATGATCCAAGCGTCCCCGGATCGCTCATCGACCGCAACGTGGAGCCGGGCGATACCCTGATGATCGCCGCGCTGGTTGCGCGAGTCACTCCCGAATATGTGGAGGAAGTCGTAAATGCCTCAGCCGGATCTCCCGAGTACGCAACGGCAATGCAGAAAGTCCTTCCGCTCGTATTCGCGCAGATCGTTCCACCCACGGAACAGATACTGATTCCCGATGCCGATCTCCCGATCTATCCCACGGATGCCACGGGCGTTATCGGTGTGACCGATACGCTCCTGTTCTTCTGGGATGGATTCCGGACCGTCCCGCCGCTTCAGATTTCTTCAGCAACCACGTTCAATCCTCAAGCGATCTTCAATATTCATCTGTCCGAAGACCCGACAAGATACAAGACGCGTAGTCTTCCGGTCGGCGTCGATACGGACGGACCGTCGTTCCAGGATGTCCCCGGATCGGCAGTCCCCGCCATGATCGCCGTCCTTCGAAATGGAGTGACCTACGATCTGACCGGCGATCTGATCGAGACGTTCGAGCTGCGGATGGGCGATGAGATCCTGATTGTGGCCGCCGTGGAGGTGCGCGGAGATCTCGACGGCGAAAGCGCCGAGTATGGAGACGCTCTCCGGAAGACCGATTTCCACTTTGATTTTACCGCGCTTGGCGGGCCGGAAGATCTGCCGAATGAAAATGTCGCGTTTATCAGTACCGATGCATTAGGCCTTGAACAGGAATCCGTCGGCATCGAGGGAATGCTGACCGCGCGGGGCATTGTCGGCAGCGTGACGGATGTCCCGACCAGCGGTGCGTTCGAGACAGCAGGTATTGTCCTCTCCCTTACAGCGGATGTGACCGAGCCTTATGTGCAGACCATCCCCCTGCGAATCGACACCCTTGCGCCGGAAATCACCAACGGCGATATTTTCTCCACGGATGCATTTCAAATGGGGACGAAACGGTATCTCGCCGTGCCGGGCAATATCGTGGTTGTTACCGGCACAATTCAGCTGAACGGCGATCCCCTGGGCGGAATCACGGCCTCCCTGGAAGCGCCGAATATGGATACGGCAGAACAGTTGATTCAACCGTTTGTCCTGCGGCCCCATGCGACTTTGGCAGACACGGCTGATGTGGCGTTCCAGTTCGCGGTTGGTCAGAACGCTTTCTCGACCCAGGCCGCACCCCTGATTCTTCATGCCACGGACGACGCAGGCAATACCGTTTCGAAAGATCTGAGCCTGTTTGGAGCGACTCTTCAGGTCCAGAACGGACCGACTCCCACGCCGACGGTCACTCCGACCGCGACCTTTACGGCCACAAAAACACCAACCGCGACCCAGACGCCAACGCCGACCCGGTATCACCAGTTCACTCCCACTCCGACCGCGACTCCAACTCGCAGACCTCTACCGCCCGTGCAGTTTGTCGCAAGCGAGCTGATTCTCGCTGCGAGCAATATGGACGCTGGTCCGGATGACCTCGGACGATTCGGGCCGTCCGGTTCCGCGGGAGCCTTGGCTGTCGGGAATCTGGTGGGAACCGCACAATCCGCTTACTTCGCATTTCCGCCAGGAGACGCGACACAGGGATTTGTCTCGCCCATTTATGATCCCGCTGTGCCGGGATCGCTTCTCAATCAGAATATCGAACCGGGGGATGTGCTGCTGGTTGCTGGCAGAGCGTTCGGGATCGCCGCCGATGTGGTGCAGAGCATTCGGAACAATCCACCGGAATCCGAGGAATACGCCCAGGCGTTCAATTCGGTTCGCCAGGAGGTCTTCCTGCGGTTTACCGGAGACCCGGCGATTATCGCAAACGACGCTCTTGCCCCGACCGGCCAGATCTACCCGACCAGCGCCACGGGTGTGGACCCCGCCAGTGAGGACGTCGCTACATCGTTGATCCTCCAATGGAACGGTTTCGAAACGGAACCGCCAATGGTAATCGGCGAGTCCGCGATTTCCTCAACGACTGCGGTTCCGCTTGTCGAGATCGTGTCGCTCCGGAATCCTGTCGAATTCCGGGGAACGCTTCCTCCGGTCGGGATTGACGCGACCGGTCCGGAGATCCTTGCCGCAACAAATGAAATGCCGGGCCTTTCCGTTGTTTACGCATCTCGTCAGAACCCGATTACAGGTCAGGAAGTCAGCTGGATTCCCACGAGCGGAACCCAGTTCATCGAAGGTGACCGACTGTGGATTACCATCGGATTGCAGAGCAATGCCGATCTGGACGGGCAAACCGAGGTCAATGCAGATCGGCTGCCTCTCAGTTCCGTGAACCTTGACGCATCGCAGATCGGGGATATTGCGCCAATTGGCGATGCCGCCTTTGTAGAGAAAACAGCAGACGGATATACCAGGCTCCCGGATGTGCTTGCAGCCGATGCAGTCTATCTTGCAACTGCCGTGGTGGGCAGCGCCTCGGCGGTCAATACCTCCGGCGATTTCGAAACAGCGGAGTTGTTCTTCTCCACGCAGGATGATGTTCGTCCGGCGATCACGGCAACCCTGCCGATTCGTCTGGACACAGCCGCGCCTGCCATCACGCAAATCGTCATCTCTGTGCCGGGAGGAGATCCGGCCACGGACATCCAGCTCCTCGCTGGAGATCGCCTGGCCGTGACCGCGACCATCAACTTCAATGGTGATCCGTTGGAATCCATAACCGCAGAGAATATCCGGATGAACCTGTCATTGCTCGATCCGGTTTTCTCACTGGAACCGGCCAGCGGAATTGAGGTGATCGATTCGAACGGTCCTGTAATCACCGCTTATTTCGAGGCAGCGGTATCCGAGAATGCGTATACGAATCCCAATCTGTCTCTTCCGATCATCACAACCGATGACGCCGGGAATGTGACTCGCCGGGAAACAGCGGACTTCGGTCTGAATATCGGAATTGAGAACGGTCCTACGCCGACTCCCACACAGACCAGCACACCGACGCCGACCAGCACGCCGACCGCGACACCAACGTTCACTCCGCGTCCCACATCTTATATCAAGGCCGGAGATGTGATCCTGGCCGCGAGCAATGCCGATGCTGTACTGGATCGGTTCAAGGTCGGTATCTCCGGCACAGCGGAAGCCAGAAGAGAGGGAGATCTGACCGGATTCCCGGAAGCCTCGCTCTTCGTTGATCCGCAGACACAGGCCCCGCTTTTTGATACTGAGATCCCAGGCTCCTTGCTCATGGCCAACCTGGAACCCGGCGATGTCCTGCTGTTGGCAGCAACGCTGACCGCTGCGCCGATGGATATCCTCCAGGATCTGGGCACAGCCGCAGCCGACTCT
>JAKPYU010000795.1 GCA_029568995.1 Candidatus Omnitrophota bacterium | reverse complement strand
CAATGCGCCCAGCAGGTCTCGATGGGCAGGAGATTGGAAAGATACCGGGAACCGGAATATCGCGATATGAAACGTCCATGACAACCGGTCACCCCCAAAGCAAGTATTGAATGAACGAGGTATCATAACACAAAGGGAATGGAGGGATCTTGGGAGATGCCAAGCGTGTAGCCTACCGAGAGAACACCGCGTATAATGACACCATTTTCAAGGACAGCCGGGCGATACAGCGCACAGGAGGCGACGGTTGGACATGAAAAAGAAGAAGCGCCTGCAACAGGACTTATTCGATGACAAGGAGGAACTCACTCCGGCCAAGACCTGGGACCAGGATGCCGCCAAGCGCGCACTGGATGAGCTGTTCAGCCTGACACACCAGTACAAGTCCAGCAAAGAGTATCATAGCCTGCTGCAATTTACCGCGCGGTTCCGGTTTTATTCCCCGTATAATGCCATGCTGGTCCATATTCAAATGCCCGGTGCGCGATTCGTGGCGTCGGCGCATCGTTGGAACCGCGACTATGAGCGCAGGATCAAGGAAGGCGCACGGACCCTGATTATGCTACAACCGATGACACCCGTCATGTTCGTTTTCGATGTCTCCGATACGGAAGGCAAACCGTTGCCGCCGGAAGTAGAGAATCCATTTGAAGTCCGACACGGAAAGATCGGGCCGAAGTTGGACAAGACGATTGAGAATGCAAGACGTGACGGGGTCGCGGTTCACACGGCTTCACTCGGCTCACAACAAGCTGGATCGATCAAAAGAGTGGGACCAACGACGGAGTTTCTTATGTTCGGTGAAACGCGCGTTCCCGTTCGCTATGCATTAGAGTTTGCTGAGAACACAAGTGAAGAATCGCGATACGCAACCCTGGCGCACGAGTTGGCGCATCTCTATTGCGGGCACCTCGGCACGCCGAACAAGAAATGGTGGCCGGATCGCCGTGGGCTTGCCCACAACGCGATTGAATTTGAGGCCGAATCGGTCTCCTATATGGTTTGCGCGCGCCAAGGTATTGATACCCCATCCGAGCGATACCTGGCAAACTATGTCGATGCGGAAGAGCAAGTACCACCGATCAGCCTGGACTGCGTGATGAAGGCGGCCACTCTGATCGAGAGCATGGGCAGCACAACGTTGAATCCAAGAAAGAACGGGTAAAGAAAACAGGGGGAGAATTTGCAGGAAATAGATATGCTTCAATGGTTGACTAATCACGGCATGAGATGATGGAACACGATTATGGCATGAGAGGTTCCCTTATTCGGAGCCGGTCTCAATCTGCGGCAGGAGCCTTTCATTGGCCTGATCAAAGTTGAGGGATTGGACGGCGGTATGCAGGTTGCGCCCGCCGACAAGATGAATGTATTCCTCGGACACCCTCACACTCGAATGCCCCATCAGTTGCTGAATCTCAAAAGCAGAACAGCCATTGCGGGCAAGCATGGTTCCGAATGTGTGACGCATGGCATGTGGCGTGGCAGGAGACTCGATGGCCGCCACCCGCATCAAGAGATCCCATTCCTTGCGAAAGTTCTCACGATATTCTCGATGGAGAGACCGGCTCGGAAAAAAGTAGCCTGTCTTCGTCCGGTTGAACCACGGCCACAATTCATCGTGAACAGGAATCCTGCGCTCCTGCCGGGATTTCGGACGGAAGTCATCGTCGGGCCTGTGATCGCAAATAATAATCAGTCCACTTTCCCGGTCCACGTCTCCCGTGCGCAACGAGAGGATTTCTTCTTTTCTCAATCCTGCAAGAATCCCCAGTCGGACAAACAGGGCCACATCGCCCCCAAGCCCCGGCGAAACCTCAAAGAGAGCCTTGACTCCCTCGGCGGTGAAATAACGACGGGGCTGGCGTTCCTCTTTCAGCCGCTTGATGCGGGGACGGTGATGTGGCTCGATGAGATCGCGGTCGAGTGCAAAAGTATACAGGTTAGAGACGATCCCAACATATCGGTTAGTCGTGGCAGGAGTCAGGCCGCTGTTGCGTAGCCGATTCTGCCAGTTCTGGATATCACCGGCGGTGATATTGTCCAATTTTCGCTTCAGCAACCAACGAAAATGCTCGCCGTGCACGGCACATTCAATTGTTTGATACCACCGGTCGGCGTTCCTGGCTTTCTTATGTTCAAGATACTCCGGCATGAGTTCGGAGACTGTAGGGATGTCTTGCGGTCTTGTTTTGCCTTGCAGGTTCTGTAGTTCGACAAGCGCCTCCAGCCGTTTTTCCGCGACCCGTTTGTAAGTGGTATCCAAGCTTCTTTTCAGGTTCCGCCCGCCTTCTCGATTGCGGGCGTACCACACGCCGTTCGGTTCTTTGCAGAGTCTCCAAGCCATGATTTTCCTCGGTTTTGCTCGGACCGTTTTCGGACCGTTCGTGTGCAACTGGGCGCACGGACACTGAAGTAGGGTAACGTGAAATCCCCTTTATTTTCAAGGGAATTGTGATGCAGAGTGACGTTGAGTTACGTGGCAAAACCTGACTACGGATCAGAAGGTTGGGGGTTCGATTCCCTCTCGGCGCGGGTTGATTTGACTGGACTTACGATCTTTGACCTAATCCCCAAAAATGCTCCGTGTCACCATTGTGTCACGACTTGAGCGGTAAACACCCCACTTTCGGTTGCCATCGGCACGGTTTCCCTGCGCCGGTTGATCTGCCGGAAGGCGGCCCCGAACGGTTCCCGCCACCCGACGGATGGAATACTTCCCAGAATCCGACGAATGAGAGTTCGGATATTCTATGGTCACAAGCACAAATGTCACGGACTCCAGGCGAGACGGAAGCCTGTGGTGATAGAGTTCGCAGCGTTTATCTTGCTCGCCAGTTCATCCCCCGGCATGTCCGTTTTCAATGCCCCCATCGCCGGTAATCGGGCAGAGATAATTTCAACAATTTTGTCCATCCGTCTCAGGTTTCATCAACAAGACTCCTTCGGAAAACCCGAAAAGACACAGATTACTATCTCTTCCGATATCAATACATTCCGACAAAGAAAAGATGTTATAGAGAACCACAAGAGGCCCTCGCTGCACAGCGAGGAGCCAAAAGGGATTGTGGTACGGATACCGGACACAGGAGGGCTGAAGATTGCTTTTCGCCTGGACGCGGCTGGGGTGCCGGGGCCGCACGACACGGTGTCCGATTGTTGGCCGGCGTGCATTTTTGTCCCTCATCCGTGATTCGGAATGGTTCGCGTGTAATTGAAAACGGCACTACCTGGAACTGCTCAGTTGGACAACAACCATTTCGTACATTTCCAGACGGGGTATTTGAATACGCGCCAAGTCTTCTTCGATGTCGCACTCAAGAGTGACCGGTTTCTCATGATCCGGTGAGAGCATGAAAATTGAATCGACTTTGCGGTTTTCGGGCAGCCTCAATTTTGCCTGGATGTTTTCCAGAAGCGGATTTCTGCGGTGGTCATAGTTGATCACATGCAGCAAAATCCTGTTTTCTTTTTTTTGCCCAAGCAACTCGATCACAACGATTTCCGGCGCTTCCACATTCAGCGACATATTATCTTTTGAGGCCCATATCATTGCGTTGACCAATGCGTCTGCGTTTCGAGGCAACGTCCAGTATTCAATGGGAAATTTCCAATATTCAGTCCAGCGAGGTTTCAGAACAGATTCATCGACACCAGGCTCTACGGCTGGAATATATGCAACCCGTCCGTTGCCGTGGGTGCGGTGGATTTCCTCTCCGGTCTGGTTCGGGTTTGATATTCCAAAAACATCCAATAGACCAAACGATCGTCATTGGCGTCTCCATTCGGTGAACAGGGAAGTGTTACCGGTCGCCACAAGCCCGCCGCCTCGGTTAACATAATCGCGAATCAAAGAAGTCTGTTCATCGCTCAAACTTTCTTGATCCGCCAATACAAGAACGGAATATTTGGACAAGTCCTTCAGCTGATTATTAAAAATTATGTCGAAAGGAATTTGTCTTTGAATCAGGGTTTGTTCGAAGAGTATGGTGCTGTATCGTGTTTCCCCGGTCGAGTGTGCGATGGAGGCATAGGATCTCAGAATCGCGACATCGGCAATCGTTTCTGTTTCCTTGAAATACTCAAAGTTGTGATGCAAATAATGGGCAATCTGACCGTGGGCGACGACGCAGTGCCGGTTGAAAGCCAAGGCCTCGCAATCGCCGAGACGGTCCGAACCTGTAAATAACATGTTATCGAGAATGCGTGCAACTTTGTAGCTGCGAATTTTGGAGGTCAAAATTCCGTCATCGGTGACACCTGCGGACTGTCATGCGAAAATCGGAGTGCCCGACATGATCACGAACGACGGTCTGCGAGAAGCCCCCGGCGAGTAAGACGGAATTGACGGAATGCAGGATCGTGTGGGAGGTCACGCCTTCCAGCCTGGCCCTCTGTGTCGCAAGCCGGATTCCCGCCCTTCACGTTCCGGATTCGGCGGTTGTCGCCATGGGTAAATACCCATGGCGAATCCTCAATCCGGGGGGCCTGGAGGACAGATTCCAGGATCTCCCGGTGGGACTGGTTCGACACCGCATAGAGGTAAAACGGACATCCGGCACAACCTTCAAACGACCTCAATTGCGGTTACAATGCCGTTGCAGTCTCGGTTGAAATCCAACCGTCGCCAATGGGACGGTGTTATATGGTGTGTCTTATGCCTCGTGTGGGAGGGAGCTATGGGTTTCCGTGAGAAGTGCAAGCGTGTTGCCAAGCGACTGCCAAGAGCATTGGTCAATTGCATACCTTGGGTGGGAGCAGGTCTGGACCATCTTATCTGGGGATCCGATGCTGGCACGTCTCAGCCCCCTGGTAGAACACCAGCGAGTGAGGCCCCTCCCGTACCGTCGGGGAAAACTCTGAATCTTCCCGCTCTGCGGAATCCCTATTTCACCGGACGAGAGAAAGAACTTGAGCAACTCCACCAGACGCTCGGCAAAGATCGTGCGGCGGCGTTGTCTCAGAACTAGGCGATCTGCGGACTGGGCGGGATCGGCAAAACACAGACCGCTCTCGAATATGCGTACCGATATTGTGAGGACTACGACCACGTGTTTTGGGTGGAAGCCGAAACAGAGACGGGCCTAACGAGTGGATTCTGTGGGATTGCAGGTCTGTTGCAGATGCGGGAAAAGGACGAGAAGGATACCGCAATCATTGTGGCCGCCGTAAAGCGATGGCTGGAGAGCAACGACGGCTGGCTGCTCATTCTTGACAATGCGGACAGACCGGACGTCCTGGAGCCTTTTCTTCCCCGCAATCCGAAAGGCTGTTTCCTGGTAACCTCCCGCGCCTCGAATTTCGACAGATTGGGCATCGCCGCGCCGCTTGAAATGGAAACCATGCCGCCGGATAAGGCGCTCGAATTTCTGTTTGCGCGAACCGGACGCGAAAGAAGTCAAGTTGAGGAAGACACCGCCGGGCAACTCGCCAAAGAATTGGGCTACTTGCCGCTAGCTCTCGAACAGGCGGGTGCGTATATCAAAGCCAAACAGTCCACCTTTGTAGACTATCTCAAAGCCTATCGCACAAGACATCTGAATCTGCTGGACGCATCCCCACCGGCCATTGGGAAATATCCGAAGTCCGTTTGCACAACCTGGTCGATGAATTTTGCCGAGGTGGAAAAGACTTCGAAAGCATCGGCAGACCTTCTGCGTGTCAGCGCGTTTCTGAGTCCCGACAACATCCCGCTGGAACTGATCGTCGAGGGAGCTTCACATCTTGGTGGTCCCATTTCCAAGGCTCTTGAAGATCTGGAAAGCAATCCCGTGGCACTCGATGAACTCCTGGAACCGTTGACGCGCTACTGCCTGATCCGTCGGGATCTCAACTCCAATACCTATTCGATCCACCGCCTTGTCCAAGAGGTTGTGAAAGGCGGGATGGATGAGCGGACCCAACGGAAGTGGGCTGAATGCACAGTCCGTGCTGTGAATCAAGCATTTCCTTCTCCCGAATTTGAGAATTGGGCGAAGTGCGACCGTTTTCTGCCCCAAGCGCTATCCACCGCCGGACTTATTGAGAATTCGAAATTCGAGTTTGAAGAGGCGGGGCGTCTGCTCAATCAAGTAGCGTATTATCTGGATGATCGCGCATCTTATGTGGAGGCCGAGTCGCTTTACAAGCGCGCACTTGGAATTCATGAGAAAGCATACGGCCCGGAACATCCCGATGTGGCAACCTGTCTGAAAAACTATGCGATTTTACTAAGAGAAATGAATCGCCCGGAGAAGGCGGCGGAGTTTGAGGCGCGCGTCGCCGATATTCGTGCGCGGCGCGCCGAAAAGAACCCGACAACGCCACCTGGTCCCGATGATTGAGGGTTTTCAATACTGCTTTATATGGTTCACATACCAGAATATCTACTGTAGTAATAATTCGTTTTTCCATGGTGAATAACTATTCGTCATTTGCACGATCTGGGGGTATGGATTGCGTTGTGCGGGTGAGGGGATTTCGGACTTGGGATGTGCGGCCCGGACATTTTGCCGGAAACGGCCGCAGGAGTCTGATCCTTTTACGATTGACCCTGTCGTCATTGCGAGCCTACTTTTGGGACGAGCCTACTGGTGGGACAGACCTCCGTGCCTGTCGACAATCGAGATTTCTCAGGAGTAGAACAGAATCGAAAATGCTTCATTTTCTGCCCCCAGAACATGGGGATGTTTATCGGGGGATGGCATCGCTCTGAAAGACCTCTCATGAGGCGCGGAGAAACAGAATAGATGAGTTCCCGGTCCCGTGATAGAATCACCGATTTCACAGAGAAGACACCGATGCCACGGATTCGATTTATGAGGGATTTTCTTTCTCCTGAGAAAGCTCGCCTGCAGCCGTCATTGCGAGCGAAGCTCCGGCAGAGCCGGTGATTGGGGTAGAGAAAGTGGGCGAGAGGTTCCTCCCCCGAAGATCGGGGGAGGGCAGGTGGGGGTTGACCGGATAGCACAAGATTCCTCGGTGTGACGGTTGCAGGCGAGCTTTCTTAGGAGCGAAGCGTGGCAATCTGGCTGTTCGAACGCGCAAGCCTGAGATCGCCACGTCGCGGCCCTTCGCAGACTCCGGGCCGCTCCTCCTAAGAAAGCTGGCCCATCGTAAGCCTGAGATCGCCACGTCGCGGCCCTCCGCAGACTCCGGGCCGCTCCTCCTAAGAAAGCTGGCCCATCGTAAGCCTGAGATCGCCACGTCGCGGCCCTCCGCAGACTCCGGGCCGCTCCTCCTAAGAAAGCTCGGTCATCGACAGGCAGGCCGGGGAGTTTTGT
>JAKPYU010000776.1 GCA_029568995.1 Candidatus Omnitrophota bacterium | reverse complement strand
TGTCGATAAAATGACCGGAGAGTGTAATCGCCACGGAGATCAACAACACGGGTGCGACTTCGCCATGAGCGGCGGCGAATATCTCGCCGCATTTGCATTTCTCTACACAAAAACTCAGGACCCTGTCTGGCTGGATCGGGCCAAACTCATCGCCGATTACTATTGGAGCAAACGAAACCCTGAAACCAATCTGATCCCCAATCAGCCGAATGCCGGAACGGATCGTTTTGACGGCTCCCACTTCGATACTTCCATTTCCGGACTTTATTGCCATCGTCTATTGAAAGCATACGAATTGACAGGTGATCCGTTGTTTCGGGATCAAGCGTCGGCACATCTGGGTGCCTATGGAAAATACGGCTACGACGAGAAGGAAAAACAGTTCTGGGCAATCCTCCGGTTGGACGGCACACCCGAACGAGGACCCGCTGCGCTGGAGGGCTACGAGAAATATCAGCCGCGCGAGCATATCGACCTTTGGGAACCGTACGCCGCCGGGTACCAATTCCCCATCTATACCGCCCAGGCCTATGCGTATGCATTCCAACTCACACGCGACGAACAGATGTTGACGAACGCTCAGCGATGGGCCGAATGCATCCGCAAGGAGTTCCCGCCCGACCGCTGCAAGAAAGAAACCTGGTACGGGGAATATGCGGAGAAATGGGCACAGCACGGCACATACGCCGAGAAATATGCGCGAACGATCTCCTTCTTCCTCCACCTCCATGCGTTGACAGGGGAACAGGCAGATCTGGACTTCGCAAAGACGGTGGCGAATGAGGCCATCTCCAAATTATACTATCGTGGCCTGTTTCGCGGACATCCCTGCAAACCCTACTATGAGGCCATGGATGGCGTCGGATACCTCCTTCGCGCACTCGTTCAGCTGGATCGCGTCATGAACGGGAACGAGACGGTTCAGATGGAGAATTTCTAGGCCAGTCGTCCCTACCCGGCGATCTGACAGGCAAATATGGAATGACAGGCGCGGAGGCCTGTCCTACAACTCCAGATCAATGCCGGGTGGTTACCACACCCAACTCCCGAAACGCCTCAACCGCCGGTTTCCAATCCCCCGCCTGGCCGAACAGATAATACGTGAAATAAGTAGTCGTTCTGTGTTTCAACTGTACCCACGGCTGAAGCTCCGCATAATAATAGGGTGTCGGCGTATTGTTCGGGTGATTATTCCAGAGATGCATCAAGACAGCATCGTTCACCGGGAATCCGATAACGAGGCTGATGTCCATCTCGGTGTCGTATGCCGCCGCCCAGCCCTCCCGAAGGAATAACGTCGCACCATAGTAGCGTTCCAACTCCGGCCTTTTCTGGATAATCTCGGACTGCCCCACCGGGAATGAATAGACATCCTCGGGGCCGGTAGACGGGCCGACCTGAATCAGTGGATTGATCCCGATCACGTTAATCGAGGGTGTCATATCATTGAGTGCGTAGCGCGCTTCCAGAACGGGGCTTCCGGCAAACAGCGTGACAATCTTCTCAATCTTGCTGCCGTGAATATCCGCCCACAGCCGGACGCGCACATATTCTCCCCGCGCCTTCATGATTTCGTATTGATAGATGCGAAGTCCGCCGATAAACGGGTAGCCGATGAACTCCTCCAGTCCCCCATGAGGATAGAATGCACGTACCCCGCCTGGCTGCCCCGCCAATGGCGGCTTCTCCGGCCAGAGTTTGAACAGCAGATTCTCGTCTTTGCTTTTTACTGTATACTCAATCACTCGGCCCCCGAAAAGAAGCAGCGTGGCCCGGATGAGATCATTTTCCATTACAATCTCA
>JAKPYU010000730.1 GCA_029568995.1 Candidatus Omnitrophota bacterium | reverse complement strand
GGTCGATGGGACGACGGAGTTGAAGTTCCTCTATGACGGCGGTCACATCATCGCCGAGTACGATGCCAACGACACGCTGCTCCGCAAGTACGTCCACGGCCCGTGCACCGATGAGCCGATCTGCATGATCGAGAGCAGTGGAACCTACGCCGGCACGCAGTACTACCACTACGACGCGTTGGGCAGCGTGGTGGCCCTGACGGACCCGAACGGCGACGTGGTCCAGCTCTACGAGTACAGTGTCTGGGGCCAGGTGGCGGCCAGCGACGCGAACCATCCCAACCGCTTCATGTTCACAGGCCGCGAGTTCGACAAGGACACGGGCCTGTATTACTACCGCGCGAGATACTACCACCCCGAGATCGGACGGTTCCTCCAGACCGATGCCATTGGATATGGCGACGGGGTGAATTGGTACACATACTGCGGGAACAATGCCCTGAACTGCATCGATCCGAGCGGGATGACCGGACGCTTTTTGGACACGACAGGGGAAATGCTGCGGTATCAGACAGACGAGGGAGAGATCATCGAGTTCATGGACTTTGGCGTGTGGATAGACTGGTTCATGAATGACATCGCCGTTCGTGGCCACGAGCTGAGCGCGTATGCTGGCTACCGTATGGCAGGAGGGGATACCGACTTCAGCATGAAGGAGTTTGGGCTCATTCAGGCAATGATTGCCATGGGTTATGATGAAGGCAAGATTAGAAAGTGTGACGAGGCGGGAATAACTCTTGAGCCGACACAGTATACGAGTGCTCTATGCTGGAACCTGGACAGGGACACATTGAAAATATATTTTGACCCTGCGGGATGTGGATGGACAGAGAAAGATCAAACTCAGTATGGTGACGCACCTCATTGGTGGTCCAATTGGCCCGTCTTGGCGATGTTGGCTCATGAAGTAGAGCACGGGTATGAGTATGCAATGATGGGACTGGCCGGCTATTCGCAGGATTTCGCTAATACGAACTCGGCCAGCCTGGAGGCTATGAAAGCGGAACAAGAAGCGATGATGGCGGAAAACGCGATGGCCTACGCATTCTACATGAAAGTACCGGGTTATCGCAAGGGAGAAATCTATGAAACCAAAGGTCCGCGGACTTTCTTCTCGCTGTATCGGAGACAAGTGAATACAACGGGGCAGCCCATAGCAGTCAGTGATCTCCACTCTTATGTAGTATTGAGCATGTCTTGGGAGGACTGGAGTCCAGACTATGTGCCTGAGTTCTGACGGGATGCCCCAGAATGGAGAATGTGAATCATGTGCACAATCAGGGGAGAAGAGACAAGACTTGCAGATTAGTGAAAGGAACTGACAATGAGCCATATGAGAACAGTTGTGAAATTGCTTGCCCTTTGCTGCATTTGTGTTGTAGGCTCACTCGCCAGGGAGACCACGGAGCCTAGCATGAGCAAGGCCAGTGGAGTGACAATAGAGATTAGCACGGTGGATGTGAATGATTCGCTGCTCACATTGAGCTATGACATTAAGAATGAATCCGACCATGAAGCCTGGATTTGCAGTGAGTCTGGTCCACCCTTCGAGGTATTCCTCGCACTTGATACTCAAACCCTCGTGATCAGAAAACGGATGGATGTTCCCGCATACAATGTTTGGGATCGCGCGGTACCTCTGGGAACGTATGTACGTGTGATCCCTGGTGCTTCTTTGACAGAGTCGGTGCGGATAGCTCTGCCTGTCACATCAGTGATCGCGTATAGCGCCAAGAAGACGACAGAAGTGACTCAAACCGTGACGCGTCTGACTTTGGAGATTGGCTATTTCGACGAGGACCTGCCTGGGTTGATTCATAGCATCTGCGCCGTAGCAGACACGTGGACTCTCCCGCATATAGACATCCCCTTGGATACATTTCACGCCTATTTCAGAGGAGTTGCAATCCGAAACGGCCTGGGGGAGTACTTTGATCGCCTGAACCCGGACCCGTATGCTGAAGGCCAGGTTCACATCCGGTATTCCCAGCACGGATTGATTGAGAAGATTCTGCGGGCGGATGTCAACGATGTCTGCATTCCTTATAGCGGGCGGGCCGTTATCAAATACTGTGAATGAAACCACAGGGAAGGCGGAGCCACGTACGTCTACGACGACAACGGAAATCTCACCTACGACGGCGGCAATATGATCTTCGACTACGACCCCGAGAACCGTCTGACGACGGTGAGCAATATCGACG
>JAKPYU010000688.1 GCA_029568995.1 Candidatus Omnitrophota bacterium | reverse complement strand
CGGATATCGTGCCGCAATAGGTCCATGCGGTCCCGGTAAATTGCGCCTTCAGCTGTTCCTGGCACTTCCCTCCGCGACCGTCCAGGGATGGGCAAAAGAATGTGACCCGCATAGGATTCGGTTCCTTTTTTGTGATCGCATTGACCTTTACTCAAATCTCGTGCCAAGCCCCTGATGGCGAAGAGTATTTCCTGTAAGCTGCTCATAAACAAGGTCTTGTGAAAATCGATCTGCAATGCGTTCTTATCCGAGATACAAAGATAGTTGTCCGGTTTTCTCGGACTAATTCCGATTTTTCAGGACTCAGTCCGAGATTCTCGGACAATCGGGCATGAAAGGATGGGACTATTCCGAGATAGAGATCTTGTGTTTTTTCAGGAGATCGTAGAAACGGGACCTGGATAGACCGGCAATCTCGCAGGCTGTTTTTGCATCCCCTTTGGCGACGGATATCAGATCGTCCAGGTATCGTTTCTCGGCCTGGTCCACAGCCTCCCGTCGAAAATCCCGAAAATTGGCCATGGAAATCGCAGGACTTGAGGAAGGAGGCGTGGCGACCCCGCTGCGAATTCTCTTCTCGGAGGATTCCCGGGCAATCTCCGCCCGCAAATTGATGGGAAGATGACGGGCGAAGATCGTTTTTTCTTCGCGGGCAGCCAACAGAGCTGTCTCGAGCGCATGGATCAATTCTCGGATATTCCCCGGCCAGGGATAGATCTCCAGGGTTTCGAAAAAATCGGATGAATAGCCTTTTCGATTCAGCCGATGCTTCTGAGTAAGTTTCTCAAGATGGTGCATCGCAAGGTACTTGATATCCTCCTTGCGATCCCGCAACGGAGGCAGCTCGATGCTGACGGAACGGATCCGATAAAGCAGATCGCTCCGAAATACGCCGGTTTTCACGATTTCTTCGAGGTTGCGATTGGTCGCCGAGATCAGCCTGAAATCGCTGGCAATCTCATCCTTCCCGCCTACCGGGCGAAAGCGCCGTTCCTGAATCACGCGCAGAAACGATTTCTGTACCGGAAGCGGCAATTCTCCGATTTCGTCCAGGAACAGAGTTCCGCCGTCCGCCTGCTCGATCAGTCCAGATCGCGCCTGCTCCGCACTCGTGAATGCTCCCTTGACGTGCCCGAACAATACGCTTTCCACGAGGGTTTCCGGCAAGGCGGCGCAATCTACCACAATGAAATCCTTCCCGGCGCGGGCACTGTTATTGTGAATCGCCCGAGCGAACAGGTCCTTCCCGGTCCCTGTCTCACCGGTCAGCAAAACATTGACGTCCGTGTTGGCCGCATGGGCCACAAGGTCCATGCACGCGGACAGTAATGGACTCTCTCCGATGATCTCCCCACGATCCAATGCCCGGGCCGGACCGGAGGACACCTTCTCCTGTCGATATTGAAGGACTCGTGTCAGATGAAGCGTCATTTCCTTCGTGGAGATCGGTTTCTCCAGGTAGTTCCACGCCCCGCTTTTCACCGCCGCTTCCGCTCCTTCGGGACTGCCCTCCCCGGTGATGATGATGACTTCAGGATGCGAGGGCATCTCACGGATTTCGGGTAGAGCGGCAAGACCGTCGCCATCCGGCATTCCCACGTCAAGAAACACAATGTCTACGTTCTCCGCGCGCGCAATCTCGATACCCTTGCGCAGAGTATGGGCACTGGTCGTCTCATGTCCCAGGGACCGAACATACTGGCACATCATCTCACAGACCAGCTCGTCATCGTCCATTACCAGTATGCGCGCCATAATGACTCTCTCCGTCCCTCACCCCATTCACTCATGCCCTCGCTACGCTGTCCGAACATCCTTTTTTGACCGATCCAGTCTTCGACGAATCGCCCATCCGAGCTTGCTGGGATGAATCGGTTTTTCCACGAACTCCCGGATACCGACTTGTCTTCCCTGGTTCTCGTACGCCGCCTTTCCATATCCGCTGCAGAGAATGATCGGAATATCGGTCCGAACCTGATGGATTTGCCGCGCCAACTCGATTCCGGTCATTTTCGGCATGGTCAAATCGGTGACAACCACATCGAACAGATCCGGGTGCTGGTGAAAATAATCCATTGCCTTCATCGGTTTGGAGAAGGAAGTAACCCGATATCCCATCCGTTCAAGACCATACTTGATAACGGTCGCGATGGCTTCTTCGTCGTCCACGAACAGGACTCTCTCCGTTCCGATGGGCCTCTCTGCAATGTCCGGTGTCGCATCCCCTTCTGCCTCGATACACAATGGGAAAGAAACCTCAATCGTGGTTCCTTTTCCCGGTTCGCTGGACACGCGAATGATACCCGAATGGGACTGGACAATGCCATGCACGATGGCCATCCCAAGTCCGGTTCCTTCTCCCGGCTCCTTGGTCGTGAAATAAGGCTCAAAGAGTCGTTCCAGGGTTTCCTGACTCATTCCATGTCCGGTATCGCTCACGGTAATGACCACGTAGGATGCCGAGGGTGGAAGCGAAAGACCACCGGACATGCCCACGGGCACATCCTGTTGCCTCAAACGAACGGTGAGGACTCCCCCCGTTTCTCGCATGGCGTGATAGGCATTCGTGCAGAGATTCATCAGGACCTGGTGGATCTGCGTGGCGTCCGCCAGAATCGGCCCACAGTTCGGATCGAATGCGGTTACCAGATCGATGGTCGTAGGCAACGAGGCACGAATCAGTTTCATCGCCTCTTTCACAATGGGCTGCAACCGCATCGGCTTTCGTTCCCCTTCGGTTCGACGGCTGAATGTGAGGATCTGCGCGACCAGATCCTTCGCGCGGTTTCCCGCCTTGAGAACCTGTTGAATGTCGCTGGAAAGCCGCTCGTTCTCTTCCGCGCCGCGCAACGCCATCTCGGAGTAGCCGAGAATCGCGCTCAGGATATTGTTGAAATCGTGCGCAATCCCGCTGGCGAGTGTCCCGATGGCCTCCATCTTCTGCGAACGACGCATTTGGGACTCCATCTCCAATTCGTGCGTAATGTCCCTCTTGATGGAGACGTATTGAATGATATTCCCCTTCGAGTCCCACACGGGGGACACGGTGGTTTCATCGGTGTATAGGTCGCCGTTCTTCTTCTTGTTGATAATGTGTCCTTCCCAGGTCTTGCCGCTCGTGATGGTCTCCCACATCTCTCGGTAGAATGCGTCATCATGCTTCCCGCTTTTCAGGACGCGCGGATTCTGTCCGATGACCTCCTCGGGCGGATAGCCGGTACAGCGCGTAAAGGCGTTGTTTATATTCGATATTTCCCTGCGTATCCGTGATGACCACCGATTCATTCACATGTTCAATGGCTCGGATCAGTCGCTCTCGTTCCGCTTCCGCCGTCTTTCGTTCCGTAATATCAATCACGATGGCCCGCATGCCCACGCCGACTCCATCAAGGATAATGGGACTGGCGTAGACGACTACCGGAAAGCGCGTTCCGTCTTTTCGCCGGGCCGTGTATTCGTTTCCCCATTTGCCCGAACCGGACAGGATTCGCTCCATACTCTCGCGGACTGCGGGATGGTCTTCCGGGGCAACCACATCCAATACGGCGTATCCCTTCTCGAGTTCTCCCTCCGCGTATCCAAGCATCCGGGATGTGTTCTGATTCACGTACGTGAACTTTCCCCCCGTGTCGACTTCACAGACGATCTGTGGCAGCAGGTCGGTCAGATCCCGGAACCGCTTTTCACTCTCTCGTAACGCATTGAAATTGCGGATGGCACGGAGCGTCTCACGACTATGGGACGCCAGGATGATTCCGATCTCCTTGTCCTGTTCCACAAATGGGGGAGCGTATTTATTGTGTAAGGTCAGGAGAATGGAGACCTTCCCTGTCTCATCGAGAAGTGGAAAGGCAAGCGTCGATCCGTTCCGGTAGCCGGTCCATCCGCTGGGGGCCAGATCTCTGTATTCCCGAATGTCGTTGATCAGCAACGGCGCGGTCTGATCGAGCAGGCGACGCAGGATCGACCTATCCGGGAGAGGAAATGGAATGATCTCCGCCGCGTGTCCGGGGTCCAGCGTGTGCAGCAGATGAAGGCCGTTCCTTTCAACGGAATAGATGCTTCCGCCGGAGGCCGCCATGTTCCCGGCGAACTCCTCCAGGAGACGACGGCCAAACTGCTTGATCTCAAAGCATGACGAAAGACCGCTGGTTGCCTCAACCAGTCTTCGAAGCCGGGCGTTCAAGTCTCGCATCCGAATATTGGATTCCTCGAGCTCCGCAGTCCGTGCCTGGACCAATTCTTCGAGCTGATTCTGGTATCGCAGGTTATCCCGTCTCAACCTCGCCCGGTCGAGAGCCTTTCCCAGGGCATGTTCGACAACCGACATATCCTCAATCGGCTTGAGAATGTAGTCCCAGGCACCCAGGTGCAATGCCCGGACCGTGTCGCTGATTCGACCGGTTCCCGATACCACGATCAGGGGGGTATCCGGCATGGTCTCCCCGGCTCGCTTCAGGACTTCAAATCCATCCACTCCGGGCATGCTCAAGTCAACCAGCGCCAGATCCGGCCGCTCCGCTTCAAGGGCTTTCAGCCCGGACTTGCCGTCGTTGGCGAGTACCACGCGGTAGTCGCGGTCCTCCAGATACGCCGCCAGGCTCTCCCGGATGGCCATGTCGTCATCAATGATCAGAACGGTCGTTTCCATTGTTTTCCTTTGTCCGATTCCTCGCGGTCTCCAAAAAGTTTTCGATCTCACGCTCCATCAATTCCATATCCGTAACCGGCTTCTTGAATACGGTCCGGCACACCCAGGGCGCGGTGGACAAATCCTTCGGCAGACTGTATTCGGCAGAGCCGGTGCACACCACGAAAACCACCTGGAGGTTCCTCTTCAGAGATTCTCGTATGAACTCATCTCCGGTCATTCCTCCCAGTCGAATATCCACAATCGCCCCGTCAATCCGCTCCCGGTCCAGAACCGCCAGCGCATCCTCGGCGCACTCCACAGCACGTACCTGCCATCCGCGATCCTCGAAGAAAAATGCGAGGCTTGTGCGAATGGAGGATTCGTCATCGAGGATCAGAAGAGTCCGTCCTGCGTGACACATGATGTTTTGTTCCTCTCAGTGGAAGCCGGATGATAAACCGCGCTCCCTCTCCAGGC
>JAKPYU010000682.1 GCA_029568995.1 Candidatus Omnitrophota bacterium | reverse complement strand
GCTCGGCGGGTTTTTTCGGGAACTGTCCCTCAATCGACCCGATCCGGTCGGCATTCACATCGCCGAATTCAACCAATCGCCCGCCCCGGTTCGCGGAGATCTTCCTTTCCGGCTTGAGATAACAACTCTTCGGATGCCCGCGCCCGACATTCTCCACCAGCACATTTCCACGCGCGACTTCGACCGTGCTGACATCCGGTTGCAGTTTCACGGCGAAACAGGTTCCTGTCACTTTCAAGCGGGCTTCCGGCGTGGTGACCGTGAATCCCTCGTGCACATCGCCCCGCACATCAAGCCACACCTCACCCCGTCGAAGCCGGACCCATCGGTCATCGCCGTGCTTCTGGTATGCCTCCACAGAGAACACGGCTCCCGGCTGCGCAAAAAGGAGACTCCCGTCAGGCAATTCGTACATCTGACCGTTCGGATTCTGGCAGACAACGCTCTGCGACAGATTCACCTCGAAGGTTTTGTCATTCCAGGCCTTGATTTTCACACGGTAATCGTATTCCAGGTGGTTCAGCCAGATGGAAGAAAGAGTACCGATCACGAACAGAACCAATGCGCCTGCCGTAACGGGGTGCTGACGAACCAGCCGTTTCAGACCTTCGCGGGTGGAAAATTCCTGGAGGGTAAGACGGATCTTCCAGAGCCATGGCAGCGAGATCATTCCGGGCAGATTGGACATCACCTTTTGAGTGAAATCCTCCGGCAGCGGATTCTCGGAAGCCATGGTGCGGAAATGCTGCCCGATGGACTGCTCAATCGGACGCATATCCGCCAGGAAAGCCCGGCATCGTCGGCACGTCTGCAAGTGACGTTCCACTCGAAGCCGATCCGTCTCGCCGAGCTCTCCGTCCAGGTAGTGCAGGATTTCAGCTTCCCATTCCTGGAAGCAGCCTTCAGAGATCATCACGTGTCCTCACCAGATATGCGACTCGTTCTCGAAGCATTCGCCGTCCCTCAAAAAGTCTCGATTTCACCGTAATCTCAGGCAAGTCCAACATCTCCGCCACCCGCTGGTAGGAATACCCGCCGAGATACTTCAGCCGAAGCAGGACCTGGTATTTCTCCGGAAGGTCCTGGATTCCCTGGAGCAGGATTGCCTCCCGGTTGTCCGGGAGGTCTTCCACAGGCCGGGTGGCAAGGAACTCGACCTCCTCGATGGGGATCTGCTCGCCCATCACCCTGCGCTTCCGCAGTGTCACATAGCAGATGTGGCGTGCAGTCCCGAACAGCCATCCTCCGAACTTTCCAGGGTCCTTCAGCTTCGGCAATCGCCGATACGCTGCAAAGAACGCCTCCTGCGATACATCCTGGGCGTCCTGCCAACTGCCCAGGATGGAATACGCCAGGTGATACACGCTCCGCTGGTAACGATTCACCAGAATCCCGTACGCCACTCGATCACCTGACAAGACCCGCATCACCAGATCGACTTCGTCGCTCGATTTGGGACTCTCGTCTTCGGCTTGCACCGGTTCCGGAGTCAACCATCGTGACGGATCCATCTCGACCGTCCTCCTCTATTGGATGTGTCCAAGCCGGCCTCAAAGTTGGATATCCATAGGTGTTTCGGTCTACTCGACAGGTTCATTATACCGAAATCCTGCAAAGAAGGGTATTTAGAGACCCTCTTTTTATCCTCAATTTTACAGGGCTGAAATTGGAACCGGCGAGGGAGATTTGGTTTTCTGATGAGATTTCTCCCTTTCGTCGAAATGACAGGCTCATTGTCATTCCGAACGAATGTGAGGAATCTCAGGTTGTAGGGGTGGGCTTTAGGCCCGTCTGCGGGCTAGCCCACCAGCGTCCAGGGTAATCACCAATGCTCGAAACGGACAATTTCTTCCACCGGAAGACGACTCTTGCCGCGCAGCCGGTCCGCCGGATATCCCAGGGTCACAAGTTCTACCACTCGAATGGTGTTGGGGATTCCCAGCAGTTCTTTCACACCGTCTTCCTTGAACGCGCCGACCCAGCAGGTTCCGAGTCCTTCTTCCGTCGCCTGGAGCGTAAGATGGTCGATGGCAATGGCGACGTCGATGGGATAGGACAGCTGCCCGCATCGCATGATGTGGTTATCGGTTTCCGCGCAGGCGGCGATCACCACCGGCGCTTCCCCCACAAACTTCTGCCCCATTGCGATTGACGCCAGCTTCTGCCGCCTGTCAAAATCCTGCACGACAACGAACCGCCATTCCTGCCGGTTACTCGCCGATGGCGCCAGCCGTGCCGCCTCCAGGACACGCATCAGCTTGTCTTCCTCAACCGGACGATTCTGATAAGCGCGAACACTGTACCGCTGTCGAATGGCTTCGTTGACGTTCATGGTGTCCTCCCGGTTTGTGTGATATCCCATACGGCCTGTAGGCAGTTCCCACAGCCGCAGGCTCTCTCATCTTCTCAAGAAAGACCTTCTGCCTGGAAGCCTGCACCACCCCGCCAGCCATTCAGAGTTCGTATTGGTCCCATCCCCTTCTTCAATCCGCAATCCCCAATCCCCAATCCGCAATCCCCAATCCGCAATCCCCAATCCCCAATCCCCAATCCCCAATCCCCAATCCCCAATTCTCCGTCCCCTTCTTTTCTTCAATTCATAATTCATAATTTGTAATTCGTAATTGATGGAGGATAACCACACCATGCTGATTCTCACCACACCCAACATCGAGGGAAAACGGATTGTCCAGTATCTCGGACTGGTCTCTGGGGAGGCGATTCTGGGCGCGAACATCTTTCGGGATTTCTTTGCCGGGATACGGGACATTGTCGGCGGACGATCCGCAGCCTACGAAAAGGAACTGCGATCTGCGAAGGAAATCGCTCTTGAAGACATGTCCGAGCAGGCCCGTGCGCTCGGAGCCAATGCGATTGTCGCCGTCGATCTGGATTATGAAACCATCGGGATCGGCAAAGGGGGCAACATGCTGATGGTGAGTGCAAGCGGCACTGCCGTCATCTACCAGGACTGATCCTCGCTTCATCATCGGATTCCAATATGAAATATCGCAGGGAATGTGAGGAGTGTTCGCGTCGCCAGGCCGAACGAGTGTTCAGCCTGGCCGTGCGGGACCCGGAGGTTCGCAGACGGCTTCCGCACGATATTGAGTTTCTTCAAAAAGAGGTTGGGCAGAAGGCTGTCGAAATTGTGAAAGCCTCGGACCCCCGCTACAGCCCGGCGGAGGTCTCTTTCTGGGCTATTCTGGAGGCCCATCGGGCCACCGGGTGCGACGATCCGTTTCGACAGGAGAAAGCGGAATCCAACGAACTGGCTTTGAAATACTATCCAAGGCTCAGTGAGAAAGCGCAACAGGCCGATGATCCCATCCTGACAGCCTGCCTGCTCGCTGCATCGGGCAACATCATCGACCTCGGTATTCAGGAATCGTTCGACCTGGAAACGGCCATCCATCACGCGCTGGAACAGGGATTTCGAACCAGCCATTATGATCGACTGAAACGGGAATTAGAGAAAACGGATCGAAACAGCGGGCTGCTTCTCTACATACTCGATAACGCCGGGGAGATCGTATTCGACCGGATATTGATTGAACAGATTCGAATTCATTACCCGTCTATTCGGATTATCGCTTCGGTGAATAGCCGCCCGGTACTTAATGACGCCCTTATGGAGGATGCGCAAATCGTCGGCCTGTGCGATCTTGTAGAGGTAATCGAAAATGGGCATCAGGATCTCGGTACAGTGCTGTCGCGGTGCAGCCGGGAGTTCCACGATATCTATTTCAGCGCCGATCTGATTATCTCCAAGGGCCAGGCGAACTACGAAACCCTGGACGAACGACCGGAGAACATTTTCTTTATTCTCAAGGCGAAATGCGAGATTGTCGCCGAATCCCTCGGCGCAGCCATGTATGATGCGGTGTTGCTGAAAAAGTCCAGCTGAGGGTCTTTCTGCTGCAACCATCCCGAAAATACAAAAGGGGGCAACGTATTCGTTGCCCCCTTTCTGCGCTCAGACCTTGATTCCCCCCTACTTCATCTCGATCACCGTAATAAACGTGTCCTTGGTTTTCTGGCGCTGTACGACCAGGAGGGCCGAATCCTCCCTCTTGGCCAATGCCTCCTTGAATTCCTCAACCGTCTTCACCGGCTGATGATTGACCTGCCGGATCAGATCGTACTGCATAATCCCGGCATTGGCGGCGGGACTGTATTCTTTGACATCCGCCACCAGGACACCACTGCCCATTGTGTATCCCAGGCTCTCGGCGGTGGATTCTGTCAGATCCTGCAATGTCATACCGAGATTCTTGCTGGTCGATGGCGCGGTGACCTCGGCGATCTCCTCGTTGCTGGGTCGCGTGCCGATTGTCACCTGGATCTCCTGCTCCTTGTACGAATTGCCGTCATGACGCAGGATGGTCAGCTTCGCCTTCTCTCCGGGACTGATCCCGGCGACTTTCAACTGCAAGTCGGAAGGCCCGGTGATCTTCTGTCCGTTCAATTCGATGACAATGTCGCCAACCTGCATTCCGGCCTCTTTTGCCGGAGTTCCATCCTGTACGCTGTTCACCAGGGCACCGTCCTGGGTCTGCAGATTCTCGTGTTTGGCAACGCCTTCGCCCACATCGGTAATTCCAACCCCGAGATACCCCCTCGTCACAGAGCCTTTTTCGATCAGAGCATCTTTGACCGATTTCACCATGTCAATTGGAATCGTGAAGGCAATTCCTGCATAGCTGCGCTCGAACGGACTTCCTGTCGCAATCGCCGCGTTAATTCCAACGACCTTTCCATCCAAATCAACCAGCGGTCCCCCGCTGTTGCCCGGATTGATCGCGGCATCCGTCTGGATGAAATCGCCGAATTGGGGACCCGTCATTGGCCCACGTCCGAGATAACTGATAATCCCCGCTGTCACGGATTGGTCCAGGCCGAACGGATTCCCGATGGCGATCACCCATTCGCCCACTTCCAACTTGTCGGAATCTCCCAGCTCCGGAACCGGAAGATCCTCCGCGTCAATCTTGATAATCGCCAGATCGGAGACGGAATCCTGCCGTGGGGGATTCTTCTCCATATCGACCGTGTATGTTTTGTCATGTCCGTCGACTCTCATACGGACCTCGATCTTGTCAGCCCCATCCACAACATGATTGTTCGTGAGGATGTACCCGTCGGACCGGACAACCAGCCCGGAACCCATCCCGTACGGCACCTCACCCGGTTCATTGTCTTGTTTCTGACGTTGTTTCTGGTCCCGGGGATTCAGGAAACGCTCGAAGAACGGCGCGAAGGGAGAATCGGGGGAGAGATCCTCAAATGATAAGCCCTGGCCGGACGTGACCGTCTTGGATGTGCGGATATGGACCACCGAGGGAGTCACTTTCTTTGCCGCTTCGGCGAATGCCTGGCTCATTTCCTTGAGCGCCTGGGCCGAACGGGCTACCGCAATATCCGATATGGAAACACAGAATAACGAGATCACGGCGACAAATGCCGTGGTGCGCAATAGGCTGCCCATCGTTGATGGACATTGTGACGTTTTCATGAGAAAACCTCCTGATAGGGTGTCGCCGGCACCTGGTCGGTACCGGTCCTGCCTCCTAACGATTCACCGAAGCGTTTCGGTACGCTTCCCTCACTTGGTCTCCGAATCAAGACCTGTGACGAATACCATTGTTGTCCAATCGCAGCATATTTCAGGCCAAATCCGATCTGCCACAGAATCGTTCTTTCAGAGGACTCATTTCATACATAGAATGGTTATAGAAAGATAAACGTAATACCATAATAATCAACTAGATATTCAATTCATGAATGACGTGAAGTCCGATGCCGGATTGATGCTGGAGTCGTATGACTCGATTTACCGGGGATGCAGGGACATGTGACAATTCGACACACCCACACGCTATCAGATGATCGTTCCGGAAGACTGGGCCGCATTCTTTTTCCTTTCCCTCTGGTAATCTTCAATATGAGTCAATTCGTATTGCTTTTCTATAGTATCTTTTCTATCTTGAATTGAAGACAGAAGGATTGGCGTGATGGATAGAACAACGGCGAGAGGGCTGGTGGGCGAAGGAAAGGGCAACAGAGAGATGACCGGGGTGATCGCATGTCCACCCCCCGGTCCACAATGTCCACTCAGGCAGAGAATAGCTGGAGAACCGGAATGACTCGATTTCAAACACCGCCGCCCGTATCCGCACTGGCCCCGGATATCTATGAACACCCCAGCGGGGATCCCCGTTTCCTGGAGCTGGACCGGATCATCGACTATGAGAATGGCCAGGAAGACTCCCTGATTCAGATCCTCCATGCGGCACAGAGCATCTTCGGATACCTGGGCGATGATGTGATTCACTATCTCTCTCGTCGGATGCACGTCCCGGTTTCTAAGATTTACGGAGTCGTGACGTTCTATCATTTCTTCACGACCATTCCGCGCGGCAAACACACCTGCATGGTTTGTACCGGCACAGCCTGCTATGTGCGCGGGGCGGATCGCCTGGTGTCCCGTCTCACCCAGGAATTAGGAATAGAACCCGGGCAAACCACACCGGATGGGCGGATCACACTCC